>JBAPXA010000252.1:0-31145 GCA_049283975.1 Pyrinomonadaceae bacterium | reverse complement strand
CGTGATCACTATAACCCAACCAATCGTGATGAAATTTGGCGGAACCTCGGTGGAAGACGCCAGTGCATTTCGACGTGTGGCAAATATCGTTGCCGGTCGGCTTGAACAAAGCCCGGTCGTTGTCGTCTCGGCGATGAGCGGGATGACTGATGCGCTACTCGCCGCGGTTGAGCTGGCGGCGAACAAACAAGACGTTGAAGCTACGGGCTTGCTACAACCTTATTTCGCTGAACATGCAGCGGTGAGCGAGGAACTACTGAGCCCCGCAGAAGCCGACAAATTCAACGCGACTTTGAAGTCTCACGAACTTGAGGTTTGCACGAGGCTGCAGTCGTTAAGCTGCGATTTCTCAAGTCGAGCTGTCTTGCGAGACGCTGTGCTCGCTACGGGCGAACAACTTTCGAGTGCTTTGCTGGCGGCGACTTTGAGGTCCTGCGGCGTTAATGCGATCACGATTGACGCGCGACGATGCATCATCACCAACGAGGAGTTTGGCATCGCCGCACCCTTGCTTCCTGAAACCACGATGCGAACAAAAGCAGAAATTTCCCCCGCGTTGCTGGCTGCGAAAGTTCCAGTGCTTGGTGGGTTCATGGGTGCAACGGTCGCAGGCGTGACCACCACTCTCGGGCGTGGCGGTTCTGATTACACTGCCAGCATCGTTGGTGCTGCCATCGTGGCGCGTGAGATTCAGATTTGGACCGACGTTCCGGGTGTGCTCACGGCTGATCCACGCGTGGTGCCACGAGCGGTTACGATCCCCCGGCTCTCTTATGCTGAGGCTGCCGAACTTGCTTACTTCGGCGCCAAGGTGCTCCACCCAAAAACGATTCAGCCTGCCGTCGAAGGCGCGATTCCTGTTCGCATCTGCAACTCACGAGCGCCTCAGGGCGCCAGCACGTTGGTGTGCGCGGAGATTGAGACTGCGGCACAAACTGTAAAAGCAATTGCACACAAGACTGGCATCACCACCGTCCAGGTAAGCTCGGCGCGGATGTTGGGCGCTTATGGGTTCCTGCGCGCGATCTTCGAAGTCTTCGATCGACACCGAACTGTGGTTGACGTTGTTACCACTTCGGAAGTGAGCGTCTCGCTGTCGTTGGATGATGCCAGTGAACTCGACGCGATTGTGGCGGAGTTAGAATTACTGGGAACGGTGAGTGTCGAAACTGAGAGGGCGATGATCTGTGTCGTCGGCGCCGGCTTACGCGGCACACCGGGAATCGCCGCGCGCGTTTTCAGCACCATCAGCGACATCAACGTGATGTTGATTTCCCAGGGCTCATCGAGCATTAACCTCACTTTCGTGATTGAGGAGCGCCAATTAAGCGAAGCAGTTTCCCGTTTGCACATGACTTTTTTTGAGGCGCGCGACGGGGAGCCGGCGCCGATCAGGGTGCCCAGTAGAAAAGCAGCAAGCAGAATATGAACTTGCTACGTTGATCACAAAGACGTTTATGGATCTATTCCAACTTACCCG
Source organism: Pyrinomonadaceae bacterium (assembly GCA_049283975.1). GTDB lineage: Bacteria > Acidobacteriota > Blastocatellia > Pyrinomonadales > Pyrinomonadaceae > PSRF01. The sequence continues at coordinate 29,665 of JBAPXA010000252.1, read as the reverse complement.
AGAGTTGATTGACGTTCCCTCTGTAACCGGCGCGGAAGCGGCAGTGGCTGACTTTCTCGCGTCCTATTTGCGACGTCTCGGTTACGAGGTTGAACTGCAACCGGTCGCGGGCGAGCGTGCGAACGTCATAGCCAGGACAGTGGCTCCGCCGCGTATTGTTTTTTCGACTCACCTGGATACCGTCCCGCCGCATATCATCTCCGGAGAAGACGCAGACACGATCCACGGGCGCGGCGCGTGCGATGCGAAAGGAATTATCGCCGCCCAAATCAGCGCCGCCGAGAAGCTGCGGGCAAGCGGCAACGAGGAGATCGGTTTGCTCTTTACGGTGGACGAGGAAATGGCCAGTGCGGGAGCCGTGGTCGCAAACGAACACAAGTGGGCAAGCGAATGCTGCTACTTAATAAATGGAGAGCCAACCGACAACCTTCTGGCGATTGGCACTAAAGGTTCTTTGCGTTTCACGCTTACGACTGCGGGTCGTGCGGCACACTCCGCCTATCCCGAAAATGGCGAGTCGGCGATCGAGAAACTGCTCGACGTGTTGCATGTCTTGCGTCATTGCGATTGGCCCGTTGACGATGTCTTTGGCGAAACCACTTGCAACGTCGGCACGATCACAGGCGGTACGAAACCTAATATCGTGCCGGCGAAGGCTGCCGCTGAAGTACAGATGCGACTTGTGACCGAAGTCGAGCCGATCAAAGAAATCATTGCAACCGCAGTCGGTGATCGAGCTCAAATCGAATACTCTTCGCAGCACGCCCCGGTACGACTAATGGCTCTCGATGAGTTGCCCCAATGCGTGGTGCGCTTTACAACTGATATTCCTTACTTGACTCGTTGGGGGAAGCCGCTATTGCTTGGTCCCGGCTCGATCCTCGATGCGCACACTGACCACGAATGTATTTCCAAATCCGAATTGAGCCGCGCCGTCGAGCTCTACGTGAGCCTGGCAAGACTGTTGTCCGCGAGAGTTGAAACAAAGAGCGCGACTTCGACTTGATGCGAGTAAGACAAATGAAGATCGCTTTGTTAGGAAACGGCAAGATGGGTCAACTGGTCGCGAGCCAGGCGCGTGCTGCGGGTCACGAGATCGGCGCAGTCATAACCTCGAGCAACGCTGGCGCGCTTGAGGACTTGGCTGGACAGCTGCGCGGACACGACGTAGCGATCGACTTCACAGTAGCCGCGGCGGTGGAAAGAAATGTTTCGGCCTGTGTTCGCGCTAAGGTGCCGCTTGTTGAAGGAACCACCGGTTGGCAGTCGCAACAAGACGAAGTTTGGCAGATGGTTGTCGAACAGAACGGCGCTCTAATCTACGGTGCAAATTTTTCGGTGGGCGTTAATCTTTTTTATCGTGTGGTGGCGCACGCTGCCGCACTCTTTGGGCAGGCAAAGGACTACGCGCCGTTCATCGAAGAAGCGCATCATGCGCAGAAGCGCGACGCGCCATCGGGCACGGCCTTGCGACTGTACGACTTCTTGAAGGAAAGTATGGAGTGCGAGATTCCTATTGCTTCCACCAGGGCGGGATCGATTCCCGGCACTCATCGCGTGGGTTTCGACTCCGCTGCTGATCAAATAATGCTGACGCATACGGCGCGTTCACGCGCAGGATTTGCTTCAGGGGCACTGCTCGCCGCCGCTTGGATCATCGGACGAACAGGGGTGTATGAGTTTTCGGAGACGGTTCACCAGGTGATTGCCGATTGCCAATTGCCGAGTGCCGATTGTTAAGTGCCAATTGGCAGTTGTGGAAGGTCGAATATTGAGTTGAGAGCCCGAGCCAATAAAAGCAATCGGCAATTGGCAATCGCCAATCGACAATCTAAATAAGGAGGACTCATGACTACTAATATCGACTGGCTGCGTGGTTGCGCTACTGCGCTGGTAACCCCATTCACACGCGAAGGCGCCATTGATCAAGCTGCTTTGCAGCGGCTGGTCGAGTACCAGATCGCAGGCGGTGTGCAGTTGCTTGTACCCTGTGGCACCACCGGGGAAAGCGCGACGATGACGGAAGCCGAAGATCAGCAAGTCATCAAACTGGTGATTGAAACCGCCAAGGGTCGGGCGCGCGTGATAGCGGGAACCGGCAGCAATGCGACGGCTGCGGCGATCGAGTATTCGCAAACCGCGCGTACTCTCGGCGCCGATGCTCTTTTGGTCGTCGCTCCTTTCTATAACAAGCCCACCCAGGATGGGTTGTATGCACACTTTCGCGCAGTCGCTGAATCCGTTGGCGATCTTCCGGTTGTTATCTACAACGTTCCCGGCCGTACCTCTTCAAACATCACCGCCCAAACAACTCTGCGGCTGGCTCGGGATGTACCGAATATCGCGGCGGTCAAAGAAGCGTCGGGAAATCTTTCGCAGATCATGGAGATACTGCGGGAGCGGCCTGCTGGATTTCGGGTCCTCTCCGGCGACGACTCGTTTACTTTTCCGCTCCTGGCCTTAGGCGCCGAGGGATTGATCTCCGTCGCCGCTAATGAAGCACCGGCGCTGATGTCGCAGATGATTAATCTTGCCCTCGCGGGGAATTGGCCGGAAGCACGCGCACTGCATTACCGGCTCCTGCCGCTCATGGAAGTGAACTTTATTGAGTCGAGTCCCGGACCTGTGAAAGCGGCGCTCGCGATGATGGGTTTGATTGAAGAGAGTTATCGCCTGCCACTCGTGCCTATTTCTGATCAAAGCAAGACGAAACTGCGCCCGGTGCTCGCGGAGTTGGGACTGCTAAAGGAAACTTCGCATGCCGTTGCGTGAACAACTCGAGGCGCTTGCAGCCAGAAAAGACTCCCCATTTACGGATGCTGATCGGGAGCTCTTCGCCGCCTTCAAAGCCGCACTCAATCGCGGCGAAATTCGCGCCGCCGAAAAAGACAGCACTGGTACCTGGATCGTAAATGCTTGGGTGAAGCAAGGCATCCTCCTCGGCTTTCGCATGGGGTCATTGGTTGATATGTCAGGCGCTGGCCCGCTGCGGTTTCTCGATAAAGACACCTATCCAGTGCGCTCGCTGACTAGCGCAGATGAAGTAAGAATTGTGCCCGGCGGTTCCAGTATTCGTGACGGAGCCTTTATAGCCCGGGGCGTGGTCTGCATGCCGCCGATGTACGTCAATGCCGGGGCTTACGTTGATGAAGGAACAATGATCGACAGCCACGCACTCGTCGGTTCTTGTGCGCAGATTGGCAAGCGCGTGCATCTGTCAGCCGCCGCCCAGGTTGGTGGGGTGTTGGAACCAGTCGGTGCGGTTCCGGTAATAATCGAAGACGATGTTCTGGTGGGTGGTGGCTGTGGTGTTTACGAAGGCACTATTGTGCGCGAGCGCGCAGTGTTGGCGGCGGGAACAATTCTGACCGGCTCCACACCCGTTTATGATCTAGTGCGCGAAACCGTCTACCAACGAAAGCAAGAAGCACCGTTGGAGATTCCCGCCGGTGCGGTGGTTGTGCCTGGTTCCCGCGCGGTGCAGAGCGAGCGCGGTCGGGAATGGGGACTCTCGATCTATGCAGCGGTTATCGTGAAGTATCGCGATGCCAAAACTGATCGCGCGGTGCAATTGGAGGACTACCTGCGTTGACCGACTTCCAGCCGCCGCCATTTCTGCGGAACATTCAAAAAAGCCCAATTCGTCAGATTTCAGATCGGGCCAAACCTGGTGACATTAGCCTGGGACTCGGCGAACCGGACTTGCCTACGCCGGATGTGATTCGCAAAGCTGCAATCAAGGTTATCGCCGAAGAGCAAAATGGGTACACGCTTCAAGCCGGGCTCCCTGCGCTTCGCGAGCGTGTGGCCGCGGATTATCCACAGTTGAAGTTGACGGCGGATGAGGTTGTCATCACCGCCGGCTCGCAAGAGGCACTCTACCTGGCTTTGCTGACTTTGATTAAGTCCGGCGACGAAGTCTTAATTCCTGATCCTGGTTTTGTTGCTTACCCGACAATCGTGCGCATGGCTGGCGGCATACCAGTCACCTACCGCATGCCCGCCGTCGACAACTTTTCGTTCGACGCCGACGCTTTCCGAAAAGCGCTCAGCAAACGAACCACCGTTGTTGTTTGCGTCAGTCCTTCAAACCCAACGGGTCGCACTCTCTCTGCGAGCGATCTTGCGACGATCGCCGCGGAGCTGAAGGGCACCGGCATATTCCTGCTGAGCGATGAGATCTATCGGGACATCTATTACGGTCTTGAACGGCCGCCGACAGCGTCCACTTTTTATGACCGAACGATCGTCATTAGCGGACTTTCAAAATCAATGAGCATGACGGGCTGGCGGCTCGGGTGGATCTGTGGCGACGCCGCGGTAATCCGGTCTGCGCTTGTCTTGCACGGTTATGTCACTACGTGTGCTTCTACTGTTTCGCAAAAGGCCGCCCTGGCAGCCTGGACTGAGGAAGGTGCGGCTGCTCGAGCGTCCATCCGCCAAACCTTTCAACAGCGACGAGACTATCTGGTTGATCTAATCAAAAGCGAACTTGGCTTGAATGCTGTTTCTCCTGACGGTGCTTTCTACACCATGGTTGATGTTAGGAACCACGGATCGTCGGTAGCGGTTGCTGAAAAGTTACTTGAGCACGGTGTGATTACAGTTCCCGGTTCTGCGTTTGGCAGCGAAGGCGAAGGGTTTTTGCGCATCTCGTTTTGCGCTGATACGTCCAAACTTGCAGAAGGCGTTGCACGCATGAAGAGAGCACTCGCTTTCCCGCTCGGAGCGGCTTCTCCATGACCAGAAAATTTCGAGTCGGAATCCTTGGTGCTACCGGCACCGTCGGTCAGCGCTTTATCCAACTGTTGGAACATCACCCGCAGTTTGAAATAACTGCGCTGGCGGCTTCGGATCGTTCCCAGGGTAAGCGATATGGGGAAGCGTGTTCGTGGCGCCTAGCTGGCGAGTTGCCGCAGTCCATCGCGAAACTTCTGGTGCAAGCGCCCGAGCCACCGCTCGATTGCGAATTAATCTTTTCGAGTCTTCCAGGGGAGATCGCCAGAACTACCGAAGGCCGTTTTGCAGCAGCCGGTTATCCAGTAATCAGCAATTCGTCCGCCTTCCGTATGGACGCGGACGTGCCGCTGCTGATTCCGGAAGTGAATCCTGACCACTTGTCGTTACTGGAAACTCAGGCCAAAGAATTCGCGCAAGGCGGCTTCATAGTTACCAATCCCAATTGTTCAACAATCATGCTGGCACTCGCCCTCGCGCCGCTGCACGCCCAATTCACCGTAGAAGCCGTGATTGTTACAACTATGCAAGCACTCTCCGGCGCCGGTTATCCGGGAGTCGCATCGTTAGATATCCTTGATAATGTGCTCCCCTTCATCTCCGGCGAGGAAGAGAAGATCGAACAGGAAACTACGAAGATTCTCGGGACATCAGTAGGGAATCAGATCGAACACGCGAAGATTCAAGTCAGCGCGCAATGTAATCGTGTGAATGTTGCTGACGGTCATTTTGCGTCCGTGCGAGTGAAGCTGGGGCGTTCGGCTTCGCTGAATGAGGTTCACGAAGCTTTTGCTTCGTATAAATCCTTGCCCCAACAACTAGGTTTGTATTCGGCGCCGTCTCAACCCATCGTCGTGCGAGCTGAGGCGGATCGGCCGCAACCGAAGTTGGATCGAGATGCGGGCGACGGCATGACTATCACTGTCGGCCGGCTCCAACCCGATACCGTACTTGACTACCGTTTTGTCGTCTTAAGTCACAACACGGTTAGAGGCGCCGCTGGTGCCGCAGTCCTAAATGCGGAGCTGCTTATTGCCAAAGGGATACTCAGTTAGTGCGAGTCAATAGATAGAAGCCAGGCTGGGAATTTGTCGTTTTGAAAAAGTCTGTGACTACGAAATCAGCGGCGAACGCTGCCGTGAACTGAGGGCGCGTTGCTTCGCGCCAACGTCGCGCGCGTCCTGCTTCCGTGATCGCCATAGCATTGATGTCGGGAGGTATTTCGATTCTCAATGACTTTTGGCTCCCATCAAGAACAGTCGAAATAGCCTCGCCGTCTGGCCCTACCTCAATAAGCGCCGGTACCTCAGCGAAGCCTGACGCTTCACCCGCCCCCACCGAGAGCCGCTGCGTGACATGATCGCTATGCAACAACCACGTCACCCACAAGCGATCTGTACCTGTGCGATGAAGCGCACTCGAAGTTTCGCCGTAATAGTTGATTTTGTAACGGTCGGCGATAACGCCCAGTTTGCCGAAGTTCAAATGGGCGTTTGCTGCTTGCAGCGGATCAAATGTCCAGGTGATTCTCTCGATTCCGTTTGCGAGGGCAGCGCTTCGTTGCTCGAGTTTAAGTCTGTAACCCAGACCAGTTGAGCGATACGTTGCTCTCACCGCGAGCATGTCCGAATGCAGAATCGGGTCGCCGGCTTCAAATCCGGGGAATCCCAACACGAATCCGACAAGCTCTTGTTTGTCGAAAGCTCCAAGCAGGACTCCGCCTATATCCAGCAGCGGAATGAGTGCAAGACTGGGCAGCACCTCGCGCTCGCTGCAGCCCCACACTTCCACTTGCAACTCTTCGACGGCCTTGAGTTCCGCAATTGTTTTCAGAGCGCGAATTTGAATCGCGTCAGGTGTGCTACCCATCTGCTAAAGCGGCGTGACGAAAGGCGAAGCAGTGTTATACAAGAAGTCCCTGAATCAATTCGCTCAGCCAGCCGCCATCAATTGGTTTCGTAACATACGCGTTGAAGCCGGAAGCTTTTGCCTCTTCGCGCCAGTCACTTTCCTGATGCGCGGTAACAGCGATGATCGGTACTTCACTCATTTCTGCATCAGCGCGAATTCGTGCCGTGGCCTCTAAGCCATCCATTTCGGGTAGGGTTAGATCCATCAGGATGATGTCGGGATGTTCGCGCAAAGCAATCTCGACTGCTTTGATTCCATTCTCCGCTTCGCTTACGAGATAACCGAGCTGCTCCAGCTCTAATCTCATGACGTAGCGCGAGTCGTCATCGTCTTCGACGACTAAGACAGTAAGATTTGCACGATCCTTTTCAGGCATTCGGTTAAAGCGGAAACAGCTCTTAAGGGTTTCAGGACGCGAGAGACCAAAGGTCAATCCAAAGTTTCGTACGGGGGGATTGTGATGACTGACTGTATGTTGACCTCCAAGCGATGTCAAGACACGCAATTTCTTATGAAAAGTCACTGGTTGGAGCCATGATTGACTGGAGACAGCAGCAGGCGGGCCGGTATGGGTCCGTGCGGTTAGTTCCAAAAAAAACCTCGCTTTAAACGAACTAAGCAATCCATTTTGTCGTTAAAGACAGGGAACAAGCGATCGTGTCAGTCTCTAACTCCTGGAGAAAAAGTAATGAAACGAATTATTTTGGTGGTGCTGCTGGTTAGTATCGCGGCCCTGGCGGGAATTGTACGCTCTTATTCCAAGACCGGACGCAGCCTTGGCGATCTACCGCACGTAGTTGCGGGAGATTCGGCTTCGCAAGGCGACGTTCGCGACGAGATCCGCAAAAGCTATGAACTTGCGGCGGGTGCGCGGGTTCAGGTGGAAGGCATTAACGGCTCAGTCAAGATTGAAACCAGCGACACCCACACCGCAGAAATCTATATCGAGCGTTCTGCCAAGAGCGCCGAAGCGATGCAGCGTCGCAAGATCGTAATCGAAAACACGGCGAACAGTTTGAGAATCCGCGGCGAGAAGGGCGATGCCGGCTTCATTTCGCGTTTCTTCGGTTCGAGCCCTCACGAGAAAGTTACCTTGAAACTGCCCCGCCAAATCTCACTCGTCACCGAGGGAGTTAACGGCGCCGTCACGGTTGGCGAGATTGACGGTCCCGTTGAGGTACACGGAGTTAATGGCAAAGTGGAAATCGCGCAAGCGACCGGCTCAGCTGAGTTTCACGGCATCAACGGCAACATTTCCGTGGCGCTTACACGTTTGGAGAAAGAGGCCGTCAGCCTTAACGGCGTGAATGGCAACATCGAGTTACGGCTTGCCGAAGGCGTCAATGTCGAACTCGAAGCGCACGGCATGAACGGTCGCGTGTCGTCTGACTTGCCTGACTTCGTGCTGGATGAGCAGCGGCATGGGAACTATCGTGCTCGGATCGGAACTGGCGGAAATTCCATCTCGGCTAATGGTATTAACGGCAACATTCGTTTGAGTCGTGCTGCTTCAGCTGCGGTTAAGACGGAGACAGCAAAGGTTAAAGCCTAGGCCATAACAGTTTAAGTACGAAAAAAGAGGACGCGCCGCCGGGGTGTGTCCTTTTTTTAAAGCGGCAACAAGTTGCCGCACTCCAAAGGCGAGCCTCTTTGGGTAGTGCAAGATTTTGGAGTGCGCTGACTAGTCGGCGCTTTTGGTTGAGTTTTGCTTCGCCCAGGTTTTGTATACGCTCAAAACTCCACTGGCTTGCGCGGGGTGAGCGTGGGCGCGTTCCAGCTGCGCAACTTCTCGTTCCATTGCGGCACAGTTTCGGCAATGAACTTATTCACTTCGCCCATCCGCTCGCGAAATTCCGGCTCCACCTCTTCGAAATATTGACGCTGGTATGGGGTGGGCGCCGCATTCGTGGCATCGATCGAAAAGAACAGATCACCAACTCGGTCTGACACCCGCGACTTTCCGGCAAGGCCCAGGCCCTCTGAGCGGCGCGCCAGCTTGTCCTGAAGCTCATCAATCTTCTTCACGTATTCTTCGAGTGCCTTGGTCATCTCCTTGTCGGGTTCCTTATTCAGGTTCTTCATGGTCGTCTGCGTGTGCTTGAGTTGATCCTTAATGCTGTCAAGGAATCGCAGTGCCGTGTTCGCTGCCGATTGCATGTCTCTCAACTTGATGGCGAGATCGAGTTGCGATTGTAGATCTGCGATTGGCGTGTTCACGGTGGGATCGAGACGAACCTCAACGCGTTCTTCAAATTTCTTTTCGCCCAAAGTCAGCCTGACAGTGTAGTTGCCGGGCAGCGCCTGGGGCCCACGCGGCGGACCTCCGGTGGCTGTTTCTTCCTCAGGTGGTGGTTGCCGCACTTCTGCACCGCCGAAGCGCAGGTTCCAGGCCACTCGATTCAAGCCCTTTTCTTTTGCCGGCCGATTCAATGCCTGCACAAGTTTTCCCGCTTGATCAAAAATTTCAACCTTGAAGGTTGTCTTATCGTCAGGCTTGTCTTTTAGGTAATAGGTGATCAGCGCTCCATAGGAAGGGTTTGGTCCGGTAAAGACTTTGTCACCGATTCCATAACGCGTGAATCGCGAAGTGAAACGCAGTGCGGGCCGTACGGGAAACAAATGTGCATCCCGACGCAGCAATTCCGAATTCATTTGTTGTATCGGAGTAGCATCGTCAAGGATCCACAGACTGCGACCGTGCGTGGCAAGAATCAAATCATTCTCGCGCGGGTGAATCTTGATGTCGTGTACGGAAACATAGGGCAGGTTCTTTAGACTAAGTCTGATCCACTCACTTCCGCCAGTGTAGGAGGCAAACAACCCGAGCTCGGTCCCGGCGTAAAGGAGGTTGGGGTTTTTCGGATCCTCACGCACAACCTGCACGTAGGCCTTGGCTGGTAAGTTTCCGGTAATGTTGCTCCAGGACTTGCCGCCGTTTGTGGTTTTGAAAACGTAAGGACGAAAGTCATCAAGCATGTGTCGATCGAAGGCCGCGTACACCAGTTGCGCATTCGTGCGCGACGGTTCGACATGCGAAACGCCCGAATTGGCTGGTAAGCCGGGAAGGTTCTTTATGACATTAGCCCAGTTCTTGCCGGCATCGTTTGTGAATTGTAGGTTGCCGTCGTCAGTTCCAACCCAGATCAGCCCTTTCTGTACCGGGGACTCTGCAATTGCAGTGATGGTCGTGTGGTATTCGGCGGTGGAATTTTCAAACGCGATTGGGCCTCCAGCGTCCTTCTGTTTTTCAGGATCATTCGTCGTTAGATCGGGACTAATTTGTTCCCAGGTTTTTCCAAAGTCAGTTGATTTGAAAACAACATTGCCGGCGAGGTAGATCGTATTGCCGTTGTGCGGTGATTGCACGATCGGCGCATTCCAGTTGAAGCGGAATTTCTCGCCCAGCGCCGGTCCGTCGCCACTGCCACGCCCCCAAGGATTAACTTCCTGTTGTTCGCGAGTGCGGAAATCGGTGCGCAGAATGTTCCCACCCTGCGATTCGGAAATGTAGACTTCCGGATCATCAGGACTGTTCAGGATGTAGAAACCGTCGCCAAAACTAATCATGCGCCAGTCGTCATTCATGATCCCGGCCGGCTCGCGTGTACGGCTGGGACCCGTCCACGCTCCGTTGTCCTGTAGCCCGCCCATGATGTTGTAGAAGGGCAGGCGATTGTCGGTGTGAATTTGATAGAACTGTCCCAGGGGAATGTTGTTCACGTATTCCCATGATTCGCCGGCATCATGCGAAACCGCAACGCCACCATCCTGGCCCTGCCACATTCGTTTGGGATTCCGGGGGTCGATCCAGAGCGCGTGATAATCGATATGAGTTCTGCCAGTAATGGAGCGGAACGTTTTGCCGCCGTCGATGGAAACGAAGAGCGTCGAAGCCACTGCGTAGACTTTGTTTTCGTTCGTAGGATCTACGCGCACGGTTGTGTAATAAAAACCGCGCGAGACAATCCGCGTCTCTTTAGAAACCTGCCTGAAAGTTTCACCGCGATCATCTGAGCGATAGAGGGTTCCTTCTTTGGCTTCTACGATGGCGTAGATGACATTGGGATTGCTCGGCGCGACTCTCACGCCAATGCGTCCAATCAACTTCGGCAAGCCATTGCTCAACTTGTTCCAGGTGCGTCCACCATCGATTGATTTGTAGACGCCGCCTTTTTCGCTGCCGCTGCGGTGAGTCCAGGCTTTTCGTTCGAAGCTCCACATGCCGGCATAAAGAATGTTTGGATTTGTGGGATCAATGTCGAGATCCGAGACTCCATGCTCTTTGTCGATGTAGAGAGTTTTGCTCCAGGTCTTCCCGCCGTCGGTCGTCATAAAAACTCCGCGCTCTTCGTTGGCGCCGAATGCATGGCCCAGGGCGCCAACATAAACTATGTCCGGATTCTGCGGATGGATCACGATCGCGGAAATGCGTTCGGTGTCCCGGAGTCCCATGTGTTGCCAGGTCTTTCCGCCATCAGTAGATCTGTAGACGCCGTCGCCAAAAGAAACGCTGTTACGAGTATTGGATTCGCCGGTGCCTGCCCAAACAACGTCGGGATTACCAGGGGCCAGGGCAATATCTCCCAGTGAAATTGTTCCCTGTCGCTCAAAGATTGGTTTCCAGCTAACCCCACCATTAACCGTTTTCCACAAACCGCCTGAAGCGCTGGCGACGAAGACTGTATTCGGGTCGCCAGGCACACCTTCGACGTCCGCAGTGCGCCCGCCCATGTTTGCGGGGCCGATGCTGCGCCATTCAAGGCGGTCAAAGGCTGCTTCAAACGGAGGCCGCGTGTCCGGCGACGGACTCGGTGATGATTGTGGGCTCGGCGATGGCGACGGTTGTGTGAGTTCTTGAGCTGAGGCTGCTATTGAAGCAACTCCCAACAGACAGAGACAGATAATTGCGAGGCTGAGTCGAAGCATCGGTTCTCCTGAAAAGCTTTGCATAAAAAGTGGGAAGGTACGGTCGGCCCCGTCCCGTTAGGGACGAAATGTTTATAGCATCAAGCCGAACTAAATAAGTGTGCAACTCCGTTAGGAGCGAAGTGTTAGATATTGCGCCCCTGAAGGGCTCCTTGTCTCTATCCAATCTAATTCCATAAACATTGTGCGCCTACGGCGCGGACTCTTTGCGCAAAGCGCACCTGAGATAATTGTGTGCGTTTCGGTTGTGGTTTCCAGCTGGCAAACTTGGCTTTGGTTTGAAGCAAAGAAGGTTTGCTACGAGCACTCAACCCGGACCACAGGTGCACAACTGCTACAACGTGGTGTCGGCTAAATTGGATTTATATTTGGTGCCGGTTTGTCGATCCGTCATCTCGATGTAGACCCAACTTGGCGGAACAACATCAGCCTCCAACCCGAACCAAATACCCTCGAGGTCGTTATGGCTTCGTAAAGCACAAAATCCGTAAAGGCGCTTGCCCCGCATGTCATAGAAGTCGACCCAGGTGCGCGAGGCATTGGTGTTTGACCCGCACGGTTCCAACGCCGGGGCAGCGGCAAATAGGGAATCGGGATAGGCGTCACGATTATGGACCTCGTATCGGTATCTAGCGAAGGTCTTGCCGTTTGCCTGGTAGAACTCGGTGCCCACTAATACCAACACCGGGTTTGGTAATTTGGTTTGAGCCGACGCCACGAACCCGCTTCCCATTGCGATCGCTATCACGCCGATCAGAATCGTGGGACGTAATTTTGTTTTGGCTGAGATCATCATCCCTTCCTTTCGCGTTACAGGCAGAGCTTTTGGCAGCCGTTCCTGAACTACGATTAAAGTTGGATTGCTGGAGTGAAGTTGCGAGGTCGAGCGCGGACAGCCTAACCCTCATGATGACAAATTTCAACCAATTTTACGCGACCCTCGCGGGTGTTCGTTACTTCCCGAGATGCCGCTTTGGCGGGCATGAAGTATGATGCACAAAACCGGCAGGGAGAACCATTATGGCCAGGGAAGTTAAGGAAATGACCGAACAGGAAATTCGCGAGCGCGTTTTGCTGTTAGGCTTCGGCGGAGATCAGCGGCTCTTCATGTCGTTTTGCAAACGACTGAAAGCTGACTTGCCCCCGGGAACAGGAGTCGCACTGCGTGGCAGCGTAGTGACAAACAAGAAGTGGGAAGACGGTAGGCCCTTCGATGCTGATGGTGACGGTACGAGCGATCTTGATGTCACCGTGATCGGAACCAAGGTGATGGAATACTGGGATAAGGATGCCTTCTATATTCCGGGATTACACACGAAGCCCTTATGCGATGACGATCCCACCATCGCCATCGGTCTTAACAAGCTGAGAAAGGATCTCCAGAGCCTGGTAGGCCGGCCGGTCAACATGCAAGCCACTTCCAATCTCGTGCTCTATACGCGCGACGTCCTCTTTGGTGAGCCTTACTTCATCGCAATTGAACCTGAAAAAGAGTAGTGAACCTCAAACTCCTCAGCTACAACATCCGCTTTGGAGGCCGAGGTCGAGAAGCGCGCCTGGCAGAAGTCATTCGTACAATCTCGCCAGATATAGTTGTGTTCCAGGAGGCCACCGACCCGTTGGTGATTGAGCAACTGGCGAAAGCAATTGATGCTCCCTACTGGTCCGCACAACGATCCCACTCCATCGCCTATATCAGCCGGATTAAGATTGCTTACCATGAATGGCACTACCCAGCCGGAGCCAAACATTCGTTTTTGGAGGTCGTTCCCGAAGGCAGCGAAGCTCGCATCTTTGGCCTGCATTTGAGCGCGCGGTTTTCGAAATGGGACGAGCGCCAGAGAGCGCGCGAGATTCGCAACCTACTCAAAGGCATCGAACGACATCAAAGCGGTTTTCATGTTTTGGTAGGAGACTTCAATACACTCGCTCCCGGTGAGGTTCTGGAAGTGCAAAAGATGCCTGCCTGGATCCGAGCGTTGGTTTGGATCAGTGGACGTGACATTCAACGCGAAACGATTCAGGTAATGCTCGACGCCGGTTACGCTGACGGTTACCGGCATCTCCATCCCGATATCAAGGGCTACACTTTCCCGACGTGGGATCCGCACGTGCGGCTGGACTATGTTTTTGTACCGACGGTTTTTGCTGATCGTTTAAAAACATGTGAGGTGATTACCGAAGCGCCGGCAGTAACGCAGGCTTCGGATCACTTGCCGCTGCTGGCGCATTTGGATCTGAATGGGAGTTAAGATCACGGATTGCGTGTATTGAAGGTGTCGCCCTGACGAATGTCTCCCGTCTCAAGTCCGTGGCGAAACCAACGAATCCGTTGTTCGGAACTGCCATGAGTAAACGAGTCCGGTACGATGTAACCCTGCGACTCGCGTTGCAGGCGATCGTCGCCTACCGCGCTGGCCGCACCAAGTGCTTCTTCAATATCGCCTTGCTCGAGCAGGCCCTTCCGTTGCGCGTAATGCGCCCAAACGCCCGCCAGAAAATCTGCTTGCAGCTCTAATCTCACCGAAAGGGCATTCGCCTGTGCTTCGCCTCTCTGGCGTTGGGCAGCATTTACGCGATCCATCGTTCCCAACAATCGCTGTACATGGTGACCAACTTCGTGTGCGATCACATACGCTTGGGCAAAGTCGCCGGGTGCGCGAAAGCGTGATTGCAGATCATGAAAGAAGGAAAAGTCGAGATAGAGTTTTTCATCACCAGGACAATAGAACGGACCGGTTGCGGATCCGGCTTGACCGCACGCTGAACTAACCTGATCGGTGAAAAGCACGAGCGTGGGTTTGCGATAGTTTGCGTCAGACTGGCGGAAGATTTCGGTCCAAACGTCTTCGGTGCTGGCGAGGACTACCGAAGTAAACTTCCTGAGCTCTTCCTCCTCGGGATTTGTCGAACGCGACGTTTGCGTTCCGGTTCCCGGATCAACGGGAGCTTGTTCGAGTAGTTGCCGCGGATCCGCACCCAGTAGCAGGGCGATTATCAAAACCACGATGCCGCCGAGGCCTCCGCCAATCGCAAGGCCCCCGCGCCCCATTCCGCGGCGGTCTTCAATGTTCTCGCTTTCGCGTTGTCCTCTCCAGCGCATACGTTGCCCCTCCTCGTCCCAAGTCCAACTGTTTTTGAGGAGGTGAATTATCGCACGCGAACTGGATTTGGCAGAAAAAGTTCTGGCAGTGGACAAGACCGACTCAGAAAACTCACTCCGATTGGCTGAAAAATGGCGAAAGCCTTGAAAAACGGGCAAGTAGCTGAGGAAAAGGGTATTGACGGCAGCCCTTCACATAACAGAGAATCCCTACTGGCCGGTAAGATAATCTACAAAGGCCGCGTCCTAACATCGAGAGCGCCAACTCATTTGCTCACCAAGGCGACTCCCTCGAACGAAACGTTTTTGAATCGAAAACACGGTGACGCAACCCCGCACTGCGTCAGCTTCACTCCTCAATTCGACTCGCAGTCTGCAGGGTGCTTTTCGCAAGCAACGCCGGTAACTCCCTGCGGTCGATCAGTCAAACATGGCAATGAATCCTCCCGCTCCCGATCTCTCTGGAGCACATTCTGACGGCAACGGGTTTGAGACAGCCCGGCGTGACCTGCTTATGGGCGACTCGGCTGACGAGCGCGCGGCGGCCGCTTACAAGCTCGGCCGGCTGGGAACCACCGCTGGTGTTGCTTACCTGATCGCGGCGCTTTACGACAATGTGGCGGAAGTGCGGAATGCGGCGGCGGAGTCGCTGGGACTAATCGGTGACGCCACCGCATTGGGTCCTCTCACTGACTTGCAGCACCGCGAAGGCAAAGGTTGCGAGACCGCAACCGCAGATGCCATTCGCCTGATTATCATCCGCCAGCAGAACTCCGACCCAACCACCGGGCACGAAGCAGGAATTGAATTGGAATTGACGAGTGCCTTCCAAGAGTCCGTTAACCATTTCGAAACTCCGCAGCTGCGAAACCAGGCGAAAGTTAGCACGGGTATTTTCAGCGAAGCCGTAGCCGAAATTGACGCGCTTCTCCAAGCACAGGCCGAACAGACAGCACGGATCGCGGATGAGCGTGATCATCCTGCCATCTCTAACGTTGCAGTCGATCCCAAAGTGCAACCTCGCGAGGGAAGTTTGCGCACCACCATCAACGACGAAATCGAGGCGGGGTTTGAACTCCTGGGTCAGACAGAAGCTCGCCAATCTCAGTTGATCGCGGAAGCTGAAGGCCGGCTACGCGAGCACCAGGAAACCCGGCACCGGATTGAAGTCAGTTTTCGTCAGCACGCCGAGCAGGAGCAGCGCTTGACTGAAGAGATCGAGGCATTGCAGCTAGCTGAGCAAGAGCTGGTCAAACGTATCCAGGAAGCCGAAGAGCGCCGGCGCGCACAGTATGAGGCGGTCAGAAGAATCGAGGTCGAAATGCGCGGCCGTGCCGAGGAAGAAAGACTGCGGCTCGCCGAATTAGAAGAGAAGCGGCATCACGCCGAGGAAGAAACGCGCAAACGACTTGAGCAAGAGCAACAACTGCAACTCAGCATCGACCTGCTGGCCAGGGCACTGACGGAACAGGGTGATCGAATTGCGGAAGCTGAAGCAAAGATAGCCGAGTCTTTGCTAAAACTCAGAGCGGCTGAACAGAGGCATATCGCTGAAGCTGAACAGGCGTTTAAGGCGCAAGAGGAACTTCGCGCGCAAGTCGCGGCTGAGGCGCAGCAACGGTCGCAGAAGGCCGAGCGTTTAGCCGCGGAGATTCAAGCACTGCAACAGCGTGCTGAGGAGCAGAGCGAACGCATAAGCAAAGGCGAAGCGGAGATCGTTCGGGCACAAGCCGCGGCGTTGGCTCAGTCTGAAGCGGAAGTTCGTTTACGCGAGAAAGTAGAACGGTTGCAGCAGGCCGAAGCTGAGGCGCGCCGTGTCGCTGCCGCTGAGGCAAATGAAAGAGTCGTAGCCGACTTGCGCAGTCAAGCTGAGGCCGAGGAACGGCGGCTAACTGAGTTGGCGGAAATCAAACAGAAGGCCGAAAGTGCCGCGCAGGAACGGGCAGCACGTGAAGCGGACTTGCAGCGTCAGTTGGAAAGTCTGTCGCAGGCGGAAGCGGAACAAGTCAACCGACTCCGGGCTGGCGAAACATCGCTACAGGGCAAACAGCAAGTGCTGTCTCAGATTGAAGCTGAACTGCTGCGCCAGTCTGAAAGTCTTTCGCAAGCGGAACAGGAGCACAGCCAGCGACTTCAGGCCGCTGAAACATCATTGCAGGCTAAGCAGGAAGAGCTACTCCAGGTTGAAAGCGAATTGCGGACGCTGAGTGAAGAGAAGGAGCAGCGCACTCGCAAGATTGCCACGCTCCGAAAAACGCTGAAGAAAGTCGAAGCAGAAGCGCAGCAGCGCGCTGCACAGGAACATCAACTCACCGCTGAGATTGCTGCATTGCGCACCGCGGAAGCCAACGAGCTCAGGGTCATCAAGAAATTGGAAGAGGAAGTACAAGAAGTTCGCAGTGAAGCAGAGCGACTAAGTGCGCGGGAAGGCCAGCTCAACACTGAACTCTATATATTGAAAACAACGCTCGCCGCTCAGCAAGAGACTCACGCGGCGTTAAAGGCTCGTCGACTAGAGCAGGAAAAATCAGTCAAAGAAATCGAAGTTGCAACTCAGGTGCGAGCTGACCAGGAAGCAGCGCGGATCAGGGAGTTGGAGGCGACACGCCAGCAACTGGAATCTGAGGCGCAGCGCCGTCGAGAAAATGAACAGCAACTCAATCTGGCTATTGAGAAGCTTCGTGTAGACGAAAGCGAGCAGCAGGAGCGTTTGGCAGTTTTGCGCCAACACCAGGCCACACTGGAGGAAGCGAAACGACTACAGACGCAGGAAGAGTCGAACTTAATGGCCGAAGTTGCCGCGCTTGAAACATCGATCGCTAGTGCTGAGGAGTCGCGCCGGCAATTGGAGATTCGGCAACATAGTGAGGCTGAAGAGCGTCGCGCTGTTCTCGAGGCTGAACAGGCTCGCAGAACGTCCCAATTAGAGAAGCGCGCCGCTGAAGAGCTGCAAATAGCTTTGGAGATCGCAGCGCTCCGCCAAAAAGAGGCAGAACAACTACAGCGGTTGCGGCACGCAGAGGTTGAGCTGGAATCTCGCGCTGAAGCGACAACTATTGCTGCAGCGCGTGCCGCCCAGATTGAAGCCGGAATCGAGATAGCAGAGGTCGTCAGCGAGGAGATGAGTGGTCTGGAGCCGAACGTGGTGGAGAAAGCGGTCATTCCGTCTCACGCGATCGTGGTCGAAAGCGACTCATTTTCATTGGAGCTTAATCCCGGCAGAGTAGGTCTTGAGGAAGAAATCGTCATCGACAACACTGAACTCGCAATGCCCGCGGTACAAGGGGGCGGGGTTGAAGTGACGGAGCTCGAGCCCGTAGGTGTCAACGTCGTGGATGAGCAGGACAAGTCTTTGTCGCTTGTGACGGGTGAAACGGGACTCACAGCAGTTAACCAGGATTCGCCGCTCTCCGAAGCCGCCGTCCGTTTGCAGAGTGCAGATGCCGCAGCGCGTTGTGAGGCGCTGATGGATCTATCACAAATTGGCGGTGAAGAGGCATTTGACCTTATTGCCGGCAGGTTCGACGACGCATCGGTTCAGGTTAGAAATGCCGCGGCGCGGGCGTTATGTGATCTGAATTCTGATCGTGCGGCATCGCTAACCCGAGCCCTCCGCGAAGCGCAACCAGAACGACGTCGCAGAATTGGTGCCGCGTTCGCCGGATCAGGATTGGCAGCCCAAGCGATCAATTGCCTGGCGGGTGAGAGCAGAGAAGTGACCTACGATGCCTTCACCATTCTCTTTCTCATGGCGAAGGCGGGCGAAGTTCAGCCGTTGATCGAGACTATTGAGAATCATGCCAACATCGCCGTGCGGCTGGCTGTAATTAAGCTTCTGGCTTTCAGTAATCAAGCTGACGTCGTCGCGGCGTTTCGTCGGTTGGCTGTCCGAGCCTCGCTACCGGCCGAAGTGCGATCAGCCGTGATGGAAGCTATTCACGACATCGGCAGCTCTCGCCAACCAAGAATTTCAGCGGCTTAATCGCGAACTGATTCGCCGCGCTCGTCATTCTGATTTCGTGCATACTTATCAAACGAATGTACGACGATATCGTCGTGTTTTACCTCATATCGGTGCGCGGATGCCGAGAATCCGGTCTTTAATGAATCTCCTTCGACGGTACGGCAGTTGCCACATTACTCTCAGAGGAGAATGACTATGAAACTACAAAAGATCGGATCCGGGATTCTTGCAGTTGGATTTGTTTTCTTAGTTGGTGTTGCGAGCTCGACCGTGCAGGGTCAGGATCGTTGGGGTCGTTATGATCAAACCCAGCGAGAGCGTGATCGGCAATGGGAACGTGAACAGCGTCGTGACCAACGGCGAGGGAATCGCAACGGCAGGTATGGTCGCAACGATGACGGCTATGGCAATTACGGCGGATCGGCTCAACTTCGACAGACGGCCTTAAACGCAGGTTTTAATGAAGGCACCAAAGAAGGCCGCAAGGACCGCAGCCGCGGAGAGCGCTTTGACTTCACTGATGAGGGAGCGTTCCGCAGTGCGACGAAGGATTACAGTTCGCGTTTAGGTGATCGCGAGACTTACAGGCGCTATTTCCGCGAAGCCTTCGAGAATGGCTATCGCGACGGTTACGCGGGCTATTAAGCTGTAGCGTTGACTTAAGATTGAGCAAGGGGGCTGGAAGGGATCGGAGCACAACTCCGATCCCTTTTTCTTTTGAATTGTATCGTTGTTGAGAAACGCCAGAGGCGCCCCGTTAGCGTCCCATTTTATTAGCGGACGCTAAGGAGTGCCGCCCCTGCTAGTAATTAGGACACCACGTCTTTTTTGAAGTCGTTGACTAACCCTGCTCCGGCGGTTAAGAATTCCGCGCTCCACGCATCCCGCTTAGACATCGAGGAAACTAATGGCATCAGTCTGCTGGTCCCGGCGCGCTATCCCTCTAGCGTTGTTTTTGATTTGCCTTGCGCCGGCTGCCGTCGCGCAGAACGCTAGAAACCCATTCACTCGGGAGCTTCTAAGTGAATTCCGCTGGCGTTTGGTGGGCCCCTCAAGTCCCGCCGGACGAGTATGGCAACTGGTTGGCGTAGAAAGCGATCCTAAAACCTTCTACGTCTGCACCGCCGGAGGCGGCCTTTGGAAGAGTACCGACAACGGTACGACTCTCCTGCCCATCTTTGACAACGAAACTTCCGCATCAACCGGAGCAGTCGCTGTTGCGAAGTCCGATCCAAACATTGTCTGGGTTGGCACGGGCGAGCCGGCAAACACTCGCGCGAACTCCTGGGGTGACGGCGTCTACAAATCAATCGACGGCGGAAAGACCTGGCAGCATATGGGCCTGCGCGAAAGCCGGCAAATCAGCGCCATAGTCATTCATCCGACAAAGCCAAACATTGTCTACGTTGCGGCGATGGGCTTTGAGTGGGGTCGAAATGACGAACGAGGGATTTTCAAAACAGTTGATGGCGGCAAGAGCTGGAGCAAGATTCTCTTCGTAAACGACACGACGGGCTTCATTGATCTACAAGCTGACCCAAAACGTCCCGATACGCTCTACGCCGCGGCCTGGCAACGCGTCCGTTTTGGTGGCGGAGACATGGCTGAGTCCGGTCCTGGGAGTGGTCTTCATAAATCCGTTGATGGCGGCAAGACTTGGCAAAAACTAACTAACGGTTTGCCGCAAGAGGACCTGGGCAAGATCACGGTGGCCGTTGCGCGCGGGAATAGCAACATTGTCTATGCGGCTATCTTGACTGGCGAACCGGCTCCGGGTGGCAAGCGCACCATAGATACCGGCGGCATCTTTCGTTCGCAGGATGGCGGTCGCAATTGGCAGCGCATGAATCCGGCCATGACTAGCTACTATTACGATCGCATCAACGTGGATCCCGGCGATGACAATCGTATCTGGATGCCGGTGTTTGATCTGATGGTCTCCACCGACGGCGGCAAAACGCTGGTGAAGGCCAACATGAAGCACGTGCACAATGACCAGCACGGACTCTGGATCGATCCTTCTGATCCGCAACACCTGATTATGGGCGGCGATGGCGGCGTCAATATCTCCTGGAATCGCGGCGCGACCTGGCAACAGGTCGTCCTGCCGATTGGCCAGTTCTACGAAGTAGCCGTCGATAATCAAGATCCTTACTACGTCTATGGTGGTATGCAGGATACAGGTCACTGGGTAGGACCGAGTCAGACTTATGACAACGAAGGAATCACCAATCACGATTGGATCAAACTCCGCTTTAATGGTGATGGGATGCCAATTCATACGGATCCGCGTGATCCCAACGTCGTCTACATGGTTCAGGAGTTTGGCAATTTCTCGCGCCTCGATTTGCGCACCTGGGATCGAGCGGAGCTCTTGCCGTCACCGGAAGAGGCGAAGCGGCGTGGGCTGCACAGTTTTCGTTACGATTGGACGCCACCGATGATCGTTTCGCAGCATGATCCCAACGTGCTGTACTTCGGTAGCAACTATCTCTTTCGTTTTACAGAGCGAGGCGACAAGTGGGACGTGATCAGCCCTGATCTGAGTGCCCAGCAGGACAAAATCCTGAAAGGAAGCAAGACTGACTACACCGGTTACCATAGTTACGGCGCGCTCTTTTCAATCGCTGAGTCGCCGTTAGATGCAGCGATAATTTGGACTGGAGCCGATGACGGACCAGTTCATGTTACTAAAGATGGCGGCAAGAATTGGGAAGGGCTTAGTCGTAACTTTCCGCGTGGTACTCCCACCTTCGCAGTCGTTGGTGAGATCGAAGCTTCGCGTTTTGACCCCGCCGCTGCTTATGTCGTTTACGACAATCACACGCGTGAGGATCATCGACCGTATGTGTATCGCACGGCGGACTACGGTAAGAGCTGGAGCGATATCACGGGCGACTTACCAACTAACGGTTCCAGTTATGTGATTCGAGAAGATCCCCGGAATCCCAACCTTTTGTTTCTGGGTACCGAGTTTGGTGTGTTCGTAACCATCGATCGCGGTAACCATTGGGTACAACTGAAAAACAATCTTCCAACCGTGGCCGTCCGTACCATGGCAATTCAAGCGCGCGACCGCGATCTAATTGTTGGTACCTTTGGTCGCGCGATTTGGATCATGGACATCGGGCCGTTGCAGGAGCTAAGTGCGAGACTATTTGAGCAGCCGGGTCATGTCTTCGACATAAAGCCCGGAACTCTCTTCAAAACTCGGTTCACATATGGCGCTACGATCGAGGAATTGAATGGGGATATGTTCTTTCGCGCGGAGAATCCGCCCTTCGGCACTATGATCAGTTACTACGTTCCCGGAAATCTGGGTCGCGATGTGTCAATCAGCATTCAAGATGAAAAACAGAACGTAGTGCGCACGCTCACAGGGCCCGGCACCGCGGGAATTCACCGCGTGAATTGGGATCTCAAGCGTCAAACCAAAACGACCGACGCCGAGGCCACTCGAGCCGGCGTGACCACAATTTCCGAACGGGAGGCGCTCGATTGGGTAAAGCCTGGAACCTACACAGTTATTGTCACGATTGGACCAACTTCAGTGAGAAACACGTTGCTGGTACGAAGAGAAACAGATGGAGTGCGAGTTGGTTCGGTGCGAAAGTAAAGGCAAAAAGAGAGGGCGTCGACCTCCCCCAAGACCGACGCCCTTGCCTTTATCTCAGTTCTCCCATGGAGAATTAACGATGCGCAAAGGTTAGACCCAAGCCTGAACCCTTAGGTTGCAGCCATCTTGCAAACGCTTTACGAGAATGTAACAAAAGAATCCGCAAAATCTGACGGACCATGAATGCGAGTAGAACCCGATGAACAAAACAGCGCCTTATGGCTCGTGGAAATCACCAATTACTGCCGATCTTATCGTTAGTGGTGCCGTTGGCCTTAGCCAGCCAGCGATTGATGGGACTGACACTTATTGGGTCGAGCTGCGTCCGGCTGAGGGTGGTCGTCAAGTAATAGTAAAACGCGACCAGCTGGGCCAACTGACTGATATCAACCCCCAGCCAATCAATGCGCGGACGCGGGTTCACGAATACGGGGGTGGCGATTATCTGGTTAGCAACGGCACCGTCTATTTCTCAAACTTTGCCGATCAGCGACTCTACAAACAAGTCGCAGGTGAAGCACCGCAACCGATTACCCCGGCCGCGGAGATGCGCTATGCAGACGCGCTCGTTGATAACGCCCGGCAGCGCCTCATCTGCGTGCGCGAGGATCACACGGTTCCCGGTCGCGAAGCAGTGAACACCCTGGTAGCTCTAGACGCGAACGGCAATGACGACTGTGGCCAAGTCCTTGTAGCCGGAAACGATTTCTACGCCACGCCGCGTTTAAGTCCGGATGGAAGCAAGCTGGTTTGGCTCACCTGGAATCATCCCAACATGCCTTGGGATGGTACCGAACTCTGGCAAGCTCAAGTCGAAGCAGACGGCTCACTAAGTGGAGCAACGTTGCTTGCTGGAGGAGAGAACGAGTCGATCTTTCAACCGCAGTGGTCGCCCGACGGCCAACTCTATTTCATTTCCGACCGCAGCGGCTGGTGGAATCTTTACCGGCTGAACGCCGGGCAAGCCACACCCGTGACTGAGCTCACTGCGGAGCTAGGCGTGCCTCAATGGGCTTTTGGCTTGTCGTGTTACGCGTTTGCTGCGCCGCAGCAGATCGTTTGCATTTACTACGTGAGGGGAATGGCCCGGCTTGCAGTTGTTGACACTAAGACATCGGAAATGCAGCAAGTCGATCTTCCCTATACGGATCTCGGCATTGTACGAGCTGCGTCCGGGCAAACAGTCTTTCGCGCCGGATCGCCAGCTATGCCGCCGGCGATCGTGCGACTCGATTTGAAAAGCCGGGAAGTGGAAACCCTTCGCTTATCCAACAATCTCAATTTCGATCCAGGTTATCTTTCGAGCCCTGAGGCGATCGAGTTTCCGACGACAGACGGGCTAACGGCACATGGGTTTTATTACCCACCACGGAATCGAGACTATCACGCGCCTGAAAATGAACTTCCACCATTGCTGGTAAAGAGCCATGGTGGTCCCACGTCGGCGGCCGCCACCGCGCTAAGTCTAAACATTCAATATTGGACCAGCAGGGGCATCGCTGTGCTTGATGTGAATTATGGTGGCAGCAGCGGGTACGGACGCGAATATCGCGAACGCTTAAACGGGAGGTGGGGGGTGGTTGACGTTGATGATTGCGCGAACGGCGCGAAGTATCTGGTCGCTCGCGGAGACGTTGATCCGGATCGATTAATGATTACTGGTGGCAGCGCCGGCGGGTATACGACGCTGTGTGCGCTTACTTTCGGAGACACTTTCAAAGCGGGCGCCAGCCACTATGGCGTCAGCGATGCCGAAGCATTGGCGGCGGAGACACATAAGTTCGAGTCGCGCTACCTCGATAGGCTTTTCGGCCCCTATCCCGAGCGAAGAGATATTTATTACGAACGTTCCCCAATCAACTTTATCGCACAGCTTTCCTGTCCGGTGATTTTCTTTCAGGGACTTGAAGACCGGGTGGTGCCGCCAAATCAGGCAGAGCTGATGGTTGCGGCCTTGCAGCAAAAGGGCGTACCGGTCGCTTATGTTCCTTTTGCCGGCGAGCAACACGGTTTCCGCCAGGCACAGAACATTAAGCGTTCACTCGAAGGTGAGCTCTATTTCTATTCTCGTGTTTTTGGATTTGAACTGGCGGATCCGGTAGAGCCGCTCGAAATTAGCAACTTGAAACATAGATCTTAGTAATTTGAACTTTGAACTTTGATTCGAATCAGCGCCTATTAAAAGTTCTAATTTCAAGGTTCAATTCTTATGGCAATGGCTTATCTGCAACTGTAGCTGGTCCGCCCCCATGGTCCCCGGCCCGCAAGACGCCACTCTCGTCGATAAAGTACGAAAGCTTTCCGGTCTTGCCATACTCGAGGGGCACTGCCGTCGCTTCAAATCTCGAGCCCAAAGCACTGACTTCAAGCCGGTAACCCGACGGCTCAACGAAATCAGCAACCAGATTCGCAGCCTTCAGTTGGTCGAGACTTCCGTAGTTTCCATCTTTGTTCGTGCCACGAAAAGTTGATTCGGCGCTGGCAATAGCGCGCAACCTACCCTCCGCGAGCGACTGGTTAGCACTCGGCGAAGCGCCCTGGCTGGATCCACCAATTATCGAGGCCACCATCAGCAGCGCCAGATTCCTTGGTAAGCGCAACTCATGCATGGGACCGAGCCCTTCATTCGAGAGGGCATAGGTCAATGGTTCAGAAGTCGGACTGAGGCGTGAAAGAATGTCGGCAAGTGGACCTATCGTCGATTCCATGCTGCGCGCAAAGTCGCGATAACTCTCCATCAGTTTCGGTGACAAGTAGAGCTGTCCTAGCACCTGGCGTGGTTGCCAGCGAGTGGAGTTGCGAAAGTGGCTTTGCGACGACAACGTGTCATGATTCAAATACGAATCCACCACCTGGCGAATTTCCTTCGGCGCGCTGGAGAATAAGAGGAAGTTGCCGACAAAGGCATACGAAAACGCTCCGCCGTAAGACACAATCTCGGTATCACCGCGCTTTTCAGTTTGGGCTAAGAGACTGGCGCCCTTGACGCCGAAGGATTCGACCAACTTGGGCATTAGGGCTCGCACGCCATCACGATCGCGAACGGAAAGCGCGAGCACTGGATTTGGCATTGCCGGAGCCGCCCCCTTACTGGACGCGCCTTCGGTCTCTTCCGCCGTTGACTCGGCGACCACATTGCCCGGGCCGACATCGAGTGTCTGTAGCGACAGCATAACGGCGACTTCGTTACCAAGTAAGGGGATCAAGTCTTCGCGCAACTTGATACCAGCCTTTTTTTCATAGACCGCGAAAGGCGATTCTGCTTCACCCTCGCCCGCAGCCGAAGTTATGACGATTTGCTGAGTTTGATCAGCGAGCGCTTTCACCATGCCGTCGAGAATCTGTTTATAGTCGAGCGAGAGCGAGACAAAGAATTCAGTGTCTGCGGGAAACACCCCGGCCGCTTCCAGAGTTAACGGTGGACCCGAGATCAACTGCGGCATAAAAGGTATGGGATTCCCTTTGGCGCTAGGCTCATTCACCAATAGCAAACGCAATGCATAATTCTCAGGCTCAAAGGCGAGCGCCAGGCCGACTGCGTCCGGCATAGTGGTGGGACCGCTGAACAGAAGGTTCGCCGTCCGGCTTACCAGCTCTCCCGCGATGTTTGGCGCCGGCTGGGGTGGGGGCGGATTCTCATTGACGAGCTCCACCTGTGACTGGCGCTCATTCATTTCCGCGAGGTTAGCCACGTCAGGATCAGACGGCTCTGGTGGCGCTGGGCCTTCGTCCTGCGGTTCGTCCCCGGAGTTTGCTTCCTGCTCTTCGCCTTCATTTGGCGGCGGCTCCGTTGGTGTGGTCTGGACGCGCTTTAGATTTTCTTCGTCAAGTTTTCGCCGGCGTTCTTCATTTTCGCGCTGCATCCCGGCAGTATCTACAAAGACAAGGACGGACTCGGTTGCGAACCTGTCGTGCACGCGGCGGAAATTCGGATCTTCAGACAGCAGCTTGCTGCCAGCCGGTCGCAAGCTCTTGAATGTAAAAGCCACTTCACTGACGTACACGAGGGAGCCAGCCTGCTTAATCACAAAAGTAGGTCCCGTCTCTTTTGCTTCTGCTTCGCGACTCTCACCCGGCTCAGGCGCAGCGGGTTTCTTTTCGGTGGACGGGCTTGCGGACGCCGCTGCTTCGGTTGTTGGTGATGGAGACGGACTCGGTGTCGGCAAGAGCTTGGGTAGGAAGTTCCTGAGTCGTGGTTCAAATTTCTGCGCTTCTTCTGGAGAAGCAAACTCAATAGCGAGCAACACGTTGGGGACGTTGGGCCGCACGGCCCAGGAAGCAATCATCATCCGCGACGATACGAGCGCGTCCGCCTGCGAGTCCAACCAGGTTAAGAGCGTCTTAAACTCTTTCGGCGGGCCCGCCACTTTCATCATCGGTTCAACGACGTCGTTGAATGATGGTGTTTTTAGTAACTGCCCCACGCCGCGAATCTCGACATGGATTCGATAGGTGTCGACCGCCAGAATATTTTCAAAAGCTGGACCGGGTTGTTGTTGCGCGGGTGCGGACGCAGGAGTCTTTGGCGGAGTTCCGCGGTGTCTCTGGGCGGCAACGCAACCTGCCAAAAGAAGAAAAGCGATGAGGAGGAGGCTGACGCGGCGGAGGATGTTCATGATTTCATCACCAATGCTCTTTTGCTCCTGGCGAGGAGCAGAACAACTGCTCGCATCGTCCGCCAAGCCATCGACAAAAGCAAGACAAAATCTCCCCGCAAACGACATCTGTTTTACACTCGAGGACATCTCGAATTGCGAGCCCAATGGTGGAAATGTTGATGGCAACAGGTAACAAAAAAGAGTGTTGCAAATTCCACCAGCGACAGTTAGATTAACCGGGTCGATCCGAACAACAAGGTGGCGGACGCACAATCTATTTCGGCGTGTGGCTGCCTTCAAATATTTTCGCGGAGGTAGAAACTAGTGCCGACAGGAACGTGCCCGGAATGTGATGCTGATGTTCACGTAGATTCGGACGCGGACAAGGGCGACAGCGTTTTGTGCGATGAGTGCGGAACCGAACTTGAAGTGGTCGGACTCGACCCGCTCGAGCTCGACATTGCTGAGGAAGAAGATCTGGACGACGACGAAGAAGACGATGACTTCTAGCCGTGCGGAAGCTCCTTCAGCGCTTTGTTCTTGAACTACCGTTGTGGCCTGCTGTTTCCTTCCTGCGCTTGATAGCCCGGACGGCTCTGCCTCACTGTTAGACCGTTAGGTCCCTGCACTTTCACCTCGTGAAACTGCCCGTCGCGGCGTTTCTCTTCTGCCGGATAAAAAGCCAACACATAAGTTGAGGTAACTTCTTCTGCCAGGGCGCGAAAGAGTTCTTGATAGTCTTTCTGATCTGCGTAGAGATTTCTTCCTCCCGTCCGCTCCGCTAGTTCGCTGACGTCGAGAGGAGTCGGCAGCGGCGCCTGTGCCGCAGTCGTTATGACGCGTGAGTAAGACGGCAACGTCACTGTGTAGACACTCACGTCGGCTTGGTTCGCCCGTTCGATAACAGTCTCGGCGGAAACTGTATCGCCCACAGGGAAGCCATCAGTTACAACAATCACGGCGCGCTTCATTAGGCGTCGATCGCGCGTACGGGGTGCCTGCCGCACCAGCAGCCGGATCGCATCATCAACCGCATCATAAGTGTGCGTGGACAAGCCGTTTGGTTCGCGCGCCATGCGTTCCAGCGCCCGATCAAGCCTGGTTGCTTCCGTCGTGAATTTTTGCAGTAATTTTACGTTCATTCCAAACGCCATTACCGCGTAGGCGGCTTGTTGATCGGCGACGTTCGCCGAGAACGCACGGAGAGCGGTGCGGAGTCGTAGCATTTCCTCTGTCGTCATGCTGCCAGAAATGTCCACTGCAAAAACGATCGCCAAAGGGCGCGCCGGTCCGGTGCGCCGCTCAACCTGGAAAAAAGACAACGGTTGTTCCTGACCATCTGAGAAAAGTTTGAAATCCTGTTTGGTCAGATTTCGTACCGGACGCCCCTCGACGTTGGTAACAGAAACATCCACCGACACCAGGTCGGTATCGATGCGCAGGATATCGTCTGGACGTTCGCGTTCAGCCGGGAAGACTTTTCGCGGCCGTTGCGTAGCGCCTGGATCGACTGGCTCTTGAGCGAAACTGGTCCAGCCCGACGCCAGGTGAGATAAAAGAATGACTAATACTCGGGCGCGGTGCTTCCAAAGCTGTGTGCAGAGATGAGTCACGGTAATTACAACGACGAATGACGTTCGTTAGATGCCGAAAAGTTTAGCTATTGGGAGCGAATTTTAGACTGATGCTGGGCTGGGGAAAGCTTATACGAACTTTCCTTCGGCACCAATGGGGCGTTAAGGCAACAGTCATCTCAGTTGTGGGCATCAACCTTTAGGTATTCGTGCCCATCAAGTGAGCAGTGCTATATTGCGGCCCCAGCCGTTCGGAGGAATTCAGTGAAATTGAGACAACAAATCCCCGCCGTCCTTTTATTACTAGCTTTACAATTCATCGCCTCGGGGCAGGATCGCGGGACCGGCAGCATTAAAGGAAAGGTCAAAGTAGAAACTGGAACGGCCGCCGGTGTTGCCGTGGTAGTACGCCGCGGCGAGCAGGAGGTGAAACGTGTTGCTACCGACAAAGGCGGCAGCTTTGTCGTCTCTGGTTTGCAGCCAGGGACCTACGGCCTGACCTTTCGGAAACCGGGATTGAGCGTGGGCACGATTGAAAACGTTGAGGTCAAATCGGGGAAAACGCGTTCGCTAGGTGATCGCCTGGTGCTTTCTATCGATGAAGGCTCGATTGCTTTTATTCGTGGCAGTGTTTTCAGTCCCAGTGGCAGAAGCGTTCCGGGCGCGCGCGTGGAGCTCGCGCGCATTCTTGAGGACGGGTCGACGAAAAAGATTGATGGCCGCGTGACGACGGAGACCGGATCCTTTGTTTTCAGACTGACTCCCGAGCCCGGCAAGTATCGCGTTACCGCCAAAATCAGTGGGGCGGAACCCGCGAGCAGCGATGTCGAGATCGACGGGGCCGCAGTTTACCGGCTCGCGATCTCTTTAGTTGCCAGTTCGAAGTGACGAGGATTGCCAATTGGCGACTTCTGATTGGTGATTACTGATCGGCGATTACTGATTGGCGATTACCAACCCGCAAATACCTTTTAGTGGGTCAAAAATATTCAATTGGTGGATTCAAGTTTCAAGTGCAACGGCCGAAGCGCCAACGGCGCGAACTGGAATAGCCAGGGGCAAGTCCCGACTCGTCGGGACGCCGCCCCTGGAAGGGTAAGCTAATTGTGTCCGAGCTCTGAAAGAGCGGCATAACGTCTCACCCATACAATGTATTGCGCACTTTCAGTGCTTCTCTGACTTTTTTACTGTCCCAGGGGCGGCGTCCCGACGAGTCGGGACTTGCCCCTGGCTATT
>JBAPXA010000251.1:0-6728 GCA_049283975.1 Pyrinomonadaceae bacterium | reverse complement strand
TGAGCGACTTGAGGTGCTGAGGAATCTGGAAGGCGGCGATCGGAAGCGAACCGATGAATAAGAGTTTTGGAGACCATTCAGGTTACCAGCTGCCGGCGGCTCCCTGCAGATAAACCAGACAAATTATGAGGACCACTCCTCACCTGTAGCCGGTTGTATCGTGTGTGTACGAAAATGGCCAGAACGTCGATGTTTGTCGGCATCTTGGAGCGGTTGGTGGCACAGGACTCGCTGGTTTGCAGAATAAACGGCGCGGCGCGCAATCCTAAAATGATGCCAAGCATTGGCCATGGCATTAGGACTTGGGGCGAGCCAGGTCGATTTGTGCCCGAAACGCCGTCCATTCAATGCTTCCGGTTTCTAAGAACGAACCTCAGGATTGAGTTGTTTTCTGATGATGAGGAGGAGTGGATGCGCAAAACTTCGCATAGAGGTTCACCGAGTCGTGAATTTTCGCAGCGGAAGTAATTACGGTCGGGAGCTAATAATTACCATCGGTTGGGATCTTACACGGTACTCCGCGGTTGGTGATTGAGTCTGAAACACGATTTCGATTTGTAATGAGAGGTGGAGGAAAGATGAAACCGCTACAAAGACTGGGTGCTCTCGTTCTCGTGACGGTGATTTCACTCGGAATGAGCGACTACGCAAACGCCGCCGGATCAAACCGATCGGTAGAGAAGCGCGTTATAGCATTTCTTCATGCGACGGTCATACCGATG
This sequence comes from Pyrinomonadaceae bacterium, assembly GCA_049283975.1. Taxonomy (GTDB): domain Bacteria; phylum Acidobacteriota; class Blastocatellia; order Pyrinomonadales; family Pyrinomonadaceae; genus PSRF01. The sequence goes on along the minus strand of JBAPXA010000251.1, from coordinate 6,006 downwards.
GATCGGGAGCGTTCACTTCGCGATCATACGGTAGTCGTCGCAGACGGAAAGATAATCGCAATCGGTCCCACCTCACGGGTGAAAGTACCTATTAGGGCGCTCCGCATCGATGCTACAGGACGTTATCTGATCCCGGCACTGTGCGACATGCATGTTCATCTGCTTGGTGAGGCATGGAACATCATGGTGCCGCCCGAGGTGCAGCTTACCGGCAAAAACATTCCGTACGAGGGTTTTCTTTTTCCCTTCATAGCCAACGGAGTAACCACAGTTCAGGAACTCTTCGCGAAACCAGAACAGATTGCTCTGCGACAGCAGATTGCCAGAGGCGAACTGCTTGGTCCTCGCCTCATCCTTGCCCAGACGCTCGACGGTCCAAAGAAAGCGTGGCCGCCTCCACTGACAACTTGGGTAGCTTCGCCAAGCGAAGCTCGAGAGGCCGTTCGTCAGGCGAAGGCCGCAGGCTTCGACAAGATCAAAGTCTATTCGTTTCTCGATCGGGAATCCTATGACGCGATCATTTCTACGGCCAGGGAGCTCAAAATGGATGTGATCGGGCATGTCCCCATGTCGGTGTCTGTAGAGTACGTTCTGGATGCCGGACAGAAGCTGATCGCACATTCTGAGGAAGTGGCGAAACATGCGAGAGGCGACTACAGTGCGGAGCAGATCGACTACTTCGCAGACAGAATGGCGAAAAGTGGGGTGTGGATGACTCCGACGCTCGTGACGACGCATAGCCTTCTCGAGCTTTTTGACAATCCTGACAGCGTCCTTGCTCGACCGGAAGCAAAGTATTTTCGACATCCAATGCAGGCAGCTGTGTGGTCATTCATGATTGAGAAATTGTATCTCCCGACCCCTGCTGAAGCGCGAGCGAAACTACGACAGGATTTTGAGAGATTCCAAAGGCCGCTGACGAAGGCGTTTCATGACAAAGGAGGGAAATTGATGACCGGCACAGATGCGATCATCCCTGGTATCGTGCAGGGCTTTGCGGTGCACCGCGAGCTCAAGGAGTTAGTCGAAGTTGGGCTAACGCCTTTCGAAGCCCTACGAACTTCCACGACTGCGCCCTTTGAATATCTGGGTGAAATCGACAAGGCGGGGACGATCGAAGTTGGCAAGAACTCTGATCTGCTCCTTCTGGACGAGAACCCCCTCAAGGATATCTCCGGTGCGTCAAAGGTTGCGGGAGTCTTGATCCGCGGCCGTTGGCTTGCAAAAGACGAGATCAAGAAGAGAATGGGGAAATTGAGGCACCATTCCGAAGGGCTAGTACACCACGAAATTCAAGACCGTAGAGAAACTACGGTTTTCAGTTCAATGAATTTATTTGTTGAGTAGATTGGAGGCGGCGATCGGAATCGAACCGATGAATGAAGGTCTTTGCAGACCTGGTCCCACCTGTAAATATTGCCAGTTCTCTTGAGCAACAGCAGCAACTACACTCCCAGCAGTTGGCTCAACAAATTGGAATAAAGGAAGGAAGACCTCATGAACCGATTGGTGCAATCGGTAGCGCCAACTTCCCATCCGACAGTCGGATCCCGATTTGTCATACCTTGGTATTCGCTCAAGACAATCTCCGCCTGGGTATCGGCATTGTGATTCACTAAGGGTGGGAGTCCACAATCCTAGACGAAAGGAGCGAGCGATTCTTAACCAGCTTGAGCAATGAACAATAACTCGTCAGGTATGGGCGGTAGCGGCGGTGAAAGCGACCGACTACCGTCTCCACTTTCATCCAGAATAGATGTGGACTTGTTTGCACTATCTCATCAAGGACATTTTAGAGAGCAAAACGAGGACCATTATCTCGTGGTCCGTACTGGAAGATATCTCGAGACTGTTTTCAGCAATGTTTCTGAAAATCGGGCGGGCTACAGATTTGAGGAGGCAGCCTACGGGATAATCGTTGCGGATGGTGTAGGTGGGGAGCGTTCGGGAGAAGTCGCCAGCCGAGAGGCAATCATCAACCTGCTTGAGTTGGCCCTGCGTACCCCGGACTGGCAGTTTGGATCGGGGCTCAAGGAAAGGAATACAGTCATGTGGCGGATGCAAGATCGCCTCCATCGAGTCGATGCGGCATTACTGCAACAAGCTGATGCTAATGCAGCTCTCGACGGAATGTGCACGACCCTCACCGCCGCACTGACGCATGGTAAGGACCTGGTTATCGGTCATGTCGGGGATTCTCGCGCCTACTTATTGCGGCAGGGGAAACTGGAAAAGCTAACGCGTGATCACACGCTCGCGGAGCACCTGCTCGACGGCGGTGGAGACATCGAAAAGGATAATTTGCTTAGGGAGCTAAGGCACGTTCTCATGCAAGCCTTGGGCGTAGACAATCGCGACCTTCGGCCAGACATTAACCACTTCACATTAGAAGACGGCGATCAGCTGTTGCTTTGCACAGATGGGTTAACGCAGATGGTAGATGACCTTTTGATCACGGCAATTTTAGCCAGCGCCGAGTCCGCGCAGTCGGCATGCCGCGAGTTGGTTGAGCTGGCCTTAGGTGCAGGCGGCAGCAATAATGTCACCGTTGTCGTTGCACGCTTTTCGATCCCAGAAGAATTCCGAGGCGAAGACGAACGCTCTTAATCAAGAATGCCACACAAGGTTTTTGATGTGTGATTGCCTGTCCGAGCCCTCTCTATCAATAGCCTCAACTGGAGGCAGGCTTTCGAGTCCGACCCTTTTCTTTTTGTTGTGCTTGCAAGGCACAGCTTAGGTCCCCAGTAGCTTCCTTGAGTATTTAGTCCACGTATGGACCATTTGGAATTTTATGGATGAATGCCGTTTTTGAGATCCAATCTTGGATCTCAAAGAGATTAAGGCTCCAGCGCTGGCTCGTAAGTCATAATAAACTCCAGGAACTTCGACACTTCTATCATGTCCTTGCCGGTGAATCTGATGCTGTGCGCATCGGTGCGTTCCACGATACTTAAGTAGCTAAGAACCTCCGAGGGACGATAATTCTTGAAGCGCACGTCCAACTGAATTGGTGGCGCGAGTTTGTGTGGCTTGAAGTCTTTTATCCTAACGATTGCCTTTTTTACCTTCTCGCGAATCAACTGATAAGAGGCTTCAGGCATCAAGGTTTTCGCCGAGTGAAAACCTGAGCCCCATTTAACGACCGCTCCTTCGACATCGCCGAGCAGCGCCGTTGTCTCTTTCACAACCGCGTCATCGCCGGAGACCATGATTACAGGTACATTAAAATGACCGGCGATAGCTGCGTTGATGCCCGCCTCAGACACAGAAACACCCTTGAGTCGAACATCAGCCAGCCGGGCACTGGATATTGTGTGCGCACGCACTCCTTGAGGGTTGGTCGTCCCAGTGTGATAGCCGAGAAAGACCACACCGGCGAAGCTCTCATCAATTCCTTGCATCATCATCAGGGGTCTGGGCCAGGAGCGGACGAGTAAAGTATTCTTCGGTAGCTTCTCAATCAGGAGGTTCTGACCGTTGCCGTGGGAGTCGCTGACGACAATTTCGGTGGCGCCTGCTTCAAATGCAGCCTCAATAGCGGCATTGACTTCTTGCGTCATGAATTCTCGGAAGCGGGCATACTCAAAGCCTTGAGGCCCTAACTGCTCATTCGTCACGACACCGACCACGCCTTCCATATCGGCCGAAATGTAGATCTTCAGCTTCCTTTCCTGCGCCTGTGCGCTGACCACAAGGCTCGCTAGCAAAAGCGCCAAACACATCGCCCGGGATTTCATCTTCATCGCTCCTTCGTGTAGATCGAAAGCATTTAACAGAACGGATTAGTCACCTTATTGCCTCGCATTACCGAATAATCGGATTCATTAGCAAGTTTGCAACTATAACTTTGTTCCTGGGGGAAATGTTTGCACGAAGGCGCCTTGCATTTTGGCGAACGCGCCCTGCAACACTCCATCTTCCCGCGCAATGCAGAGTCGCATGTAGTTGTTCCAGTCATTGCTATCAGCAAAGGCGCTCCCTGGCACCCCTGCCACTTGTGCTCGGTCGATTAACACCTCATTGAGCTGCATCGCATCTTCAAATCCCTCGGGGATACGCGCCCACACATAGAATGATGAGCCCGAATCGTAGATCTCGAATCCCACCTGCTCTAATGCTTGAACGGCAAATTTTCTCTTGGCTGCAAAATTCTCGCGTAACTGAGTGTAGTACCGCGGATCATTCATCAACACTTCGGACAGCGCCCGCTGTAGCGGCGTCGGCGAGCATACATAGAAAAGGTTATTGGCTTTGTTGAGAGGAGACACGAGACGGGCGTCACCGTAAACGTAGCCGAGCCGCCACCCCGAGATATTCCATGATTTGGAGAAGGAGTTCACTGTGATCGTTCGCTCCCACATGCCTGGCAACGTCGCAATAGAAACATGCGGCTGACCGCCCACGACGTAATGTTCATAGACCTCATCCGCAATACAGCGGAGGTCAAACTCGAGACACACAGCCGCAATAGCCTCCAGCTCACTCTTACTGAATACCTTGCCGGACGGATTCACCGGGGTACAAAGGATAATAGCGCGCAGCGGGAACGCCTCGCGGTCCTTTAGTTTTCGGCATCGAGCGCGCAACTCATCAGGATCGAGTTCAAGCTTCTCACCATGAAGTCTCAGCACTTCAGTGCTTCCTCCCAGCTCGTTGAGAATGTGCCGGTGGTAAGGATAGTAAGGCTCAAAGACCAGGGCGGAAGCGCTTCTTAGGTAAGTTTGCGCGACGGATATGAGCGCTCCGGTCGCGCCGGGTGTGATTAGCAGCTGCAGCGGATCGCCTTCCGGATCGATCACGATTCCGTTAAAAGCAAAGATCTTTTCTGCCACCGCACGACGAAGTTCAGTTAGACCTTCCGCCGGGCCGTAGTGGTTCTGGCTGGCAGCAATGACACGACTAGCTGCCTCAGCCAAAACCGGATTAATTGCGAGTTCCGACTGGCCTTGAACAAGATTGCCGCTGGAAGGCACGAGTCGTGTAAGCGCTCGAATATCAGGTCGGGATCTCGTCTTCATTGGTTTCATCAGCGCAGGCCGGTTCTACTTTTTCTGTCTCTCAACTTTGAAAGCTTTCATCCTTTGTTAAAGCGTCGCTATCAGCCCCGCCCAGAGAGCACCGCGCAGTGCAATATCGGAGATAAAGATGTGCTCGTTTGCGGCGTGTGCGCCGGCGCCGTTTATTCCAAGCCCGTCGAGTACAGGAACATTAAGCGCGGCGACAAAGTTGCCATCCGAAGCGCCGCCGACCGATTGCTCTCCAAGTTCAAATCCGAGACAAGCAGCTATATCCCGCGCTTGCTGGTAAAGTTTCACTACGCCTTCGGTCCGCTCAAGCGGGCCGCGATTGATGCCTCCCTTAACCGTGAGTTGCACGCGTTCGTCAAACGATCGCAAGCTGCGCATCAATTCATCGACCCGCTGAGCTTCGTTCGTGCAACTGAAGCGGACGTCGATTTCGATCTCCGCCTCCGCTGGGACTACGTTGCTCCGCGTGCCGCCGCGCACGACGCCAACATTGAAATTCGTGCCGCTCGCGGGGTCGCTCATCGCGTGAAACCGATCGGTTTGACGGGCGAGTTCCAGAATAGCACTCGCCCCCGCTTCGGGATTCAGGCCGGCGTGCGACGCAATTCCGTGCGCCCTCACTTTCCACATGCCCACACCTTTGCGGAGAGTTTTCACATGACCCCCAGGTGCGGGCGGCTCAAGTACCAGCACCTGCGCCGCGCCGCGCGCCTCTTCTTCCACAAGCAGCCGACCGGTTTGGCTTCCTGCCTCTTCATCACAGGTCAGAAGTAAGACCACAGCTCGTTTTGGAATGAAATTTAGAGTTACCAAAGTGCGCAACGCTTCCAAGGCGAGCACGCAGGATCCCTTCATGTCGAAGATACCTGGACCATAAAGTCGCCCTGCGTCCGCGTGCACACTCTGCGTTGATAAGGTGCCGCGCGGGTGAACCGTGTCAGTGTGCCCAAGCACCAATGTTGTACGCGTATCGTTAGCC
>JBAPXA010000250.1:0-14126 GCA_049283975.1 Pyrinomonadaceae bacterium | reverse complement strand
CGCTACCGCCGCTCCGGTCCAACGTGTTGTTGGATCGCGGTATCAGCCAATCAGCGATTCGTAATAAACAGCCGACTCACTTTCATTCATACTGAAACTAAATCTATGAGCTACTTCCTCTTTATACTTTTGCCGCAGCGAAGCCGGAAGCGTGAGATCAAACCTTCCCAATAGTTTGTAACCGTCATCATTCCAAAAGAGGTAAAACCGCAGATACCAAGCGCGTTGCATTGGCGCCACGCCGACAAACACTTCATCATCGCCTGGCATTACTTCCAACAGCGCTTGAGGTGAACGAATCATCTTAAAGAGCCCGTCGAAAGCAATTTCTTCTCGATAAAAATGAAGACCATCGTGTTCCCACCAATCGTCATATCGGAGAAGGCTCGTATAAGGATCTAATGCCTGCAAAAAACTGGCAGTCTGACAGAGAGCGTGTGCCAGCACTTCCGCGGAGACATTATCGACGGACGAGAAGTTTATTCCTGCGGGTATTGAGAAGTCGCCCATCACTCACCGTAGCAATCCAACTACGTATTAGATGACGGATCCGTCGCATAAGTACGAATTTGGTGGGATTATCCGACAGCCTTGATCCTCACTGGAAGGATGATACTCCTGGCTCTATGCCCTCACAAAAGCTCCTAGGTAAGTTGTGAACGGTCCCGCGCCTTAAGCACCTCAGCCCTTAGAACTGCGAGAGGATTCGACCCTCCGACCTCACCGTCCCGATCGGCTTAAGAAAACGTACCTTAAGTTAGAGTTTCAAAAACCTCTTTTGAGTCTTGTACCATTCCCTCTTTTATGGCGACGCCCTTACACTGAAAGGGCAGCTAAGACGACACGTGGCGCTGTGCTCAGGCCCGTGGCCGGGCCTTTTCGGTGACAAGTGTTACTAAGGTCTCGCAGAACCAAACAAGAAATGCAAACAGTTCCCAAGCAAGAAGTGCAGATCGCGGCGCCGTTTGTTGTGGCTTCCACAGGGGTGAAAGCAAGTTCCTTGCGTCGGCTATGCGCAGCTCTCTTCAAACCAGTCGATATCTCATTCCTGGTTTTCTTCCGCATCGTCTTCGGCGGCATCACGCTATGGGAAGTTTATCGTTACTTCAGTTACGGCTGGATCGGGCGTTACTACGTTGACCCGGTTATCAATTTTACTTACTACGGATTCAGTTGGGTGAAGCCCTGGCCCGGGCGCGGGATGTACATTCACTTTTTTGTGCTCGGTTTGGCGGCGGCTTGTGTGATGGTGGGGTTTCTTTACCGCATTGCCGCGCCGGTCGTTTTTATTGCTTTCACATACTTTTTTCTGCTGGACCAAACGCGTTATCTGAATCACTTCTATTTGGTCTGCCTGATCAGTTTTCTGATGTGTTTCCTCCCGGCAGAAAGGGCTTTTTCCATTGATGCCCTGCTGCGTCGGAGAATCCACTCAGTTGTAGTTCCGGCATGGACCTTGTGGCTGCTGCGAGCCCAAGTCGGCATACCATATTTTTACGGCGGAATTGCCAAACTAAACAGCGATTGGATACTTGGCGGCGAGCCAATGCGCTCATGGTTACGTCCTTTGACCAAAATGCCAGGGGGTGGCCCTGTCTTCACGGCCAACTGGGTAGTTTATGGTTTTGTAATCGGAGGGTTAATGCTCGACCTGCTGGTGGTGCCGCTCCTCCTGTGGCGACGCACGCGGCCCTTCGCATTCGCAGCGGCAGTTGTATTCAATCTTATCAACGCCGTGATATTCGATATCGGCATCTTTCCGTGGCTGATGCTGGGCGCGCTCTTGATTTTCTTTCCGCCTGACCTCATGCGACGCTTCGCCCGAGCGTTTAAGCCAGGAGTGGCGCCTGGCGGCAAGATGTCACAAGCCTCTGTTAGACCTAAGACAACTGCGGAAGGAAGCAGTTGCCCGTCCTTTTCCACCTCGCAAAAATTAGTTGCTGGACTGTTGGCAGCCTACCTTGCTGTCCAGCTTTTCTTCCCGCTGCGCCATTACCTCTATCCGGGCAACGTAAGTTGGACCGAAGAAGGACATAATTTTTCGTGGCACATGAAATTGCGAACAAAGGACGGCGAGGCAGTCTTCAATGTGACACATCCCGGAAGCGGGCAAACCTGGATCATCAAGCCGGAAGATTATCTGAAATCTCATCAGTTGACGAAAATGATCACGAAGCCCGACTTGATCCTGCTCTTCTCCCATCATCTTGCCGAAGAGAAGCGGCGTGAAGGATACGATAAGGTTGAAGTGCGGGCTCGCGTAATGGTTTCTCTTAACGGTCGCGAACCGCAGTTGCTAATCGATCCCAACGTAGACCTGGCTAAAGAAGAAGTAAGTTTGTTACCCGCACGCTGGATAGTGCCGCTTACGACGCCCCTGGCAGCGCGATAATTACGAAATAAATCTACTCGGGGCGAGAGGAATTCTCCAGCTCAACTGGTATCCCCTCCATTTGCGAGAGCGATGCTACGATTTTCTGAATCTTTTCTCGATAATGGGATTAACGATCCCGAAAGCGGAACGAACTCCTCCTACCAACTGCACGCAGCTAGTCGAAGAGTAATCGGCCGCAACAGCCCCAATCGTAGTTGAACGCCCGCAAAGGTCCGTTTTCAAACCGCCTTTTATTTTAAGAATCTACAGGTCCCAGCTGTGGCATGGGCCTTGATCTTACTGGTTCCGACCAATTTGTTTTCTGCTGCAGACAGAAATGCGGCGGTGGCAGTTGGTCAAGCAAGCTATTAATCATTAGTAAATAGTTTATGGATATAAAGCGCCCCGCAAAATCTAGAGTTAAGAAACGGATTCGCACTGCTGCCCTGATAGCCGTAGGTGTCGCGGCTATTGGCGGAATCACTTTTGGACTTACGCGATTAAAGCCTGCGGCCCCGACGCTCGACCGTTCGACTGCCGTAATCGACACCGTCAAACGCGGTCCTTTCGTGCGCGAAGTACGCGGCAATGGAACCCTCGTTCCCCAGCTGGTTCGTTGGGTTCCAGCTCCTTCTGATGGACGGGTAGAAAAAATTCCAGTCCAGGCTGGCGTGGTCGTCGGCTTTGACACGGTCATCGTTGAGCTTTCGAACCCGCAAATGGAGCAGGAAGCGATCGACGCGGAATTCCAGGTAAAAGCGGCTGAAGCCGATAAAGAGAGTTTGCGCTCCAGGCTCGAAAGCGAATCGATGACTCAGGAGTCTGCCATTGCGGGAATCAACGCTCAATACAGCCAGGCAAAACTGCAACTGGAAACAGATGAAGTACTCGGCAAGCAGGGACTGGTTCCGGAGTTGATGCTCAAGATCTCGCGCATGCAAGTGCAAACTCTTAACAATCGCTTGAAGGTGGAACGGGATCGACTCGCCGTCGGAAGTAAGTCAGTCAAGGCTCAGATTAACGCTCAGGAATCGCGCATTCAGCAGCTTCGAGCATTGGCAAGATTAAAACGAGACCAGGCAACGGGCCTCAAAGTACGCGCCGGAACAAGTGGCGTTTTGCAGGAAGTTTCGGTGCAGGTAGGCCAACAGGTAACGCCTGGATTCAATATCGCCAGAGTTGCAGATCCAGCGTCGCTCAAGGCCGAGTTGAGGATCGCCGAAACCCAAATCAAAGACGTGAAACTGGGCCAAGCGGTTGCCGTGGATACGCGCAACGGAATTATTCAAGGCGAGGTTCAACGTATAGATCCGGCCGCGCGCGAAGGCACTTTTACAGTCGATGTGACTCTGACGGGTCCGCTGCCGTCCAGCGCGCGACCTGACCTGAGTGTGGATGGAACCATTGAACTAGAGCGGTTGACTGATGTCTTACACGTTGGCAGACCTGCATTTGGCCAGGGTCAACAAACAGTTGGACTGTTCCGCTTGACCCCCGACGGGCAGGAAGCTGTTCGCGTACAGGTAACACTGGGCCGTAGTTCCGTAAGCACGATAGAAATTGTTAACGGCCTTAAAGAAGGTGATCAGATCATCCTGTCAGACACGTCAGCAATGGATAGCTACGACCGCATCCGCGTGCGGTGACGCTGCGGTGTTGCAGGGCTCTACGGCTTGCAGTGTTCCCTGCGGTAAGACTCGGCCTTACCGGCTACACGCAACCTTTCGGAGGCTACGCCTCCATTATTACGGAGGCATAGCCTTCGAAATTCAAAGCAAGGAATCGGTAAGGCAAAGCCTTACCGCACGGAGGGCGGCGAAGCCGCGCTCACCCAGTACGGGTTGAGAATTTGCAGCGATCAAAATATTTCCGAGGAGACAATCAATGAGCTCAGCTGATCCCCTTATACATCTGGCAGATGTGAAGAAGGTTTTCTACACCGATGAGGTAGAGACTCACGCACTTTCAGGAATTCATCTCGACATCCAGAAAGGTGAATACGTTTCCATCGCCGGCCCTTCGGGATGCGGTAAATCGACGCTGTTGTCGATCCTCGGTTTACTCGACACTCCCAGCGACGGTCAGTACGTCCTTAACGAAAAACCGGTCGAGAACCTTTCGTTGTCGGAACGGGCGCGAATCCGAAATCGCGAAGTCGGGTTCATCTTTCAAAGCTTCAATTTGATCGGCGACCTCACGGTGTATGAAAACGTCGAGTTGCCTTTGACGTATCGCGGCATGAGTTCGGCAGACCGCAAAAAGCGTGTAACTGACGCTCTTGAAAGTGTGGGCATGGGGCATCGGGCGAAACATTTGCCCAGTCAACTCTCGGGCGGCCAGCAACAGCGCGTGGCGGTGGCTCGTGCAGTCGGCGGACAACCGAGCATCCTGCTTGCCGACGAGCCCACCGGTAACCTTGACTCAACCAATGGTGAAGCAGTGATGGATCTTTTGCGCGATCTGCATCGTAACGGCGCCACCATCTGCATGGTTACCCACGACGCTCGTTACGCGCAGCACGCCGATCGCATCGTGCACTTGTTTGACGGACTGATCGTGGAAGAAGAGGCGGGGGCTAATCGCCGAGAAGTTGAGGAAGCGAGGCGCGCTATTGGGGAAGACGTGCGGGGAGCGATTGGATGATCCGCTTACGCAACATTGAAAAGTCGTTTTCGCATGGGCCCACGAAGACATTTGTACTGCGCCGCATCGATCTGGAAATCCAGGACGGCGAGTTTGTCTCGATCATGGGACCTTCGGGCGCCGGCAAGTCAACGCTGTTGCACATTTTGGGGATGCATGACCAGTCATGGTCTGGCGAGTACTACTTTGACGACGTAGCCGTGCACTCGCTCGACACCAAGAAACGGGCCGCCGTGCGTAATCGCAACATTGGCTTCGTCTTTCAGAGTTATCACCTGCTTGACGATCAAACCGTCTTTGAGAATCTCGAGCTGCCGCTTTCCTATCGTGATGTAGCTAAGAAGGATCGGCAATCGATCGTATGCGACACGCTCGACAGATTTCAGATCGTGGGCAAAAAGGATCTTTTCCCCAGTCAACTATCCGGAGGACAGCAACAACTGGTCGGAGTAGCGCGAGCGGTTGTTGCTAACCCGCGAGTAATTCTCGCAGACGAACCCACTGGGAATCTCCATTCCAGCCAGGGCAAAGAAATCATGGAGATGTTTAAGCGACTTAACGACGAAGGGACGACCATCGTACAGGTTACTCATTCCGAGATTAATGCTGAATACGGCAACCGGATTGTGCGATTGGAAGATGGTTGGATCACCAACGGCTGAAGCCAATTCGTTTTTGCAGCCGTGACCCGGCGGATAAAACGCTGGCGCCTCAGACCTGGCAGGGACAGCTATTCGAAGTGTACGTCTCCCAAGCGCCACTTACGCAGCGCGGTAATACAAATGGTTATGACGAACACATACAGTCCGGCGAATCCCATCCCGCTCACTCTAATCGCCGATGATCAACCAGATGTAGCAATGGCCCTGCGGTTATTGCTGCGAGACGCCGGGTACCAGACCGAAGCCGTTACTTCACCAGACGCAGTCCTGGAGGCAATCCAACAACGCGACTTTGATCTTGTGTTGATGGATCTCAACTATGCCCGCGACACCACTTCCGGCGAGGAAGGCCTCGATCTAATTACCAAGATTCGAAAACTGGATAGCACCTTGCCGGTTGTCGTACTGACGGGCTGGGGCACGGTAGAGCTCGCTGTCGAAGCGATGCAACGGGGTGTTCACGACTTCGTGCAGAAGCCCTGGGACAATCGCAATCTGCTCAAGACCCTTCAAACCCAGATCGAATTGGGTCGCACGCGTCGCAAGCAGATCGACCTTGACGCCCAGAAACGGCGGGTAAGTAAGCACCTGGATATGGAACTTGCCGACGCTGAAGAAATTCAACGAGCATTGTTGCCAAAGGCGCTGCCGCACATCGAGGGTCTTGATGTTGCAGTGGCCTGGCGCCCCGCCGAAGCAGTTGGCGGTGATTTTTTCGATGTGCTGAAGTTTGCTGACCATTGCGCCGGAATCTGCATTGCAGATGTGGCTGGCAAAGGAATGCCAGCGGCTCTGCTGATGTCGAACGCACAGGCTCTTCTGAAATCGATAGCCGCGGAGACCATTGCGCCTGACAATTTGTGCGCGCGAGTAAACAGCGCCGTTTGCGAGACCATCGTTGCTAATCGATTCATTAGTTGCTTCTACGCACTCCTCGATACGCGAACTCAAACGCTTGCTTACACCAACGCGGGCCATTACGCGCCGATGTTGATTCGTAACGGCCGTTGCATCCGTCTTGCCGGCGGTGGTCCGGTGCTGGGAGTTTTTCGGGACCAGATTTACACGGCGCAAGCAATGGCGGTACGCCAAGGCGACTGCCTGGTGCTCTTCACCGATGGCGTCACTGAAGCTCAGGACGGAAACGGCGAGGAGTTTGGTGAAGAGCGGCTGGAGGAATTGCTGCTGACCAACGCGCATCTATCCGCGGCCGAACTGCGCGACAAGGTCATCTCTGCGGTCACTGAATTTGGGAACGAAAAATTCCACGACGATGTGACGTTGATGGTGCTCCGAGTGGAATAGGGAACCTTAGTGATGGAAATCGGCATGACCGGATCATTAGCACTCAATATCAGAACCGTGAGCGGTAGCGACCGGGCCCTTACGATTTCCGATTGTCGATTTCCGATTGTCGATTGGCCGGTAACGAACGAATCATCACAAATCGGCAATTGGCAATTGAGAATTGGCAAAGAGGCGGCCCGGTCGCTACCGCTCCCGGTTCTGACGTTGAATGGCACGCCAAGCACTTCGACCACACTGCACAGTGATTAGGAGAGACTGCGATGGATTCATTGCTACGCGACTTGGCACTTTCCGTTCGCTCCTTTCTTAAGCAGCCTGGTTTTACTTTGATTGCGGTTCTGACCCTCGCTCTGGGCATCGCCGCGAATACCACTATCTTCAGCACTCTCGATGCGCTGATCCTCCACCCGTTCTCCTTCCCAAACCAGGAGCGGCTGCTCGTCTTGTGGGAACAAAATCTGGCAGTGGGCACTCTGCGCGGATCAGTTGCGCCGGGAAACTTCACCGATTGGCGAGAGCAGACGCGAGCCTGCGAACAAATCGTAGCCATCGACCAAATGTCGTTCGACCTTGGCGGAGCGAATCCTGAGCGCTTCCCCGGTTACGGCGTGACCGACGGTTTCTTCGACGTGCTGGCAGTGAAGGCAGCTAAAGGCCGCACCTTCCTTCCGGAAGAAAGCGAGCCAGGTCGAGAGCAGGTGGTAGTGCTCAAGCATAGTTTCTGGCAAAGACACCTTAACGGTGACCCTAACATCGTTGGCAAGACAATCACTCTAAACCGAAAGGTCTTCACTGTTGTGGGCGTCATGCCGCCGGACTTCAACTATCCATACAACAGCGGTGAGATGTGGACGCCTCTCGTCTTCGACAAAGATGAGCAGCACAATCGAGTGGCCCACTACCTCAGAGTCATAGCTTTGTTGAAGCCGGGTGCGACGCTGGCTCAAGCGCAAGCCGAACTGCACGACATCGCGAAGCGCGGCCAACAGCAATTTCCGGAAACAAACAGTGGCCGCGACGTCTCCGTAGTCACACTTACCGACGACGCGGTCAGAGGAGCGCGCACCGGCGTGCCAGTGCTGATGGGCGCCGTCGTATTCGTGTTGCTGATCGCTTGCGCGAATGTCGCTAACCTGCTGCTCGTGCGCGCTGCCTCGCGACAGCGAGAAGTAGCCGTACGGTTGGCTTTGGGAGCGAGCCGTGCTCGCCTACTTCGTCAGGCGCTTACTGAAAGTGCGCTGCTTGGCTTAATGGGCGGTGCGCTCGGTCTTGTTGTTTCAGTCTGGGCCATCCAGGCTCTGGCGAATGGCATCCCCGAAGGTTTTTCCAAGTTCATCCCCGGTTGGAGTCGTCTGGGAATCAACTTCAACGTCCTTGGTTTTACTTTCATCGTGTCGCTGCTGGCGGGTTGCGTCGCCGGATTAGCGCCAATGTGGTACTCGATGAGGACCAACCTGAATGAAGCACTCAAGGCAGGCGGGCGGAGCGACTCGGGCAAAGGCGGCCACAAACGCGTGCGGAGCGTTCTGGTTGTTGCCGAGGTAGCCCTATCTCTTGTTCTGCTGATTGGCGCCGGATTGATGGTCCGGAGTTTTGTTGAACTAGTAAACGCCGACCTCGGGATCAAACCTGAACACGTGCTGGCGATGGAGATATCCCTGCCGCGGGATAGTTATGACGACAAGACTAAGCAGCTGGATTTTTATCAGCAGCTTATCGGCCGTGTCGGGACCATGCCCGGCGTGATCAAAACCGGGGCGATTGACATCGTTCCCTTCAGCTCGTCAGACAACAGCAATAATTTTCAGATCGTGGGCCAGGCGCCCTTCCGCAAAGGCGAAGAACCCTTTGTTGGAGTGCGTGTGGCAACGCCGGGTTACTTTGACGCGATTGGTACCGCGTTGCGACAAGGCCGCATGTTCGGTTCGCAGGACGACACCAAGGCGGGCGGCGTTATTTTGGTTAATGAGACTTTTGCTAAGAAATTCCTGCCCGGCCAGCAGCCCATTGGACAGAGACTTCAACTCGGAGAGCGCCAGGAAACCCACGAAATCATCGGTGTGGTGGCGGACGTGAAGAATGACGATTTCGATGAAATGGTCGACCCGACGTCGTACCTGCCTTACTCCCAAAACGCGCGGCGAACGATGAATCTGGTGATTCGCGGCACGGTTGACCCAACCCAACTGGTGCCTGCGGTACGTAGCGAAGTACGGGCGCTCGACTCAACTCTGCCTGTCTCCAACGCGAAAACAGTGAGTCAGATGATTGACGAAAGAATGTCGCCAAAGCGTTTGATGACCTACATCCTGGGAGTTTTTGCCTTAAGTGCTTTGTTGCTGGCATCGATCGGAATTTACGGAGTGATGTCTTACGCCGTAGCTCAGCGCACGCAGGAGATCGGCATCCGCATGGCACTCGGAGCACGAGCGGCGGACGTCCTGAAATTAGTACTGAAAAACGGGATGGCGCTGGCCCTAATCGGAGTTGGAATCGGACTAGTGGGCGCCTTCGCATTGACTCGCTTGCTCGGGAATTTGCTGTTTCAAGTGGCGCCGACTGACAAGTTTACTTTTATCGCTGTAGCCACGTCTCTAATTCTCGTTGCGCTGCTTGCCTGTTACATCCCGGCAAGACGCGCAACTAAAGTGAATCCATTGGTGGCGCTGCGAGACGAATGAAAATATTGCCGATTGGCGATTGCCAATTGGCAATTGGTCTTTGGTCTTTGGTCTTGGGTTTTTGGTTTTTGAAAGCAGAGTTCACCGCTCTAGATACAAAGGCCAAAGACCTGAGGCCAAAGACCAATCGGCAATTGGCAATTGGAAATTGGAAATAAGCTAATGAGCACCCTTCTAAAAGACATTCGCTACGGCGTGCGGAATTTACTCAAGCATCCCGGGTTTACCGCGATCGTTGTTGTGACGCTTGCCGTTGGAATCGGGGCGAGCTCAGCAATATTCAGTGTCGTCAATACAGTCTTGCTGCGCCCACTGCCGTACGCGCAGGCTGATCGCCTCGTCACGATCCAGGAGTTCGGTACCGAAGGCCGGTTAGCGCAATCCACTCCTGCCAACTTTCTGGATTGGCGCGCGCAGAACACCGTCTTTGAACAGCTGGCCGCGATTTTGACACGGCCTGCAAATCTGGCCCTCGCCGATCAGGCTGAGCGAATCGATCTGGCTATGACTTCGGCAAATTTCTTTTCCGTGCTCGGAGTCGCACCCACCCAAGGTCGTGTGTTCATCGATGCCGACGAACAGGCGGGCCACGCCCCCGTCGTCGTCGTTAGTCACGAGCTCTGGCAGAGCCGTTTTGCCGGCGATGCCTCGCTCGTAGGCAAATCGATCACCCTCGACGGCAACAGCTACACGGTGATCGGGATTGCGCCCCCAGGCTTCCAATATCCTGCCAAGACTGATGTTTGGGTGCCGCCCTACAGACTGGCGCCGACGTTGAGTGAACGCATGGATCCGACGCAAGTGCGCGGCTTTGGCATGCTCGCCACGGTCGCTTTATTGAAACCAAACGTCTCGTTGGCCCAGGCCGCAAGCGAAATGGAAACCATCACGGCGCGGCTGCGGCAACAGTATCCCGAAACTAACAATCGCCGTTTCAATCGTGTCGTTTCTTTGCAGAATCACCTCGTCGGTGAGACGGGGCCAATGTTGTTGTTGTTGTTTGGAGCGGTAAGTTTTGTCCTGCTGATTGCCTGCGCGAACGTCGCGAATTTGTTACTGGCGAGCGCCGCGACACGACAGAAAGAGATGGCAATTCGCACTGCACTTGGTGCTTCGCGGTTCCGTGTGATCCGGCAGTTGCTCACCGAGAGCCTGGTGCTGGCGTTTGCGGGCGGCACGCTTGGGCTGCTGCTGGCCCTTTGGGGAGTGGTGTTTCTGACGAAGCTACTGCCACCGAATTTTCCGCGACTCGGCGAGATTCATCTGGATTGGCGCGTGCTTATCTTTACGCTAGTCGCGTCGGTGTTTACGGGAATTCTCTTTGGCCTGGCCCCGGCGCTGCAAACCTCTCGCACCGATGTTCAAGAGTCGCTGAAAGAGAGTGGACGCAGCGCCTCGGGTAACCGGCGACAAAATCGTTTACGCAACCTCCTAATAGTCGGCGAAGTTGCGCTGTCAGTTGTTTTGCTCGTCGGAGCTGGTCTTCTGTTTCGCAGCTTCCTGCAATTACAAGCTGTCAACACCGGATTCACTTCGGAGCAGCTGTTAACTCTGCAACTCTCGCCCGCGGGCAGCAACTATCGTCAGGATTCCGACTACATCTCTTTCTACAATCAAACGATGGAACGCATCGTCGCGATACCCGGCGTTGTCTCGGTGGGAGCGATTAACACTTTACCGCTCGACAAAGGACCGACCGGCGGCTTTCAAGTTGAAGGCCGCCCACCGCTCACCAGGGACAAATGGCCGGGCGCAAACTATCGCAGCGTCAGTCCTGATTATTTTCGCACCATGAATATTCCCATGGTCCAGGGTCGGGCGTTTACAGATCGAGATAGCGAATCCGCTCCCCTGGTGATCATCATCAACCAGGCGCTTGCCAGAGGCGACTTCCCCGGCGAAAACCCCATCGGCAAACGAATCGATCTTGGCAATACCAATGCGCAGGGTCAGCCGGTGTGGTGGGAGATAGTCGGAGTCGTATCCGACGTTCGCAGTAACGAGCTACGAGAGGAGGCGAAGCCGGAGTTCTACCTGTCCGCGCTGCAAGACACTTTCCGCAACATGTTCTTAGTAATCCGAACCAGCGTTGAACCCGCGGGCGTCGTTGCCTCGGTGCGTCACGCAGCGGCCGAGGTAGACAAGTCGGCAGCGATATCGGACGTGAAGACGATGGACCACATTGTAAACGACGCTGTCACGCAGCCGCGTTTCAATGTCGTGCTGCTTGGTCTCTTCAGTGGCATTGCGTTGTTGCTGTCAGCAGCCGGCATCTATGGCGTTACGGCGTACAACGTCACACAACGCACTCATGAGTTCGGCATTCGGATGGCCCTCGGAGCACAAGTCGGCGATGTCTTAAAAATGATTATCAGGCAGGGGATGCTGCTTATCTCGGTGGGCTTAGCGCTCGGCTTGCTGGCAGCCTTCGTCCTTACTCGCCTGCTCCGAACCCTGCTCTTTGGCGTAAGCGAAACTGATCCGCTGACTTTCGTAGGCATATCGATACTGCTGACGGCGGTGGCCTTGCTGGCCTGCTACGTCCCGGCGCGCCGCGCAACGAAAGTCGATCCGTTAGTGGCGTTGAGATACGAATGAGAAATTGCCAATTGGCGATTGCCAATTGGCAATTGGTCTTTGGTTTTTGTTCTTTGGTCTTTGTTCGGTTCCGCAGCTTGATTCAACTTTTGAGGGCGGATCAAAGACCAAAGGCCCAAGACCAAACTTTGGCAATCGGCCAATCGGCAATCGGAAATTGATTAGGGGGCTTCATGAAGAGTTTCAAGTTAACGCACGCGATTAGGTTGGTGCTCGTTAGTCTCGTTGCGACTGGCGCAATGGTTCTCACCGGGAACCTGGATCAGATCCAGGCGCAAAGCATCCAAACCGAAACGAAAAATACGACGAGATGGGAATGGACTGATGACGGCTGGAGACGTCGCGTCGAAATTCAAGGCAAAGCAGAATTCCCGGAAGATTATTCAGACATCATTGGTCTCTCTGCAGGTGGTTTCGTTCGGCTCGAGGAGGATCACAACGGCCAATCTTTCCGCCTTGAGGTCAGACGAGATCAAAGCGGGCAGCTGATCCGAAGATATTTTGTGAACGGCGAAAGTCAGGCCCTGGATGAGAGTGGAAAGAAATGGGTCGCCGCCTTGTTGCTCACTGCGGTAAGACAAGGTGCAATCGACGCCGAGGGACGAGTAAAGACACTCATGCGAAAGCATGGTGTCGCAGGTGTCCTGGAAGAAATTACCATCATCAAGAGTGACCACGCGAAGCGCATCTACTTTCAGGCACTGCTCAAAAATGAATCTCTCAATCGCGGTGACTTGCAGCGTGTAGCGGAAGCGTTAAGAACACAAATACGTTCTGACTATGAAAAAGCAAACTTACTAAAAACCTCAGCGGACGCGTTCCTCGCCGATTCAAGTCTCAGCAAATCCTACTTTCAGGCCGTTACCACAATCGATTCGGATTACGAGCAGCGGCAGCTTCTTTCGGCCCTTTTGAAAAGGAACAATCTACGCGAAGCCGTGCGGGCGCAAATGCTCGACTCGCTCGCTAACATCTCGTCCGATTACGAGAAGGCCAACCTGCTAAAACAGGGCGCGGATTTTTTCCTAAGCCCTGCCTCGCTGAGTAATGCGTTCTTCAAAGCTGTTTCCACAATCAACTCGGACTACGAGCATCGCCTGGTCCTTTCCGCGCTGCTGAAAAAGAACAATCTAAGTGCAGCAGTCCTGGCGCAAATGCTCGACTCTCTTGCGACGATCTCGTCGGATTACGAGAAAGCAACTTTTCTTCTTGAGGCGTCACGCCTTTACACCGGTGATTCGGATCTGCGCAACGCATTCCTACGAGCGACTGAGACGATCAAGTCGGAGTACGAACGCGGTCGTGTTCTCAGTGCGATGCTGCGAAACAAACAGATTGGTTAACCGTTAGTTGCGGAGATAGAGATGAGCACACTCTTGAAAGACTTACGCTACGGCCTGCGCATGTTGGTTAAGACTCCAGCCTTTACGGTTGTCGCCGTTCTCTCACTTGCACTTGGCATAGGAGTCAACACGACAGTCTTCAGTTTAATGGATGCGGTAATGCTGCGTTCCTTGCCGGTGCAACATCCGGAGCAGATTGTTCAAGTCGCCAAAGTGATCCCTGGTCTTTCTCCTCATTACGATTTCTCTTATCCGCTCTATGCCGGTCTGCGGGACAACAACCAATCGCTGTCGGGATTGATTGCCTACTCCACAGCCAATTTCGGGGTGACAGCGGGGGATCGAACCGAACTTATCCGCGGCGAAATGGTTAGCGCAAACTATTTTTCCGTGCTCGGAGTTCAACCGGCGATTGGGTCCGCCTTCGCCCCATCCGACGAATCGCCTGGCGCGCCCCGCGCTGCCCTGATCAGTGAAGCTCTTTGGACAAGGGTCTTCAATCGCGATCCTTCAGTGC
>JBAPXA010000249.1:0-13749 GCA_049283975.1 Pyrinomonadaceae bacterium | reverse complement strand
TCTGATCACTTCCAATTCCCAATCAAAATAAATGGCGCCCAGTAATAAGGATGGGCAAAAGGTTTCTTCTCGTCGCGTTTAAAAGGCGGAGCATCAGTAGCGTCAACATAAACCACGTCAGAGCGCGTGCCCGCACCATCACGTCTGCCACCCTTTTCACCGACTACGATCGTTATCGGTGGCGCAGATCCTTTCGCCCCGGCGGGCAGAGGTTGTGTTTGGGCAGTTCCGTTTAAGAGCGCAAGCTGGGCACGGCGAAACGCTTCTGCTTTCGACAAGCCCTGGCCGCTCTGGCGCGTTTGATAAAACTCGCGCATCAGCCAGGGGGTGCTATTGTCCGCTACGGGCCACAGCGTTGCCATTACCGAAGCCGCACCCAAGCGCTGCGCCAGCTCGGCAAAACCATCAATCTCGCGGCCATTGCCTTCCTGTTGTGCAGCCGTATTGCAGGCAGAAAGGGTCAGCAGTTCTACTCCGCTGAAGAGGCCCAGGTGTTTTTTCATTTCCTCCAACGTCATAGCCGTCCCGTCACCGAGCAATAGAAAAGACCGGGCCTCATCACCGGGCCTAAAGCTGAAGTGACTGGAGATATGAACGAGAGGACGCTTTTGCTTAAGTGCAGCGAGCATGGCAGCCTTCGTAAACTTCGCATCAGGCAAAACCTCGCCATCAATCACACCAACAGGAGAGTTGTTTTGCCGGAACAGTTGCCGCAGCTCTTCCGTGACTCCCGGTAAAGCATCGAAAGTAATCTTGTCACCCAGAACTTCAACCGTATGAGCTTCTGAGCTGCCTAAACCCAGGCCCGTCCAACGTGGGCTTACGGCTCTGGTGAGACGTTCGCTATCAGCCCTCGTAAAGACTGCGTGGTTGTAACGCTCAACGAGGTATTGCTTGCCATCGTAGAGCGCTCCCATCGGCACATAGCGTAGATTGCCATCGAGCGACCAGAGGATCGTGGTCGTGCCCTTTGGCAGTTGGGACTCAATCGGTTTGAAGACTACGGAATAGAGTTCTTCGGCGAGCGGCCGAGGATCATACTGATCACTCTGCAGCAATCCCCAGAGTTGCAAAGCCTTCTTATTCACCGCATCTGCCTTGACAGGTTGTGCGCTAAACGTAATGCCTTCCGGCGAGACAACGAGTGCGGCAAATGTTCCGTTTCCTTCGCCTTCCAGCTCTTTATCCAGCAGCGTGTAAATCGCAACTGCTTTCTGTCCTGTTTGCTGAGAGAGTTCACGCAGGGTCTTTTGCAGTTGAACTGTATCGGCAATTTCTACGACCTTGTTTCCTTCAGAACCGGCACGGGAAAATTCAGTGTCCGCCTGCTTAACAGCAAGCAGAAGTCCTTCGGCTGCGGTTTCTAGTTGACCCTCGATACGTTGTCGCTCTGCTGCTCCCTCACTCGGATCAACTTTGTGTGAGGCCTTGTCCAATTCCTCACCGACCATTGCTATCCGCTGCGTTGCTTGTTCGAAGGTCGCGTTGAGTGCGGCTTCACGCGGCGTCAGAGTGAGATTAGAAACCGGCTGTTTAGTGTCTCGATTGAAATCGAAGAATTGCTGGTCCTTGAATAGATTTAAGACTTGGTGGGCCTCAGGCAAACGACCCGATCCAATTAACATGTAAGCAAGGATACGATAGGTCCTCTCTTTACTCTTTAGAAAAGTCTTCTGTTGTTCCTTTTCAAGGCCAGCCACGCCTGCGCGAAGTTGTTGCAAGAGGTTTACGGCGCGCTTGCCAAAAAGGATACCTAGTGGTTGGTTATTATCCCCAGCAACGAGCATCATGTTGATCAGCGTCAGAGCCTCGCCTGCCCGATCACCGATAGCGCTGCGAATTGCCAACGCTGAAACAAAAAACTCCATTGCCCTTTTCGCGTCACCCGCGTCCGAATAAAGCGTGCCGATGTTGTTGAGGGCGCTGGCCTCACCATTCAGAGCACCGGCTGCCTTTAGCAGTGTCAGAGACCGGTTATAAGAATCCCGGGCTTTTTGAGTTTCACCGAGATCTTTGTAGATCCCTCCTATATTGGTAAGGGTTGTGGCTTCACCAACGCGGTTTCCCGCCGCCTGATACAGCAGCAGGGCTTGGTTAATAAACTCCAATGCTTTTCGCTGTTCATGAGACGCGGCGTAAAGAGCCCCAATGCTGTTAAGGGTGTTAGCCTGACCCATCTTGTCATCAATCGCTCGACGAATAGTCAGGGCTCGATTAAATAGGTCCAACGCTTTGTCTTTTTCACCTAAGGCGCCGTAGGCCTCACCTATATTGTTAAGTGCGACTGCCTCACCCGCAGGGTTAACAGCTTGTTGATGCACCGAAAGGGCGCGGCCATAGAATTCCAGCGCCTTTTGACTCTCTCCGATTGAGTAATAAAGGGCGCCAATGTTAGATAGCGTAGTGGCCTCGCCGGACCTGTTTCTTATCGCTTGATGAGAGGAAAGAGCTCGATTGTAAAATTCCAACGCGCTCTGGCGGTCACCCAATCTCTCGTAAACCAGACCGATATTGTTGAGAACAATAGCCTCAGCGTTACGATCGTTGCCCTCGAAAAAGGTAAGGGCTTGCTTAAAGAGCTCAAGAGCTCTCTGCGTGTCTCCCTGTTCGTAGTAAACATCGCCGATATCCACCTGCGTCTTGGCCTCTGCGCTGCGATTGCGTAAGGCAACGAACACCGCCAGTGCCTGGTTATGAAGCTCCAACGCTTTTTGCAGATCACCGACACGGAAATAGATCTTGGCGATATTAGCGAGGGCGACGGCTTCGGCGTCGCGAGCTGCTATAGTCTTGAAGAGCTCTAATCCTTGATTGAAAAACTCGAGAGCTTTCTTGTTCTCTCCTAAACTCGAGTGCACCCGCCCCAACCCGATGAGAGTCAGGCCTTCACCGCGAATATCACCCGCGGCTTTGCGCAGCGGCAGTGCGCTGTTGAAGTAAGCAATCGCTTTTGGTTTGTCACCGTGTTGCAAATAGATCTCGCCCAAAGAGTCCAGCGCAACGGCTGCGCCGCGACTGTCATTAGCAGCTTCATGGAGTGGGAGCGCCTGGTTGTAGTAGTCGATAGATTTTTCAGTCTCTCCGAATAGATTGTAGATTTGCGCTACATTCGTCAGCGCTAACGCTTCCCAATAAGGCTCCTTAAGTTTGCGCCACAGCGTTGCAGCCTCTTCGTAAATTCCCAGCGCGCGGCGCGCTGCATCCGGACTTTGATTAGCGAGCTGTACTGCCTGGTCCAATGCCCGCTGGGCCGCCTGCACGAGCGGAACGCGGCTCTTATCTTCATCGCTTGCGGCTCGCAGTTCCTGAAGTTGAACCTCGTAGGATCCGGCGCTGTTACTTCCCGGGAAGGTTTTTATCTCCACCCGGTACGCGCCGGCAGCGTCGGCAATTGCCAGCAACGGCTCTGGCCCATAAGCACCGTTCGGGTTGTCTACCTGCAAAACTTTCTGGCCGCTGGGAGCAAAGAGGGTAACAACGACATCGATTGCTCGCTGCTCTGCCACAACCTTGAGATAGTCCCCTGCGTTCGCCACGACCTTGTACGAGTGAACTTGGTCGCCGGCTATTGAGCGCGAGACGGGCTTACCAATCTCCAAAAGTGTGGGTACCTCATTCTGAGAAGCGACTTGCTGTTTAGACAGTGTCGCTGCGGAAGCGCCCACGGCCATTTGTGTAACGGTCAACTGCGACGCTGAATAAGCCCCGAAGGCAAGCACTGCTATGAGGCAAACGGATCGTGAGAAGACTGCGGACTTCACTTTAGACTCCACCTTTCAACAGCCTTTGCAGCAAGCCCGCTTCATACTGGGGCGACCTTAACTCTGCTAGCGGGATGATCTTGTATTGGCCCTCAGGCGAAGTTGCCACAAAGTGCATCAGCTTCTCCGCTCCGGGCGAAGCGTCAAAATGATTGTCAGGCGTTACCACTACCCAGTCTGTTTGATCGAGGGAAATTAATGTCACCAGTAGTTCATCGCTGTTCGGACTCCACAGCTTCATCGTCCCGTCCAGGCTGCCACTCACAATCACTTTCCCGTTAGTGCTAAACGCGACTGAGCGTACTTCAGACGTATGTCCGGTGAAGGTTCGCAACAGGTTGCCGCTTGCCGTGTCCCAAAGCTTGAGTGTGCCGTCACGGCTGGCGCTAACAAAGGTCTTGCCCTCGGAACTGAAGGCGAGGGAAAAAACGTCGGGACCAGAGTCTAATGAGCCTAGCCAGTCAGAATGTCCGGCGAAACTGCGTACTTCCTTGCCCGTCGTCGCGTCCCAAAGCTTGATTGTGCCGTCGCCATTACCCGTAACAATCTCTTTGCCATTAGGACTGAACGCCAGCGAAGTTACGCCGGATGCTTCCACAGAGAGCAGTTGCTTAGCCGAGGTCACGTTCCAGAGAACGAGATCTGAGCTTTCATAGATCGCCGCGATTACTTTGCCGTCCGGACTAAACGCAACCTTGTTTACAGAGGAAGTACCGCCGCTCAGATTGGCCTGCAGTGAACGGATCTCTCTGCCCGTGGCAGCATTCCAAATGGTAACGCGGTAATTGTTGCCGGCGCTCGCAATCAATCTTCCGTCGGGACTAAAGGCGAGCGAGGTAAGTCTCGGAGCAACTTCGGATGCACCATGAATCGGTCCCGCTTCCATTCTTCGTAGCAAGCGTCCAGTTACTACGTTCCACAAAATGATCTTATTGTCAGCGCCGCCGCTCGCAAGCACTCTGCCATTAGGAGTGAAAGCCAGGCCGTTGATGCGGTAAACGTGCCCCTCAAGCGAGCGCAAGGGCTTACGAGTCGCGCTGTCCCAAAGCTTTACCTTCCCGTCCGCGCTACCCCGAGCAATTATTCTTCCATCGGGACTGAGAGCAACGGTGTGCACTTCGCTAATATGACTATCCAGTGAGCGCAGTTCTTTGCCGCTCCCGCTGTCCCAAAGCTTCACTGTTTGATCCAGACTGCCGCTCGCAATCGTTTTTCCATCGGGACTGAAGGCTACTGAAACTACCGGGCCGGAGTGGCCCTGAAGCGAAAACTTCTGCCTTCCGGTAACAGCGTCCCAGAGCGTTGTGGTGTGATCGCAAGCGCCGCTGAGGAGCGACCTGCTATCGGGACTGAACGCAATAACAAGAGATGTTTCCGTCCCGTATTCAGCTTCGCACTGGCCTCCTTTAAGCTCGTGCGTTGGTGCTTCGAGAGTTCGCAACACAGTGCCTGTCACCGCGTCATACAACTCAATCCGCTGCGCACCACTGCCGCCCGCGATCAGTTTCCCGTCCGGACTCATAGCCACTGCATCAACCTCTGCGAGATTGCCCTTCAACTCGCGCGTTTTCTTTCCTGTGCCGGCATCCCAGATTACAAGCACATCTGAGCCGTAACTGTTGCTCACAATCGCTTTTCCGTCGGGGCTAAAGGTCATAGTTCGGACTTCGCTTTCCCGGTACCGATCGCAGCAACTGGCCGGATGCGGTATCCCAAAACTTGATCGCGTGGGGCTCATCAGAGCGAGGATCCTCTGCGCCGGCACTCGCGATAACTCTTCCGTCGGGACTGAACGCGACTGCGTAGACACCAGACGCATGAGCGTCCATTGAACGCGTCTCGCTACCGCTTGCGACATCCCAAAGCTTAAGAGTGCCGTCGTCGCTCCCGCTGGCAATGGTCTTTCCATCCGGGCTAAACGCAACAGCGAAGACTGCGTCTTCATGGCCTTCAAGCGAACCTAGTTGTGTCCCGGTCGCCGGGTCCCACAGCTTTATCGTCCGCTCGCCCCCGGCGGTCGCAATCAGTTTGCCGTCGCGGCTAAACGCAATCCCATTGACGGCGTTCACATGACCCGACTGAATCACCAACTGCGGCTCCGTACTCTGATCGCTCGAGTCCGTGCGTGGTGCCGCTTGCGCCCCGTTTAGCTGACGGTCAGATACCAGACGCGAAGCACAAGCCGCGACGCTGATGGCCAGCAAGAGCGCGAGTGGGAACAACTTTTTGTTGTAACTAGTCTTCATCTGTTCTGCACCTGGATTAGTAGTCGATGTTCTGAATCGACCGAAATGGCTCAGCTTGAAACTGACTGCGGAAGAGTGCGGCCTGCAAAAGAACGCCGTCGAGACTATTTCTTGCATTGAACTCGACGGCCAGAGCTAACTCGAGGTTTGCCGCAGTCACTTAACGTGAACTCAAGTTCATGGCGTGTGTCTTCTCGTCGCTGCATCAAGCAGCTTTCTTTACGGCGACAAACTGGAACTCAAAAGTTGACCAGCCAAATGTATCGGCATTAGGGGAAGAGATGTTTTGCGTTCCCTCAATTTCGCCTCGAGTGGTCATTCCAATAGTTGTTGCGGTTTTGAGGAGCATTCCCAGCGCCGTTTGCTCTTCTTTAGCGCCGCGATCGTTTCCCCCGCGTTTATTGCCGACAAACCTCTCGCTTAGCAGCGGGCTGAAATCGGCAGGCTCGCGCGTGGCGATCACTTTGAAAATCTCTGGGCCGTATGGCGGAGTAATCGTTACGACAAACGGCGCCGGAACTCGATGCCACTCACCGTCAGCGGGGATTTTGTTTTCATCCGCGTTACCCAGGGGAATTACGGGATTAGGCCAGAGCGGAGCTATGTGACCGTCGCTCGTGAGATCGATAACATTGATGTAAGCGTCGGAATAGCCGGTGTTTTTGATTTCGAGCAAGTAGTAAGAACCCTCTGCCAGGGAATGTGAACCACCAATCTCCAACGGTGTTCCCTGATCCTTAGTCTTGCTGATCACCTGAATTCGTCGATCTCCAACCGTGAGGCTTGAACGCTCTTCAGCCGTGACTGGAATTAACCGCATCTCTATTTTGATCGTCTGGTCATCGTTCTTAAGGTTCTTGACGAAGCGCCAGCGGGCCTCACCCTTCAACGTCTGCGAAATCGGGATGAACGCATCTACCTCATCATCCACGCGTCTAACCACGGAGCCGTCCTGCCGCATGATGGTGTAACCACTCAAAAACTTCCCGTCATCTCCCAGAAACGGTTTTTCATCGGCACATCTGCCGCGGCAGATTTTGATATCCCAATCGTTTGGCCCTTTGAAATCACCGCGGACGATATTCATTTGTTTGACTCTCGTGGTCAGGTCGGAGGGTCCTGCCGCCGGCTCCGGAATTCCCTCGAAGGCGACACGGAGCCGCGCATCATCAAACTGGTGTTCAGTCTCCCGGGCGCGTGCCTGCTGTAGTTGCTTTAAGTCGACCTTCGTGGAGCCCGTAAGTTTCAAACGCGCAGAGGTAGCATTAACTGTTTCAATCTCAGCGCTCGTGAGGGGCGTTGCTGCTTTGAAGTCTTTCGTGTCTGCCGAATAGAGATCGAAGCGCGATCCTTTGGTCATCCCCTGGAGATAGCCGGCCTTCAGCAACAGATCCTCGTTTTGGACTCCGACGTTGATGAAGGGCTGTGGCGGAAGCGCTATGCCCTGCATCAGCACCTTGTCCAGCTCGCCCTCTATTGTTGGGTTCTGATCATGACCATCGCGCGTTACCTCATCATAAATTCGTCCGAAGATGTCGCGATAAGTAGTGCGCGGACCGGCAGTCATCAAGGCTTTCGCTAAAGCATAGGAGAGCAATCCCATCTCCTTGCCATCAAAGCCATCAGTCTCCCCGGCAAGTTGGTCATTACGCGTGGCGGCTATCACAACGTAACCGAGCGATGCTGCATACGCTTGCGGCAACAAACCAGTTGAGTCTTCCGCGGTGGGTTTACTACCGCGACTCTTTGGCGGTTGTGGCGGCGCCCCTTCCCACTTGCTGCCGCGCACGAGGAACCTTCCGCCGCGAGTGTTCGTGCCCGAAAAGCAACTATCCATCGTTATCGTGACGTTGCCCGGCTTCTTCTTTTTCAACTCGTCAAGCCAATCCCTGATCTCGTCATCACGAATGTCGTTCGCTGCCTCCAGTCGCGAGACGTAATCGGAGGGAATCAGTGTCTGGTCATAACCACTGATTTCATCCCCGACAAGTGGGTTGGGACCGTGCTGATCATCGTCTGGAACGGTGCCGCCGTGACCGGAATAATGAAAGTAGACGGTGTCACCTTCCCGGGTCGGGTCGATCAAGAACGACTTGAATGTCCTGCGGATCGATTCGTGAGTTGTTTCTTCATTCGTCTTCAGAACCTTAATTTCGCTTTCAGTGAAACCAAACTTCTGCATCAGTACCTGCTTCAACGCGTCGAGATCTGGTTCTGAGTTCAGATCCCACCAGTATTTTTTCCGCTTGCCGCATTCACTACCATCGCCCCGGCAATATTTTGAAACCCCAACCAGCAGCGCGCGTTTCCGCGGCACAGCGTTGGGAGTTGCACTCTGTCGAGGTTCAAGGGATTTGTTTTGAGTGGCCCGCGCGAACAACTGCGTAGGCGGACCACTCAAAACGAGGGTAAACAGGATCAGAATGATCGTTAGGCGATTACGCATGGTCAACATCCTAAATCACAACTCGCAAACGAGATTTTGACCTACTGCGCACCCCGGCGTGGCGGCCCCGCCACCCCAGTCGTGTCTCGAATAGCTGCGGCCGGGTTAAGTTTCCCGTAGCCCCAGGAAGGATTCGGCGTAGCACCCGTGAGCTCATCCTTGATCGCAGTCTTCTTAAGAATCTCTTTGACTTGCACGGAAGTTAGAGTGGGATTCTTTTGCAGCATCAGCGCAATAACTCCAGCAGTGTAAGGGGAAGAGGCACTGGTGCCCGCCCAAGCTAAATGGTAACCATCATCAGTGATGTTGGCCTTATCCGGAGTGCCATCGCGATTCCTTCCCATCGCAGTGGAATCCTTTGATAGTGGAGAGATCGTGTAAGTGGCAGGCGCGGCAATCTCCGGTTTCACGATGTTGTCGCGGCGGAACCCGGGACTGGAATAATCCGAGATTGTACCCGTCTTCATGTTGTAGAGAGTTTGCAAGCCGTTGACGTTGGTCCACGAACCGCGAAAGTCGTAGGCACCGACTGTGATCACGTTTGTCGCGTTACCTGGTGTACCCACCATGAATCGATCCTCGCTACCTTTGCCAAAGCTTCCGGCGTCGGTTTCAGGCAGATACAAATCGAAGTGGCCGCTGGTCACCTTCGGCGAAGCTCCGAACCCATAGACATCATACTTGCCTTGCGGTAGCCAGATTGACACCTGGTGCGTCTTGTCACTAACGGATTCGATCGCCACCTGTTCTTTAAAGTATTGACTGAAGTTTGCCGGCTGCTTCGCAGCCTTTGAAAGCTTTCCGCGGATGTCTTCGCCCACGCGAGTTAGGTAGAACACGACCGGAGTACCCGAGGCGTCAACTAGGAAGTTATCGTGTCCCACGATAGCCAAGCCCCAGTCGTCATTGATGTTGAAGTAAGAAGTGAAAGTAGTTCCCTCCGGGCTAGTTACAAAGAGCTCGATCCCGGCGCTGAAATTATCGGCCTGTTCCGGTCTATCCGGTCCGAACTTGCCCCCTGCATGAAAGCTATCTCTGCCTTCGTTTCCCGCCGATACCGAGATGACAGCTCCCGGTTTACCTGCGCCAACGAAGTTATCGATCATTCGTTCAAAGGGTGCGTCACCTTCGTGGGACGAGTATTGACTGCCAAAACTCATGTTGATGACTGCAGGTTCGCCGAGAGACTTCGCGGTATTGAGAATCCATTCGACGGTGTAGTAACCCAGGTTACTGATCCCACCGTGACCATTTTCTGCTTTGACGATAATCAAATCGGCTTCCGGAGCAATGCCTTTGTAAGTTCCCGGAAGCACGCCGTTCGCGGTGGCGCGACCATTCCCAGCTGCTGTGCCCGCGCACGCGGTACCGTGTCCCACTACATCCTTTGAAGCAACTGTTCCTCGACCTTTAAGGGCGGCGTTGATCTGTGCTTTGGAATAGAGTGTGCCAATCGGCTTGTTGTCTTTATCCACAAGCGGAGGCGCCGATCCGATTCTGCCGCCGGACGTTGTCCAGGAAGAATCGAATAGGTCGTACAGGTAGAGTATTCGCGAAGTGCCATCAGGGTTAACGAAGTCCTGGTGACTCCAGTCGATACCGGTATCGATCACCGCGACGATCACACCTTTTCCCGTGAGCGCCTGGTGATCGAAGTCGCCGGCGACTTTTTCGCCGCGAGTCTCCCGCATCTCGCGCATCATTTGCGGAGTGACTGTTCCACGCGGCGGTTTGGGGATAGTTGCTCCCATCATTGGCTTGATCGAAGTGATGCTGGGTTGTTGGGCCAGTCTTTCCAGTGCCAATACTGGAACACTCGCGTAGACCAAATCACCCGCGCGCATGCGAATTTTTGCCCCAGCCTTTTCCAGCGCCGCGGTGTTGGCAGCGCCTTCAACGCTCAACGCCACTTCGATTGATGGATTTTTGTCTTCGCCAGCGATTCCAAACAGATTTGAGAGTTGCTGGTTAGTAAACTCTGCGCCTTCAGATTTGCTGCCGCGCGCACTTGTGAATTGCCGATACAAAACCTTCAAAGGCATTGAGAGTTTGTCAGCATCGTTGCTACCACGTGCTGACATGCTTGCTCCGGGTCCACTCGCCGTCCGCAAGTGTGGTGGCTTAGTTTCAGTTTGATCTCCAAGGGCAATTGAAGCCATCAGCATGGCGCCAATTAGAATTGCCACTAGTGCTCGTTTATGAAAGTCTCTATTCATGTCTGACTCCTTAGCAAAAAATTTTTTCCCGTGATGACTAGCATTGCTTGAGAACCCACTGTTGTTCTTGCCGTAACTCCACACGTCTGGATATACCTCGGCATCAGGTACTTCATTGACCAGATAACAACCCCGCGTGCTCGACGATTTAATAACCTGGGAATCCGGGAGAGAATTAAAGGAGAGAACAAGGTTCGGGCAGAACCATTGCGAAGCTTCTGGCGATAACTAAGAAACGTTTCGCCAACTGACAATGAACGGTAGGGGGGTTGCATTCTTGCGTTCATCAATAAGAAAGAGTTGGAAGGTCACATAAAGACTGCTTCGAGGAATTCGACGGTAATCCCGTCCTAGGAACTCGGATCCTGGTTGCCTGAACCAAGTAGCCCACACCGATACTCAGTGTTCACTTGGGCTTTCTGGGTTGCAGTTAGAAAGAGCTGGCGCACCGGTGGCTTGAGTTGAAGTAGGAACCTGGGCAAAAACTGCTACGCGGTGGGGATTCACTTCGCGCCTTGGCATTATTGCTCCAGGCTGAAGGTTACTGATTCGGTGCAATTACGCGCGAAATTTAGACTCGGGAAACGTACATGTCAATCTTTTTGGATCACTTGAGGCTTTCTAATGTTTCAGCGAACTCAGCATTGCCACTCGCTTTGTTTTCCGCGATAATCCAAACGGAGCAATAATTCTTCCCAGAGGGTTCTCTTATGCTGGCGGTGCTCGGGGCGCTCTTTGCAAACGGGCTGATCACAGTTCTCAAGTTCATCGCTGCCGTAATCACCGGTTCGTCCGGAATGATGGCGGAGTCGCTCCACTCGCTGGCCGACACCACAAACCAGGTCTTTCTGCTTCTGGGCTTGCGGTTTTACAAACGGCCGGCATCGTCAAAACATCCCTTTGGTTACGGTAAAGAGAGGTTTTTCTGGTCTTTCATAGCAGCGATTTTTATTTTCGGAGTCGGTGCGACCTACGCAATTTACGAGGGAGTCGCCAAACTGCGACACCCGCATCCACCCGAAAATCTTGAATGGGCCTACTGGGTGCTCGGAATCTCTTTCGTTCTGGAAACTGGTTCCATCTGCCTGGCGCTTTATCAGGAAATAAAAGAGGCGCATCACGAGGGCCTGACGTTCTTTGCATATCTACGCGAATCGAAAGACCCAACTGCCAAGACAGTCATATTTGAAGACTCTGCGGCACTGCTGGGAATCGTAATCGCGGCAATCGGGATCTATC
The DNA here is from genome assembly GCA_049283975.1 of Pyrinomonadaceae bacterium. Classification (GTDB taxonomy): domain Bacteria; phylum Acidobacteriota; class Blastocatellia; order Pyrinomonadales; family Pyrinomonadaceae; genus PSRF01. The sequence goes on along the minus strand of JBAPXA010000249.1, from coordinate 1,841 downwards.
TAACCGATCATCATACGGGTCCGGGAGATGGCGCTTACTGGGATGGACTCGCGTCAATCGTAATTGGACTCGTGCTGGCGGTAGTGGCGTTTGTGCTGGCCCGCACGTCGCGGGGATTGTTACTCGGAGAAGCCGCCAATAAGAAAAGCGTGATCGCCATTAGAGAGGCGATTGAGAGCCATCCAAATGTCGTAAAGGTGGTTGAGCTTTTGACGATGCATCTAGCGCCGAAACAAATCCTGATCAACGCGCATGTGAATCTGCGAGATGACCTGGTAACTGGCGACATCGTAACGACGCTCGAAGAAATTGAAGACTTAATTAATGGTGCTGAGCCGAAAGTGGAAAAAATATTTCTGGAAATCGCGCGTGCGAGTGACAGCACGGAACAGAACGTTGTGCCGGAGCACATGGCCTGAGCCAGAGGGATTTCGATTTACGGAACGGTGAAAAATAAATTGTCCCTAGCAAATCGCAAATCCCGCAGCCAGAACTTGAAAACAAGAAATGCTACTAATCCTGCCATACACGGAGTACCTCAGAAGACTTGCTGAGCCGCGCAATATCGCGGACATCGTAGTTGTATTCTTGGTTGTGTATGCAGTTTTGAAGCTGGTTCGGGGAACTCGCGCCGCTCCGATGGCCGCCGGCATTGGTGCTTTTGCCCTCCTTTATTGGTTAGCCGCCAGACAAAATCTTGCAACCCTCGAATTCGTCTTACGTGGTGGATTGCTCTACATCGGTGTAGCCATCATCGTGCTCTTTCAGTCGGAAATTCGACAGGCATTGATTAGCTTCGGCAACAGCTTTCGCACGCCATTCACGCGGCGCTTCACGGGACAGTTTGGCGAAGGCGTCTACGATGAGATTGTGCTCGCCGCTACCACGCTGGCTTCGACTAAGACAGGAGCCTTGATGGTAATTGAGCGAAACGTGGGCCTCAAAAACGTTACCGAGGGCGGCGTCAAACTGGACGCCGAGCTCAGTTACGATTTGCTGGTCAGCATTTTCAATCCCGGATCGCCTTTACACGATGGTGCCGTCGTCGTCCGCCGGCATCGAGTGGCCGCAGCTTCATGTTTTCTGCCGCTGACTTTGAATCCGAGGCTGTCGCGCGACTTGGGAACGCGACACCGAGCTGCCATCGGCGTTACCGAAGACACAGACGCGGTGGCAGTGGTCGTATCGGAAGAGACTGGTCTGATTTCGTTTGTCCAGGCTGGACAGATTAAACGGGGCCTGGACGCAACGAAGCTGCGTGCTGCAATCTTTCAGGCGTTGGAGTCACCGAAACGCAGCAAAGAGAAAGAACCCGCTAAGCTGGTCGAGAATGAGACTGACACCGAAGAAGTGGCGCCCGTGTGAGGATTGCCGATTGACGATTGCCGATTGTCGATTGGCGCTTGTTACACGGGTCAGCGTTACGAACGAATCAGACTAATCGGCAATTGGCAATCTTAAATCGGAAATCCCGTCGTGCCTTACCAGGACATCGAAGACATTAACGTAGTCGCACCCAAACGCCCGCCGACCTTTGTCGGGCGTTGGCTGCGCCGACTGTTTGTCGACGACTGGGGCTTGAAGCTGCTGGCCCTGGGAATAACTTTGGCCCTCTGGATGGCTGTCGCGGATTTCAACAAACCGCGTACGATCCGCGTCGCGGTGCAGCTGAATTTTGTTCGACCCGCAAACCTTGACATCAGTAATGAACCACCTCGAACCATTGATGTCGAACTAACAGGCAGCCGCGAGCGACTCGACAACATGAGACTCTCCGATCTCGTCGCCACGGTGGACATTAGCGACAATCCCGCAGGTGAGCGCATCGTCCGGCTTAACAA
>JBAPXA010000248.1:0-3574 GCA_049283975.1 Pyrinomonadaceae bacterium | reverse complement strand
CGCTAACGCTCCCGGTACTGTACCGAGTGGCGATGTTACTCGAATGCTGTCGGTTACCGCTCTCGAACTTCTCTGCGTCTCAGAAGTTGCACTTCGGAGTTGAATCCATCCTTTGTTTTCCAGGGTTGATTGATTTCCGAAGACAAAGTACAAAGTACCAAGTACAAAGAACAAATTGATCATGTCCCGTCACGAAGAAACCTTTCAGATCCCCCTGCCACCACCACAAGCCAAGGCTGTTTGCGGGCAGGCAATCGCCTCCTTAAATTTGCCAAGCTCAGACCTGGGATATGGTTACTCCTGCGCTGAGAGTTTTCAGTTTGGATTCACCTGGCCCGTGACCCTGAATGTAATCATTGACCAGGGCGATCCGGGCATGAGTCGTATCACTATCGGAGGCACCAATTTTGGTTTCGGCCCGATCCAATCAAGCCACGTGCGCGGGAAGGTGATCACGCTCAGGCAACGCATCGAACAAATGGCGACAACGTAATTAATTGAATCATCGGGTCATTGAGTCATTGAATCATTGAGTGGTTGGTTATGGCTCATTGGGAGCATTGGGGTTTCTCGTCATTAGGAATCCGCAAGTGATCCAATGATTCAATGACCCGATGATTCAATGACCCGATGACTCAATTACCCACCCTCTCCAGTTCTTCTTCGCTTCGTGGCCAGTCGGCGCGCAGCAGTCGCGAGAGCGCCCGATCCGCGAGCAATTTCCCACCTGTCTGACAGCTTGGACAATAATTAGTTTCATTAGCTGCGTAACGAATGCGGCGCACCTTGCTGCCGCAACGCGGACACGGTTCCTGATACTTTCCGTGAACTGCCATTTCGGGCCGAAAGGCAGTCACCTTCTCCGGAAACTTTCCCCCTGCGTTTGCGCGCAACAGTTCTACCCACTCGGTCAGTAGCGTGCGCGTCGAGTTGAACAAGCGTTCGATTTCTTCGGGCTGCAGTTTCTGCGTCAAGGCGATTGGCGAAAGTCGCGCGTGCCAAAGGATCTCGTCGGAATAAGCGTTGCCGATGCCGCTAAACAGATGGGGGTCGGTTAGTGCGCGTTTCAGAGTGTGATTAGCAGACTGAAGCGCGGACGCGAACTGAGCAAGGTCAGACTCGAAGATCTCAAGGCCACCGGGATCGAGACTCTTGAGTGCCGCTTCAGCGGCGACGAGGTGTAGGGAAGCTCGCCGTTGCGTTCCTGCTTCTGTCAGCGAAAGCGTTCCGTTGGCGAATTCAAACGTGGCGAGGTTGCGTTTATTGGGAAGCTTAGCGGCCCCACTCTTCTTTGTTGGTTTGCGAACGTCTTCTTTCCAATGCAGTCGTCCCGCGATCATTAGATGAAGCACGAGCCAGAGATCGTTCGCGAAACCAAAGCAGATCCGTTTCCCAACGCGGCGTAGCGCTACAACCTTTTGTCCCTGTACGCTTGTCAGGGGTGGCTCAGCGGTGCGCAACAAGAACGGCGAACCGAGTGTGACCCGAGTGAGCGTTTCGCCCAAAATCCGCTGATCGAGTGCTTCGAGGTAGACGACGATGTCGGGAAGTTCCGGCATGGGCAGCATCGTAACTTATGAGATTGCCGATTGCCGATTGCCAATTTAGAATTCATCTTCATACCCAAGAGTTCGGTTTAAGTTACCTTGAGTCCGTCTAATCTTTAGAAAAGGCACGGAGGAGTTAGCGGCAAACGACAATTGGCAATCGGAATTCTTTAGCAGCTGATGGCGGCCATCAAAACAGACGTAATTATTGTAGGAGCGGGACCGACTGGGTTGTCGCTTGCCTGCCAACTGCACCGATTCGGAATCGAGTTTGTAATTGTTGAGAAAAACGAGGGCGTCACAAAATTTTCCAAAGCGATTGGTGTGCAGGCGCGGACGCTGGAGATCTACGAGCAAATGGGTCTGGCCGCGAAGGCGGTTGCGGATGGCGCGATTGCCGCGAAGGTAAGGTTGCTCGCGCGCGGCAGAGTCCGCGGCGAAATTCATCTATCGGAGTGGGGCCGAGACTTTAGTGCTTATCCATACCTGCTGATGTTGGAGCAGAGCAAGAATGAGGAATTGCTTTACGAACACTTGCGCGCCCAAGGCAAGGTAGTTCAGTGGCAAACCGAGTTGGAGAGTTTTTCTCAAGAGGATGCAGGCGTAAAGGCAACGGTGCGCACGGCAAGCGGAGAAGTCCAAACCATCGCGGCGAAATATTTGGTTGGCTGTGATGGGGCCAAGAGCAAAGTCAGACATGACTTAGGGCTCACGTTCGCCGGCAGCACTTTCGAACGGCTGTTTTATGTGGCAGATGCGCGCATTGATTGGGAGTTGCCGCACGACGCCGTGCAGGTTTCCCTCGCGCGCGAGGTGTTTGCAGCTTTCTTTCCGATGAAGGGTGAGCACCGCTATCGCATCGTCGGCCCGTTCCCGGAAGGCGCGCACGAAGATGATGAAGTTGTGTTTGAAGAAATCGAGGCGCAGATAAAGAGCGAAGCGCAGTTGCAACTGGAAATCTCCGATGTGAAATGGTTCTCGCTCTATAAAGTTCACTCGCGCCGGGTTAATAAATTTTCCCAGGGAAGAGGTTTTGTCGCCGGCGACGCCGCACACATTCATAGCCCGGTGGGAGCGCAGGGCATGAACACCGGAATCCAGGATGTTTACAATCTCGCCTGGAAGCTTGCCTTTGTGATTAAAGGTCGCGCCCGAACGCAACTGCTCGAAACTTACAATCAGGAGCGAATTGCGAACGCGAAGCGGCTGCTAGCCACCACTGACCGGATGTTCGAATTTGCCGCCGGCTCAAATTGGCTACTCAGCCTGATCCGCACGACCATCTTCCCTCCTATTGCCGGTTTTATTACGAATCTTGAACCGGTTCGCAAAAGGTTCTTTCCTTTAATCTCGCAAACAGGGATCAGCTACCGCGATTCCGATCTCAGTGATCACGCGGGCGATGCTGCTTTCAATGTTAAGGCCGGAGATCGGATTCCTTACTTCTTGATTAATGGTCGCAACAGTCATAGCTATCTGCATGAACCAAAATTTCACTTGCTGCTCTTTGCGAACAGGAAAGACTCATATGAATCCATCCGGCAGGAATTTGAAAGTGAGTATCAGGGTATCGCCGATCAGCAATTTTTCGTCCTCGATGAACGAGCCAGGGAGGCCTTTGGCAGCAACGAGCCTTTTCTTTTGTTATTAAGGCCAGACAATCACGTTGCATTTCTCTCGACCGAAATCTCGTTAGCCCGTGTGCAAGCGTATTTCGACCAATTTATCGGCGACAAACAAGGAACGGACCAGCGAGCAAATTAATAGTCCCCGAAAAGTAATCAGCCGCAGAACCCTCCGGCTTCCATTTGCGTAAGAGTCCTTTAACTGTTTCCCCAACCCACGCCGACTAAGCTAATGCAAGCGAGATGAAATACAATTGAGCCATGCTGTATCTCCCGAAAGTCACTCTCTTCGCAGTCGCCCTGTGCTTGTTTCTGTCCGGCTGCGCCAACAAAGCGCAACAGAGTTTTGACCGGCCGCCATCCCCGGTTCAGGTAACCGTAGCTGTCAGCCAGGACGTGCCC
>JBAPXA010000247.1:0-20488 GCA_049283975.1 Pyrinomonadaceae bacterium | reverse complement strand
CCATAAAGGCCGCGTACTCGGCTAACTCCTCAGGCTTCCCGAGACGCCCGGCTGACACCCAAATGTCGTGCATCTGCAAGAGACGCTCCGGCAAGGCCTGCGCCAATTCCGTATCGAATATCCCGGCCGCGATGGCGTTAACTTTAACGCCAAACGTCCCCGCCTCGCGTGAGAGGCACTTGGTGAATCCAATCATCGCTGCCTTGGACGTGGCGTAGTGGACCGCCGTCGGCAACGCGCGAATGGCGCCGATCGAAGTGATGTTGAGGATGCTTCCCTTTCGCTGGCGGATCATCTGCTTATAGATTGGTTTGGTAACCGCGAAGAGACTGCCTACGTTGGTATTGATTACTTCGTCCCAGGCGCGATCAGTTGTGGTCGCGAAATTATCCCCGCGATTGATGGCGGCGTTATTAACAAGGATATCGATGCCCTGCCACTTCTCGACAATTTCTCTTGTTAATCTTTTAAGACCCAAACGATCAGTGACGGAGACTTTGTAGCTCAGCGCTTTCCGCCCGTAGGCCTCGATTTTCTTGCGCGTCATATCGGCCAGGTCATCGCGCGTGCCGTAGTTAAATGCGACATCGGCGCCCTCGCGAGCAAAAATCTCGCAGATAGCCGCACCTATGCCGCGCGTTCCGCCGGATACAAATGCACGCTTTCCTTCAAGCAGCAGGCTCACCAGTTATCAGTCTCCTAAAAAGCCCGCTCGACACGCGCAAGCGGGCAAGAATTCATTTGAGTTATTTCTTTTGGGAATTAAATCCTGAAAAGCCGTGCCAGTCAACGAACTCAAGCGGAAAGGACCTCGGGAAGGATGCTTTCGTCGGGTGTACTGACCGAAGCGGGAATTAAAGCGACGATCTCTTCCACGATGTGTTTGGTCGCGTTCGGGAGTGCAAGGCCAACAGTGGCCGCGCGCATGGCTGAGTAGTGCGCGGTGTCTTCCACCATCCGGCGAATAATGGGAACTATATCGGTAGCACGCTCCAACATGATGCCGGCGCCACGCTTGGTAAGCATGTTTGCCGTCCCCGCTTCCTGCGGCATCGGTGGGGTGATAGCGTCGGCAATTATCGGCAAGCGACAAGCAAGAGCTTCGAAAGTGGTGAGGCCACCAAGCTTTGAGATCATGACATTCGCCGCGCCCATCAACTGTTCTACTTGTTCGGAGTAACCGATTACGCGGACGGGAAACATGGCATTGACCGCCAGAGATTCGGCTTCGGTTTTTAACTCGTGGTTGCGCCCCGCGAGGAAGATCGCCTGAACATCCAGCTTGCCGCGTATCAGCTCGCGGAAGATCTGCGGAATGTTACCGCCCCCTTCCCAACCAGCGTTTACAAACACCGTGAACTTTTCCGGATCCAGGTGTAGTGCTCGCCGAGCAGCGCGGGCAGCGTCCTCGCCCGGGTAACCGAACTTTGGATGCACTGGCATGCCCAAAACCTTGATGCGTTGCGCCGGGATTCCGTAATCGATTAGCTGGCGGCGTGCGTCCTCGCTCGCAACGAGATAGAGCGACACGTCGTCACACGCCCAACCTCTCCAAAATCCGTAGGAGGGATCAGTAACTACCGAGACGAGAGGAATGCGATCGGCGACACCGAGCTCTCGTAAGACTCTGGCGAAAATGTGTTGCGTAAGGGGATGGACGCTGACCACAACATGCGGGCACCAGCGCTCGAAGAGTTCGGCGCAATAGCCGATACAGCGGCGCTGAAAGAACTCCCGGGTCTCCGGACGAAAACGGTTTACGACCCAGTACAGGTACTTCATCCAATTCTGACGGTTGCGTAAGAGCCAGTTATAAAGGCGGACTAGCTTCTCGGTGATAGCATGCGACTCTTCGATCGCGCGCACTACCCGCACTGCGTACGATTGCCCTTCAAAAAACTTATGCACGCCCGCGACGATCGCTGCCGCGGCCGAACGATGCCCACCGCCTGTGTCGGAGGAAATGATCAGTATTTTGGGAACGCGGGATCGGAACATTGGATGTGGTCTTGGGCCTTTGAACTTTGAGCTTTGTACTTTGGACTTTGATTTCCGGTCTTTAAGTCTTATTTTCTGGGTTGCCCTGAATCTTGTTAATTGCTTTTCTTCGTTGCGAAACAGCAAAGATCAAAAACCCAAGGCCAAAGACCAATCTTTTGGCAATCGGCAATTGCCAATCCCTACGCTCTCACCGTTACGCCATCGACCTCATTTCCCAGTCGATCGAGTTCCTTGCGCGCCTTCTTCATCTCTCGCTCGAGCTTCTTAATCTGAATCAAGTGCTTTGGATTGAAAGCCAAAGACGGGTAATAACTGTTCGACTCGTGCGTGCAGAAACAACCGTCAGCGGCCTTCTTGCGGCGTTCCTTCATTGCCGGCGATAACCAGAGCTTTTGGAAATCCCAATCGAAGTCTCGCAGGTTGCCAATTGGCTCCAGATTTTCGCAAGAAGACACCGTGCCTTCGTCGTAGATCACGCCACCGGCCGTGCCTGCATAACAAGTCATCTGCGCTTGTTGGGTTTCCTGTGTCTTAGCGATCAGCCCATGCATGTAGATGTCGATTGCGGCCTTGAAAAATCCAGCCTTACCGCCGTAGTTGTTTTTCAAAGCGGCGTGGCGCGAATCGTCATCAATCATCCTCGCCAGTTTCGCGTAGCGCGAGTGATCGATCTCGAGCTCGATGGGATCCGCCGACGGTGGACGGATGTAGTTGAAATTAACTTTGTCGGGCTTTAGGTCGTACTTCAGGAAATCGTACCACTCGAAGATCGTGCCCTGATTGGAATTCATAAAACAGGTGCACGTTTGCACATCGAGTTGTGGGTAGTCTTTCTTAATTGATTGAAGTTGGCGAGCGGTATCAATCGCGATGTCCCACGATCCCGGTTTCTGACGAATCTTTTCATGCTGGTCTTTTAGGCCATCGATACCGAGAGCCACGGTCACATTCAGATTCGGACACTCCTCGAGAATGCGCGTCACGTCCGGGAAGATTCGTTTCTGAATCTGGCCGTTAGACATGATGTAGATCGATTCCAACTTGTTGTTTGTATGAAACGCCTTGGCAATCTCAGGCAGATCTTTGCGGGTGAAAGGCTCACCGCCGGCGAGGATCAACACGCCCAGATTGCCGCCCAACGTTTCGGAGATCTTTTCGATCTCGTGCGTCTTCATTTGCAGCTTCTTGCGCGGCCGGTCGTCGAGCTCATCCGTAAAGAAACAGTGGGTGCAGCGCATATCGCAGACCGAGGTCACAAGGATGTTCAGCAATACGGGCGCGAACGGCTGACCAATTGCCAGCTTTGCATAACGCTTCAGTAATTCCTTAGTCGTAAAATCCATAATTCCTCTTAGAAACCATCAAGACAGCCGATCAGCATGTCTTACTAACAGATACGGCATCCGCGACTTTAAGTCAACGAGCCCTTACAGTAAGCAAACAATTAGTCTGTATCCCTTTCCCTGCTCGTCCTCATGCAATATCAACATCCACACGTTCCAAAAGCCTTTACCGTTTCGACCCGCCCACCCTTTTTCACCACGAAGGTGGCGTTGTAGTCTGATGACTCACAACTCTCATCGGCAGCGGCACAAACACGGGTTGCGATAAAGGTCGCTGTAACTGAAATCCCAGCGGCGCCGAAAGTTCTGACGCTTCTGCTACCAACTCTTTCTTTGCCAGGCTTCCAGTCCTTAATCACACGCAGGACTAAATCCCGCCCATCAATGTTCATCCAGGGAGATGAATTCTTACCCTCAATACTCTCGGCAAACATGTACTTCTCGGAATTTCTCTTCGTGCCGCGAAACTGAAATTCACACCCGCAACCATCCACCAGGTTCTTCCCCATCAGGTTGCCAACGAGCCGGGACTTTGATGCGCGCTGGGCGGAGCTGGTTCCAAGCAGGCAAATCATTGTGACTAAAAGAATACAGATCGGTTTCATAGATTGTCCCCGGCTTGCTCGCCACAACCAGATAGTTTGTGTCACATGCCCCCTCGTTCCCCGCGAACCTGAATCCCGAGGGTGCGCATCCTGCGGTAGAGGTGGCTGCGATCCACGCCCATCAACTCGGCGGCGCGCGAAACATTTCCCTCTGCTTCCTCCAATTTTCGTTGAATAAAGGCGCGATGGTAGGCATCAGTGGCCTCCTTAAATGAAGGAAAGCGAAACGAAGCCGCTGGCGCTTCAGCTTTGCCGCCCACCGGCAAATCGTTCGCCGCTACCTTCACGCCGGGATGCATGATTACCACTCGCTCCACCGTGTTTCGGAGTTCCCTGACATTGCCCGGCCAGGAGTAGCCCTGCAATTCTGCAATGGCTTCAGGCGAAAACTGTTTCGGAGTCCTTCCATAAGGAACGGAGTAGTGATGGTTGAAATGTTCGACCAGGAGGGGCACGTCCTCGGGCCGATCGCGCAATGGCGGAAGTTCAAAGGGGATGACATTGAGTCGATAAAAGAGATCAGCGCGAAACTTTCCCTGCTCGATCTCTAAATCCAGCCGCTTGTTTGTGGCCGCGATTATGCGCACGTCAACATTGATTGCCGTTCCGCTGCCGACGGCTTCAAAGCGCTGTTCCTCGAGCACCCGCAAAACCTTCGCCTGGACCTTCGCGCTCATGTCACCAACCTCATCCAGGAACAGCGTTGCGCCGTCAGCCAATTCGAACTTTCCTTTCTTTGCTGTCGTCGCTCCCGTAAACGATCCTTTCACGTGACCAAATAGTTCTGATTCAATCAACTCCTCCGGGATTGCGGCTGAATTGACTTCGATAAACGGGGCCGCAGCCCGCGCCGACTGCGCGTGAATCGCATGCGCAACCAACTCCTTTCCGGTTCCCGACTCGCCATAGATCAAAACGCGACCGTCCGTGGGCGCCACAATCGCAATCTGTTTACGCAATGCGCGCATAGCCACCGATTCGCCAACGAGCGCGTGCTCTTTGGCAAGTTCGGCCGCCATTTCGGCATTCATTAACTCCAGCCGCCGCTGGCGCAAAGCATTGCGCACCGTCAACACCGTTTTCTCGATTGAGAGCGGCTTTTCAATAAAATCAAACGCTCCAAGTTTGGTGGCGCGCACAGCCGTTTCCACGTTGCCATGACCGGAGATGATTACGACCGCGGAATCTGCTCCCGCGTCTCGAAGTTGTTTGAGCGTCTCAAGGCCATCGATTCCCGGCAGCCAGACATCGAGCAGGATACAGTCGTAGGCGCGCCGTTCAACCGCCTTCAGGCAGTCCTCTCCGCTCGCCACGGCTTCGATAGCGAAACCTTCGTCGCTCATCACCGCACGCAGCGTGTCGCGTATCCCACGCTCGTCATCAACTATTAGGATGGAGTCCACTTAGGTTTGGTCTTTGGTCTTTGGTCTTTGGGTTTTGGTTTTTGGTTTTTGGTCTTTGAGCTTTGATCTTTGGTTTTCAATCTTTTGAAGCTTCAACTGGAATAAGGCAGAAGTTCAAAGACCTAAGACCAAAGATCTAAGACCGAATGGGTATTTCAATAATAAACCGGGCACCCCGCGGGACATTTGCTTCGGCACGAATCCGTCCGTGATGCTCGAGGACAATGCGCTGCACGATTGCCAGACCTAAACCGGTGCCACCACCTCGCGTCGAAAAATATGGTTGGAAGAGACGCCTGAAATCTGCGGGGCGAATTCCCTGTCCCGTATCTCTTACTTCGGCGGTCAACAATCCGAGCGCGTTGTCATACTTCGTTTCCACTGTGACCTTCCGCTCATTAGTAATATTGGCGAGCGCCGCGAGCGCATTATCAATCAGATTCACGAAGACTCGTCGCAACTGTTCGGAGTCAAGCGAGGCCACCGGTATCTGTGGGTCGAGCTTCGTTTCTAACTCGACGCCATTGAGCCGCTCTTCGTATAACGCCACGGCGTTAAGCACGATCTCGTTCAGATTTGCAGGTTCCAGCCGCGCGAGCGGCAAGCGCGCGAAGCGAGAAAACTCGTCAACCATCGCTTTCAAGCCCGCGACCTCACGAGTGATCGTTTCCGTGCACTCGTCGATCACGGTGGCAATGCGATTGGCGTCTTGCGCCCCCGCGCTTGCCAGTTCTCCCGCCGCTGCTCTGCTCCCGTTCTGGTTGCTTCCGTTTTCATTCTCAGTCCCGCCGTTCCTGTGAAAGCTCCTGGCGATTCGTTCCGCGGAGAGCTGAATCGGCGTGAGTGGATTCTTGATCTCGTGCGCCATGCGTCGCGCCACTTCACTCCAGGCGGCTGCACGCTGAGCGGCCAGCAGTTCCGAAAGATCCTCAATCACAAACACAACTCCCTGACCCGAACCTCCCACTACTTTGGGATCGTGGAAGGCTGTCGCTGTCAAAGCGACGGGAAGCGATCCGCTTTCAACTGTTCCCGCTCCGATTAACTGGGCCTGCTCAGTGGAATGCCCGGTGCGGCGCGCTCGGCGTAGCAATCTTTCCAGAACAACACGGTCTTCTGAGCCCAGCAGGTGCTCGAGCCGCAGTGAGTTATCAGGTTGCGGACGGTTCAAGCGCAGCATCCGCGCCGCTGCGGGATTGATTGTCGTCACACGATCCTCTTCGTCGAGAGACACGACGCCGGTAGTGAGCGACTGCAAGACTGTCTCGATGTAGTTTCGTCGCTCCTCAAGAGCGAGATTTTTGTCACGCAGCTCCGCTGAACCAGCGTCGATGCGACGCCGGTTTTCCTCCAGTTGTGCGGTCATTTGATTAAAGGAGTGCGCCAGCAAGGCTAGTTCGTCTTCGGCGCCCGGAATTACGCGATGCGCCAAATTTCCGCGCGCGACTTCGTTAGATGCTTCGGCCAAACTCTTAATTGGCGTCGCAATTCCGCGCGCCAGATAGATCGCCACCCAACTCGAGACAAACAGCAGCATCAGCGTCATCAGGCCGAGCGTGGAGATTCCCAGCCAACGAACCTTTCGCTGGCGGGCCACGAGCTTTTGGTACTCGCTCTGTGAACCGCTGATCGTACTGCTGAGGTCGCTCCCGCTGCGGCGGGCGGTGGCTAGAATCAGAAACTGATTGGGAGAAAGAGGCGCGGTAACAATGTCGAAACCGCGGCCATCAACGAGGGATTCACCGATCTCGTCTTTCGCTTGTCGCGCGCCATAAAGCAATGTATCCAACTCCGCATTCTCATCGGCCGGAAGGCTAACGCGACTCTGGGCCACGCGGTTGCCGGAATTGTCCACAATCTCGGCGGCCGAAAGTTCTCCTTGCGCCACCATCTGGTTCAGAGTTGACTGCCGTTCAGCTTCCGGTTGCTTACTAAGAACTACGCCGAGCAACAACGCTGTCTCGTGCAGGCTGCGATATTGTGCGGCGATCGCTTCGCGCTGCACTTCTCGCGCCTCCGTCACAACATCTTCGGGCAGTTTACTAAACCATTTTTCGAGCGAACGATTGAGGAAGAGATACGAGAAAACTGCCATCGCAATGATGGGAAGAAAGCTGATGCCGATGAAGTAGACGAGCAGGCGCGTTTTGATCTTTGAACCGAGCTCGCGTTCGCGCCGTTCGCGGCGCAGCTTGAGGAGATTTCTCACGAAGATGAAAGAGAAGACTACGAAGGCAATGAAGTTAAGAGTCGAGAGAGCGTAGAGCACGACTGTGTCAGAAGCGCTTTCCAGAGGCACGATGTTCCAGAGCCACAATTGCTGCGAGACGATCACGAAGAGCAAGAGCAGAACCGTGACGCCGAGCGTCCAGAAAAGGACGCGGCGTCGTTTGCTGACCTTCCGCCTGTCGGAGGAATAGTTTTGCGGCTGAGAACCCATAAAAACTGGCCCAAAGTTTAGCACAGCAGTAAGAAGTCCAATGTCCAAAGTCCAACGTCCAACGTCCGCGTTTTAAAGGCCTCGAAGCGTTTGTCCGCCGCGGATGCCGTCGCCCTCCTGCGGCGCCCCAACCGGAAAACTTGAAGCAAGTCTCGGTTTTGTGACCTTGGACTTTGGACCTTGGACTTTGGACTTCCTCAGTTACAATGTCTGCGAGATGGATCCTTTACGTAACCTCTTCCTTAATAACGCGGGTCGTCTGCGAAGTGGCTGGCGCCTCATTACCTTTACCGGCCTTTTCGTGATCCTGATGTTTGTTGCAACCGGGGCTTTGCGAGTCGTCTATGCCCTCGCCATCAATCTCGTCCCCACCCTCGCACCCAGAGAGCACTTTGAGGACCTCATCTTCCGCTTAATGTTTCTCGGTGGTGCCCTTGTGGCAGGCTATATCTGTACGCGCTTCATCGAAGGTTTGCCCTGGCGTAGTTTGGGTTTGACGTGCCACTCGAGTTGGCTGCGCGATCTGAGCCTGGGCTCCGGCATCGGAGTCGTATCGCTTGCGCTCGCGGCCGCGATTGCTTTTGCCGGCGGGGGACTGAGATTTTCAGTTTCGCCAAAGCCGCTAGGATCAGTTGCGGGCACGGTCGTAATTTCAGCAGGACTCTTTATCGTGGCCGCACTCGCGGAAGAGGCGCTCTTTCGTGGCTACCCACTACAAACGCTTACGCGGGCCCGCTTGATCTGGCTAGGTATCCTGTTGACGTCGGTTCCGTTCGCGGCGATTCATCTGAAGAATCCCAACGCCGGTGGCGTGCTGGCTTTCATAAACACAGCACTCGCGGGGGTGTGGCTTGCAGTAGCTTATTTGCGGACCAGGAGTTTGTGGTTTCCGCTCGGCGTGCACTGGGCCTGGAACTGGGCCCTTGGTGCATTGTTTGGTTTGCCGGTCAGTGGCATTACTAAGATAGCTCCCAATCCGATCCTGTTGGGTAGTGATTTCGGACCAGCATGGCTAACCGGGGCGCGTTACGGAATTGAAGGCGGTGTCGCTTGCACCATCGCCCTGGTAATTTCAACAATATTCATCTGGCGAACTGGTCTGGTGTCCGCAACGGATGATCTAAAACAACTGACCTCACAGGAAAATCCAGCAACGGCCAACTCAGGGGTTAGTCCACAGACAGTCGCGGAATTCTCGCCTTGATCGACTTCCTGTCAACTGCTTCCTGCCTTCTGCTCCTGCTCCTCAAAAACCTTGACGGCAATCGAGTGTCGCGCTATGGTGGGACCACTTCGCAAAGAGTGGTAATTTAATGCTAATGCTCACGAGTTACACCCTCAGTTAGTTCTCGCGACCGCTGTTGGTCGCACCCTCTACTTCTATCTAGAAACTTTCGACTTTACGTCGCCCGGATCTGCTTGCGTTTGGAGTGCGCGGGGACCGGCGTACCTGTGCGTTTTCAGAAGAACACTCCATTAGATTGGATTTTGTTAGGCCGTTATGGGCATAGAGAATTTCATCAGGGATGCGCTTCACAAACCGAACGACTACGTCGCATACCACGTCGGGCGGGAACTGGCGGAGCTGCATCCAGACAAGGCGATCATTGAAGGCAACACCGGGTACTTTGACCTGGAAGCATTCGTCTGCGCGGAGCACTGCTCGATTGTTGAACAGTCGTCCGTTTTCAATCACATCCGAACCAGATGGGATGGGCTAACAAGAGATTTAGATCGAGACCTCGAGAACTCATGGCTCAATGTCCTCTGGCAGGGACACCTGCTTGACGTTGTGCTGATCACATGGGCGGAGGGTTGTTACCGCTCTCGACATCATTGGATTGTCGCCGACAGCAAGAGTGTCGCCGAAGCCTTTTTCGGCGCTGTGTGCGAGTGGTCGTCGGAAGTGCGCGGCGAGATTCTGGTATTCAAGGATGGTAACTGGGAGAAGAACGAAGAACTATACAAATCCATCAAGACTGCGACTTTCTCAAATCTGATTCTGCCTGACTCGCTGCAGCAACAGGTGCAAACTGACTTCGACCAATTCTTTCGCTCGCGGGATGTTTATGAGCGATACGGCATCCCCTGGAAGCGCGGAGCTTTGTTCATTGGTCCACCCGGAAATGGAAAGACCCACACCGTCAAGGCCTTGATCAATCTACTTGCGCGTCCCTGCCTTTATGTCAAAGGATTCAAGTCGGAGTATGCAACGGAACAGGAAAACATAGGCGCGGTCTTTGCTCGCGCGCGAATGGCGACGCCTTGCTTGTTAGTCTTCGAAGACCTTGACTCGATGATTGACGACGAGAATCGATCGTTCTTCCTCAATGAGCTGGACGGGTTTGAGAGCAACACTGGGCTGGTGGTACTGGCGACCACGAATCACCCCGAGCGGCTCGATCCGGCAATTCTCAATCGTCCCAGCCGTTTCGATCGCAAATACTACTTTAACCTGCCGGGTCCGTCGGAGCGGCGGGCGTATGTCGCGGCGTGGAACCGCGCCGCGAACGGCAGCGAAACGGTTGCTTCTGGCGACAAACTTAGTTGTGAGGTCAGAACCGGGAGCGATAGCGACCGGGCTTCCAGCAGCGCTGTTCACCCAGCACTGCGTGTCTCAAATGCCACAGTCGACAGGGTGGTGGAACAGACCGAAGACTTCTCCTTCGCTTACCTGAAGGAACTATTTCTGTCGGCAACGATGCAATGGATGTCGACTCGGGCTAAGTTACTCGACTCCGCGCAGAGCCTTGCTCGGCCTGATGAAAACCCGATGGACAAGATCATCCTGGACCAGGCCGCGCTGCTTCGCACTCAAATGACGGCCTCCTCCGCAGCGGCACCCTCACAATCACGTGCCTCAGCTGGCGGCAGAGTGGGCCGCGCAATAGCCAGTGCCTACCACTGTCTCCGCAGTCGCATCAAGGGTTGAGAGCAGGCAAGGAGTCGCAAACAGCGGACCTACGACTGGTGTTCGCTGTTAGCAGGTTCCTCTCGAAAGGTACGTTGTCCGCCAATGACGCCTTGAATGA
Source organism: Pyrinomonadaceae bacterium (assembly GCA_049283975.1). Taxonomy (GTDB): domain Bacteria; phylum Acidobacteriota; class Blastocatellia; order Pyrinomonadales; family Pyrinomonadaceae; genus PSRF01. The sequence continues at coordinate 9,664 of JBAPXA010000247.1, read as the reverse complement.
GTACGTATTGGCCGAAATCAAGCGCCCTTCTCGGGATTCCTCGTGATCAATCTCATTGCAAGAGTGTGCCTAAACCATGTCAACCGGTTAGAGCGCAACGTAGATCTACATAGCGCGGGATCATGCAGTCATACATAGAAATCTCATGTATTTGCAGCGTGCAAGGCATGGTTATTGCGGGAGAATTACTAAAAAGACTATTAATTTTTTAACTAAGGCTAAGGAGAGTTTTATGAACAGGATCAAAGTATGGCCGCACATGGCCATCATGGCAGTGGTGGTTGCAGTCATCGCCGGCTTGGGCGTGGTCTTTTGGATGAAACAGGAACAGACCGCATCCGCCGCAGAGATGCCCTATGCGGCTCGCATCCAACGAGTCGATGGCGAAGTAGCTTTCAGTGATGGCCTCGCGAGCGGCGATGCCAACGCAGAGTGGATTGCCGCTACGCCTAATCAACCCTTCTCAGTAGGTGATCGAATCTACACACGCGATAACGCGCGCACCTCGCTTGCGTTTAGCGGTCGTAATTTCGCGCGGCTCAATCCGAACACATCGCTTGATGTGGTGTCGCTTGGAGACCGTCGCACTCAGCTCGCACTCCGCGACGGATCGGCAATGTTTGACCTCGGGTATCTACAACCTGATGAATTGTTTGAAGTAGCTACTCCCAACGGTTCGGTTAACTTTGAACAGCCTGGCCTTTATAACGTCGGTTTTGACAACAATGGCGGCGTGCTCGTCTCGGTGCTAAGCGGACTGGCGCAAGTTGTAGGGTTGGGGGGCTCCGGCGAGATCAACAAAGGCGAAATGCTTAACCTGCTGGGCCAAACGGCTTCAGAGCTGGCGTTGTCGCGGTTGAATTCTCAGGATGCCGGATATCAGGTGGATGATTATTACCGATATCAATATCCAGACTCTTACGACGGTCGTTACAGCAACTACGACGCTTATCTTGATGATCCCTACTATTACGATCCCTACCGGCGCAATGCGAGTTATCAGTATGCGAGTTCAACCATTCCGGGCATCAACGATCTCGATTACTACGGCGATTGGCAGAATGTGGACCAGTATGGGTATGCCTGGAGGCCACGCGTAGATTCCGGCTGGGTTCCTTATCAACAGGGTCAGTGGACTAACGATTATCCGTACGGGCCGACGTGGGTTTCCAGTGAGCCCTGGGGTTATGCGCCGTATCACTATGGACGTTGGGCCAACGTGAATAACCAGTGGTACTGGATTCCCGATTCCGTAAATACGACGCCGGCTTATGCGCCGGCACTCGTTGCGTTTGTTCCGCTAAACGATGCGAACCAAATCGGCTGGGTGCCGCTGGGCCCCGGCGACCCTTATGCGCCGCGTTATTATGACGATAACTGGCAGCCGCATTATCTGACGCAGTCGAACATAGTGCCTGTGAAACTTATCAACTACGGCATACCCGGAGCAGTCACGGTAGTGTCGGTTGATGCTTTTGGTCGCGTTATCGATTCCCGGAATCTGACAAGGATCGATCAGCAGAGATTAGCCTTGGTGAGGCCCACGCTCGATCCGTTGACTTTCACACCGCTGAGAAACGCAGTGATTCACTCCGCATGGGGAAGAGGCAAGATTGATTTGCCCCCGGGCATTGCGAAAAAACTTAACGACACCCGCGTTCTTATCAGCACGGATCCAAAGGGCTCATGGTTTAGAAAGGACTTGGCGAAGTCGCTGCGCGTCGAACGGGTTCCCGACAAAGCCCGGAATGAAAAGTTCAAAATCAGGGACGAGCGCCAGGCGCAACAAGCTAATCCTAATCGCAAACCGGAAGTCGATCAGCGAAGCGCCGAGGCTGCACGTAGTGACAAGCCCGAGAGAGCAGCGAAGCAGCAGGTACGTCAGCCGAAGCAGCAGGCCCTACCCAAAACGCAACCGCAGGTGCAGGGGGAGCGAGCTGGAAACCCGGCAAAACAGCAGCCGCAGGGAGAGCGAGTAAGCAACCCGTCGAAGCCGCAACCGCAGCCAAAACAGCAGTCACAAGGCGCGTCAAAAGAGGGCAAACAGGCACCGCCAGTTAAACCGCAAGGTAATGCTGGAGGCAAAGCCAAAGGCAAAGGAAAGCCGTAAGCAGGCGTATAGGCAGTAGGCAGTAGGCAGTAGCCCGACCGTCAGGGAGGTTCTTCTGTTTGCTGTCTGCTGTTTTTCTGTCTGCAAAAGTATCCGCCGGAAGGGGCACTCTCTCGGCGGGTTCAAAACGTCTGGCGGGTGCCTTACACCACGACGCCACCCCTGGTCGCAAACACCTTAAGAATCTCGCCACTGAAGGGCTTGATGGATCCGAGCCTTCGTTCGCATCATTTTCGGAAGATATCCGAGCTCTCGCCCGTCTAATTACTGATACCGCTTCAATCGAGGTCCAGGGGCAAAGGAACGCTTTGAAAAACTACAGAAATCACACGGTTGCTGGTGTGGCCCTTTTGTTGGCCATACTCTTCTTGTCTTCCTGCAGCGCGGGACAGGCTAACGTTGGCGTTCCGCAACAGCCGCTGTTCTCCAGCGCACCTGGTTCACCCATCGCCGTTGGCTGTGGACCCGGGAACGTGAGCATTGGCGATCTGAATAATGATGGCAAACAAGACCTTGTAGTCGCCTGTGGCGAACAGCGCAGGTTAGTAGTGTTGCTAAACACGGGAAGCCGCGAGGGTCAGTTTCACGCTTCTAATCCAATTCCCTTGCCCGACCCTCCAGGTGACATGGCGCTCGGTGATGTGAATGGTGACAAGAATCTGGATTTGGCGATCGATAGTCACGACAGTTACGGCGTGGTCTTGCTGCTGGGCGATGGCAAAGGCGGAATGACGCTCGCGCCGAATTCTCCTGTTGTTATGAAGCGAGGCCAGCACCCTCACACACATGGCCTGGCATTAGGCGATATCAACGGCGATCAGAAACTCGATCTCATCACGGCCAACAACGCTGACAATGATGTGTCAATCGCATTGGGCGACGGACGAGGACGCTTCAGGCCCGTGCCCAAAGCATTCCCAGTTGGTCCCAGCCCGTATCCATTTGCCATCGGCGACGTGAACAATGATGGCCGTCTCGACATTATTGGGACCGCGTCCGCTACCGGGCCACTGCGGGCGCAACAACTGCCGCAGAGTTTTGCGTTGACACTGCTACTCAATGATGGACGTGGTGGCTTTAGTCGGAGTGAACTTCCCCTGCGTACCGGTGAACCGTGGTTCGCCGCAGTCGGCGACGTAAATGGCGATCGCAAACCGGATCTGGTGGCTACTCATCACGAGAAGAGCGAGTTAAGTGTCCTGCTGGGCGATGGTGCGGGCCGTTTTACTGAAGCTGTTGGCTCGCCGTTAGATTGGGGTCGAAGTGCCTTTCAGGTAGTGCTCGCGGATGTGAATCGTGACGGACGTGTTGATGCGCTTGCTGCAACTGGTGAGAGTGTAAGGATCATGTTGGGCGATGGGCGCGGCAGCTTCAGCGCTGCTCCCGGCTCACCTTTTCAAACAGGACGAGGAGTGTGGCGCCTCGCAGTCGCCGACTTAAGCGGTGACGGCAAACTCGATATCGTCACGACGAATTCGGAAAGCCGAAGCGTGGGTGTGTTGCTAGGGCGGTGAATGGAGTAACGTCCGCTGTATAATGTCCAACGTCCAATGTCCTAAGTCTGTCCTTCGTACGATCTTCGCTGGTGTAAGCGGCCAGGGTGTAACTCGAGTGTCGTCGGCGGACTTTGGGCTTTGGACATTACTACCGCAAAGCGGGAACAGCTAGCGCTGCTCCCGCTTTTGTTTTGGCCTCCCTTTGCCAGTTAGGCCGTCGGTCTACATCTGCTCCAAGCTAGAAGATGAACTTCACTGCCAGTTGCACATTGCGACGCTCGACGTTGCCGTTCGGCGTTACGCCTTTTACGGCTCCGACGAACCCACTGGTAACGTCCTGGGTGCCGGGAGCGATGTAAAGATTTGCATGGTTAAGGGCGTTGAAGAGTTCACCGCGAAGTTGCAGGGTGTACTTCTCGCCGAATTTGATGTTGCGTGAAACCCCAGCGTCGAGGTTCCAGTAGCCAGGACCACGAAACTGGTTGCGTCTCGTCATTCCGGCCGGATAAGGACCGAAGTCCGAACAGCCACCGCAAACTGCATTGCCAAACGCTCCCACCGGTTGACCAGTGAGATCAATGTAGTTGAAGAAGTTCGCGTTGCCAGTCGGAGTGACGTTAACGGTGAGCGGTCCGTTCGCCACCAGTCTCGGACTGGAGAGGAACGCGTTGCTGCCGTCAAAGATTGTGAACGGAGTTCCAGTGCGGGCATTGAAAATGCCCGTAACTGTCCAACCATCAAGCAAGGCTTTTGCGAAACCGCTCTTGTTCTTGGCGAAAGGTATCGTCCAAATCAAGCTGCCCACAAAACGATGCCGGACGTCGAAGTCTGCCGGACCATAGTCGAAACTGGGATCATATGGATTCGTCAGACCGAGGTTGCTATTGAATGCTCCTTCACTAAATGTTGAGCTCAAGTTGTCATTCGCTTTCGCGAACGTGTAATGAGCCGTGAACTGCATTCCCGTGTTACGGAAGCTGCTGCCGTCGAGCGCCACGATCAGCGCGTTGTAACGAGAGTAGCCTTCGTTGCCGCGGGTGTTGATGTTGGAATACTGATTGTTGAGCCGAGAATTAGGATCTGCGTCGCCCAGGTAAAAGGCACCTGCTCCCTGGATGTTCAACGGCGAGATCGAATAGAGACTCTCCCCGCGTGATCCCGAGTATTCCACGGACAATACGTTGCCTCTTCCAAGTTCGCGCTGGAACGCAGCACTAAAGAAGTGCGCATACGCATTGACTATGTCTTCCCGCACATGGCGCAGGCTGGTAACGGGCAAGACCTTGGTGGGAGGCGTGCTGCCGGCCAAGGGTCCTGCGTTGTCTGTCGTGATCTGCAAGTTGGTCACGTCAGCATTGTTGAAGAGTGACAGCACCGCATAGTTCGGCGGATTCTGAATCACGTTGAACGTCACGTTGCCAAAGTTGCGCTCGTAGGCCAGGCCATAGCCACCGCGGAGACTCGTCTTACCGTCTCCAAAGATGTCCCAGGCGAAACCGACGCGTGGCGCGAAGTTATTTCGGTCCGGTTTCCAGAGACCACCAACCGGACTGTCTTGCGCGAGTTGAACGCTGCCATTTCTGATCTGTTCCTGCAAAGTGGAGCCGGAGCCGAAATAGAAGTTGGAATCCAATTCCGGATTCTTGTTCTTCTGCACGCCGTAGTATTCGTAGCGCAGACCCAGGTTCAGAACCAGGTTGGGTCTGAAGCGGAACGAATCGTTCAGATAAGCCGCCCATTCGTTGTAGCGGTTGCTACGAGTGAAGTCTGGCGGACCAACAGGCAGGTTCACGTTCTCACCGGGGAATTTGCCCTGCGGGAACACGGCTGCCTGAAACTGGTTAGCGTTGCCGGTGACAAAATTACCCAGCGCCTGGGCGTAATTGCCCTGGGCCCCGAGACTCTGCACTGCATTCTCGTAAGCACCGAAGGTGTGGGTGTCCTGGATGTAGACGTACTGGCCGCCGAACTTGAGTTGGTGCCGACCGAGCGTATAACTCAAGTCCTCATACAACTGCCCCAGGTTTTGCGGCCCACCAAATCCTGCCGGCGAGTTTGCCGCGTTGTAGGGCCAGTAACCTGGGAATGCAATCGCTTGTCCGCCAATCGTTCCCGTGGCGCCAGGAAACATGAAGAGTCCCGGACCGATAGGCTGTTCGCCGTAGGGTTGACTACCGTTTAAGCGATTGAATGCGACTTTGGTTTCAGAAATGAGACTCGGTGAAAACGTGTGAGTCAGCGAAACCAGGAAGTTGTTGTTGAGGTTGGTGGCCGGGGTATCGAACCCGGTCCAAGGACTGAACGCCGAGCTGCCGTTCGGGAAAAGCTTACTCTCGCGAGCAAAGCGCCCATAGATCAAAGTATCGCGACTCAGGTTGAAGTCCATACGCAAAGCCATCGAGTAGGTGTTTTGCGGCACTCCACCTCCGAGGTTAGTCGGCTCGGTGAATCGCACGAGTTCAAAAGCTCGCAGATTCGGATCAAGTGCCGCGAAGGGGTTGCCGGCAGGAATGCTAAAAGTGTCCAGGACCTGGCCCACGGTAAAGAAGGTCCCGGTGGGCGTGCTCTGCAGCGCATGTCCGGCGAAGAAGTTGCGCGTGGAAGCCGCTGAAGCGTTGATCAACGATGCCGTCGGCACGACTGACAAAACTTCTCCAGTGCTGCGAACGCGGGTCCATTCAGTGCTGTTAAAGAAGAACAGCTTGTCCTTGATGGCGGGACCGCCGATCGTGTAGCCAAACTGGTTGCGCGTGAAAACCCCTCGCTCAACTCCGTTGGCGTTGTTGTTGTATCCATTCGAGGCCAAACGGGAAATGCGATTGAACTCGAACAGTGATCCGTGAAAAGAATTGGAGCCGCCCCTGGTCAGCACGTTGATGATGCCGCCCGATGCGCGTCCATATTCAGCGGAAAAGTTACTGGTGACGACACGAAATTCGCCAACAGCATCGAGGGGAATATTTTGACCCAGTGAGGCATAGTAGACGTTGTTATTATCAACACCGTCGAGTAGCACGTTGGTGCTGGCCGCGCGCTGCCCGTTGATGTTGTAACCCGCCCCACGACCCGAGACGCCCACGCCCGGAACCGCCGGACCCGGATCGTCATTGGAAACGTTGTTCGCAATTCCGATCAAGTCGTACGGGTTTCTCGTGAGCGTTGGCAGCTCGCGAATCTGCGTGCCGGTAACGATGTTGGAAACCTCTGCGGTTTGGGTATTAACCTCGACACCCTCAGTAGCGATCACACTGACAGTCTCGCCGGTTACGTCGGTGAGAGTCAGTTGGGTGTCAACAGATACCTTTGCTCCAATAGTGACCTGGACTCGTTGGTTGCTCGGCTTGAAATTGCCACCCTGGACGTTGACGTCATAGATTCCGGGTTGCAGCGCCGGGATGGTGTAACCGCCTTGATTGTCCGAGGTCGCAGTCACCTCGCGGCCGGTGTCTACAGATTTCACCGTGACGATTGCGCCCGCTACAACTGCTCCGTTGGGGTCAGTTACCTTGCCGACGATTTCGCCGGTAGCGCTCTGGGCCAGGCTTGTGGCAGCCGTCAGCGCAAGTGCAAAGACGAAGGCCAAAAACCCTAATCCGCTTCTAGTGGCGGCCCTTGTTATTTTTGTCTTACTCATAGTTCACTTTCCTCTCTTGAACCGTTTGTTCTGGGCGATGAAACCTGCCGTCCCATCGTCGCGTCCGACGAAGATTCGCGTTCGCCTCGATCCGCGGCAGCTTCACCTTCATTGATCGTTGTCCCTCTGGTCACTGCGTAGTACTTCGAGATTCCAGAAACTCGGATGGCCAACGATGCAACGGGGAGTTGGCACGGTTCAGAAAGCGCAACGATCGTGCCCTCTGGCCCACAAGTCCCCGAAGCCGTCTTGTCACCTGCCTCGGCCCGCTTGTCGCAGTGTCTTCAGGACTTGATATTGCGACTTTTGGATTCTGTAGAAATTCGCTGGTGAGTTCTTAGGTACTGGCGGCTACAGACTCTTTCGCACTACAGTTTTTAGTTGTGCCCCGATGGTTGAGAGGTTGATCGATTTGTAGGGGTGGCTCTCCGTGACCACCTAAAAATGCAGAGATCAGAAAAACGATTGGGGTGACCCCGGTGGGCCACCCCCGATCACACTGCCAATTCTCAATTGCCGATTTTTGATTGGATCCTTCGCGAAAGGTCAATTGGCAATCCCCAATCGGCAATCGCCAATCGTTGTCGGTCGCTACCGCTCCCGTACGGTACCGAGGCTCGCGTACCGCACCCGCGACTCAAGCATGTTGCCGCGTGCCGTTGTCGTCTGTTCCCGAAAAGTGATAACCGATGACAAAGCCTTCCAGACTGATCCCGTAGTGTTTGATCTTTGAATTCAGCGTTGTCGCTCTCAAATTCAATAATCTTGCCGCACGCCCCTGGTGCCCAGCTGTCAGCAGCAGGGCGCGCTTGATCAGGTCTATCTCGAAACGCGTAACTTCGTCATAGAAATCGAGCCCGTTTTCAAAGCTGGACGGTCGCACCTCGCTGATGCACTGCACTTCGCGCAGAAGCCGGAGCGTCAGCTCCTTTACGGTTGTGAGGTTATTAGGAGTGGTCGCAGATTCTTCGTTTCCGTTTTGCGGAGCGGCATTCAGTTCTAATCCCTCGTTCTCCCAAGCTGTCGCTTTCATATCTATCTCCTTTTTTGGTGCGTATTCCTTGATCAATGGTTCCCTGCGCTTTCAATGGGAGACTGCTCGGAATGATTGCTATCCAATGCGAGCTTTTCATCTGCTTGATTTCGCAAAGCCAAATTCTTTAAGGCATCGCCGTTGCTCACGCTGGATATTTGTTCGCCACAGACCTTTTCTATTTTGAGCGAATTGTTACGGCTGAGCTGCTCGTTGCCGCCGTCGTCGGGCAACAACCAATTTCCATCCTGGCCCTGGATCAAGTGGCCGAGCTCATGCAAAAGGATCAGCAGCCGCACTTCGCGGGTGTTGGGCCCGAACGTTCCCACACCAAAGATCGTGCGCTCGGAGCGAAAGTTCGCCTTCCTAAAGAACGGTCCATTAGTGTTGATTGAAACTTTGTTGAACAGCCGGTAGTGGGCGTTAAGCCGAGTGTTCTTTGCATTGATGGTTTGCCCGTGCATGCGCATGGCAATCGCAGGCGACAAGAAGTCTTTGCGCACCTGGCGCATCAGCAGGCCGAACACTTCCGTCGAGGTAGCGGGCCCGCCAAAAAAGTCGCTACAACTGTTGCTCCTACTTAGAATCGCGAGCGTGTTGTAGTAGACCGACTCCAGAACTTTGTCATCTGAAATCAACTCGGACGGTAGCGGCACCATAACTCTGGCCGGCGCGCTCGGTCTCAGCGCATCGTCTGCGCAGTCACTTCGATCAATCGCCGCTGGGGGCAAGGGCCTGGCCAGACCTGTAATCAGTGTTGAAGTCATCAATGTTGCAGCTATCAAAAAGTCGCGAAGCCTCATGGGAGTTCCTCCTGCCGCAGTCTTAAGGAGTTTCGTCCGTACCTGTGGCCCGTCTGGGGACCGAGCTAGAGCATGAGCAACGCGAAAAGGTTTTCTAGAAGTGCGCCTGGGTTAACGCGACTCTTAAATCACCGGGAAGTAACACGACAAGTTATACGGCTGAATTGCTGTGGTCGATTCGCTTTTATGACGGAAAGGCATGGTCTTGTGACTAACGGGCTTGAGACGGTGACAATCGGTCTGGCTAAGGCAACTTGCCCAGGGCTTCCTGGAGCTTGTCGCGATAGTTGCGAGAGAGTGCCAGCTGCGTACCGTTTTCCAGGTTGACCCGATATTCGCCATGGAACCATGGTTCCAGTTCTCGAATACTTGCGATGCGCACGATCGACGAGCGATGGATGCGAACAAATTTTTTGGGATCGAGCTGCGATTCGAGACTGCCGATGGTTTCTCGAATCAGGTGGGACTTTTTTGCGGTGTGGACTGACACATAGTTGCCCTCGGCTTCGATCCATTCGATCTCATTCGTGTCGAGGAAATAGATGCGCCCGCCCGCTTTGATGACAAGTCTTTCCAGGTACTTACTAC
>JBAPXA010000246.1:0-6927 GCA_049283975.1 Pyrinomonadaceae bacterium | reverse complement strand
GCTTAGCCTCGAGCTGGAAAAGTTGAGTGTTGGGCCGGTAAGGTAAACCTTACCGCAATGGGAGTCGGCAAAACCGAGGCCCGCCACGGAGAAATCTTGGGCAACTAAAATCCGGTTGGCGCGCGATTACTCTTCTCAAGGTCTTACTGCACGGGTATCACACCCTTTGTTAACGAGCACAGCGCAGATTTATTAACCGCTGAAAGGTAAATCTCGCGGCCAGCTGATCGGAACTGGTTAGCGTTGGAGGACTAACGATGAGAATTGCGCCCAGACAAACGATCTTGCTCACGTTCTTAGCCGCGCTGCTCTTCGCCGGCAATTCATGTTCGTTAACCAAAGGCAAGGGGATTGCCGAACGGGCTGTCGTCCAATTTCACAATCAATTGAACGGAGGTCAGTATCATGAGATCTATGTTCAGTCTGATGAAGGCTTTCGAAAAGCGTCAAGCGAGGAGGATACGCAAGCTTTGCTTGAGGCAGTGCGACGAAAGCTGGGGACCGTCAAGCAGGCCAATCAAAGCGGATGGCATGTGAACGCTACTCCTACGGGAACGATGGTCAGTCTGGTGTACGAGGTTGAGTTCAGCGAGGGCAAAGGAACAGAAGACTTTGTTTTCCACATCAGTGGCGATAAAGCTTTGCTATATAACTACCACGTTAATTCGCCGCTCTTTATCACGAAATGAGCGGTGGTTACGCCGTGGCGCTTGAACCCAAAGGCAAAGCGGGGGCAAGCCGCCCTTTACGGACTGATCATTTCTTTATCTGCCTACACGGTTGAGCTAATGAAGCTGTTGATTCTGGGGGGCACAAGATTCGTTGGCCGTCATCTCGTCACGGCAGCCCTGGCGCAGGACCATGAGATCACTCTCTTTAATCGTGGGCAGCATCAATCTACTACTCCAGGAGATGTCGAGACGATTCATGGAGATCGAAACGGGAACCTTGCGGAGCTCAAAGGTCGGCGCTGGGATGTCGTAGTCGACACCTCGGGTTATCTGCCGCGCGCCGTAAAAGCAGCCGCTGAAGTTCTGGTTGAGGCGGTAGAACGTTACGTCTTCATCTCCAGTCTCTCCGTCTATGCAGACTTTAGTTTTGCGGGCCTGGATGAGACCGCGCCCCTCGCAACTCTGACAGGCGAACAGTTAGCAGCAGCAAACGCTATTGATTCTTCGGCGCAAACCTCCGCCGTCACCTATGGAAATATGTATAGCGGGTTGAAAGCTCTCTGTGAACAGGTGGCTGAAGCAGTAATGCCGAATCGCGTGTTAATCATCCGATCCGGTTTGATCGTTGGCCCGGATGATTACACCGACCGGTTTACTTATTGGGTTGTGCGGGTCGCTCGTGGCGGCGAAGTGCTAGCACCGGGACGTCCTGGGCGCTACCTCCAATTTATTGACGCTCGCGACTTGGCCGCTTGGACTGTGCGGATGATTGAAGTTAAGAAGACGGGTGTCTATAACGCCAACGGTTTAGCGGGACCTTCGGATCTTGTAACGCAAACTGCTAGTTTGCGACCGGCAGCGGAGCCCAGTTCCCCAACGATGGGAAGGGTGCTCGAGGAATGTAAAACGGTTAGTGATAGCGATGCCTCTTTTACCTGGGTTAGCGAAGAGTTTCTGCTGCAGGAGCAAGTTACTCCCTGGAGTGAAATGCCGCTTTGGCTACCGGAAGCAGCCGCGCCGCATAGGAAAGGCTTCATGTTCATTAACTGTGATAAGGCGGTTGCTGCTGGTCTTAGCTTTCGTCCTTTGAGAGAGACGATCAAAGATACGCTGACCTGGCACGAAACAAATCACGCGACTGAAGAGTTAAAAGCTGGTATTGATGGGGAAAGAGAAACTAGGCTCCTGCGCAAATGGCATGGTGCGCGTCGATAATCGGATGTAAGCCTATGAATGAGATTCGCTCGAAAGCACGCTGGCGCGCTGAGCAGGATGATTGGCGGTCTGATGGTCACAAGATCGCAAGTCCGGAGAATCTTACCGCTATCCGAGATGTTCTTGAGAATCGTGGCTGCGTCATCGTGGAGCACTGGCTTTATCGCGGCGCGAGCGCTCCGGAACGAAGAGTCTTTGATGATTTCGATGAATTCCTGAACTACATCAAGACCAGCACTTACGGCGGCGATGCAGTTGACGTTTGGAGCATGCACGATCTTTGCACGCCGCAAAATCGACTCGCCGAAGGAAAGATTCCTGATCTCGATGGATGCGTTCCCAGTCGGGGTGCTTACTAGACACTCGTAGAAGCATGATTAAGTGAAGTGGGCTTGCCCCGACGCAGTCAAGGAGGCTTTATGAGAGCTTATGTAATCACGACTGGCGCACTCTTTGGTTTGCTTACCATCGCTCATGTTGTGAAAATCATCCTCGAACGACGGCTGGTGCCTGATCCGGTTTTCATTCTCTTCACTCTCCTTTCCGCGGGACTGGCCATTTGGGCCTGGCGCGTGCTGCGGTCCTAAGAGTTCAATCTGGAGTGCGTCCGGGAGCGAAGCGGCGACCGCACTTCGGTTTCATAGACGACACCATATTTCCCATCGCGTGCTAAAGGGAGCTCGCGATCAATTTTGGGACGCGATCATTTGCCGCCGCCCGGTGGTTGGTTATCTTGATCCTGGGAGTTAGCAATATGCAAATGCACAAATCCAGTCTCTTGCTCATCACGGTACTAATCACTCTCTGCGGCAGCGCGTCGTCGTTTGCCCAACAGGAAATCTCAACCGATAAGCGGGCTCTGATTTCAGAGTTCCGGGTATTGACAGGCGCAAATAACGTTGAAGGGTCTATCAAGTTTTCTGCAGCGGGCGTTAATGAGATCCTTTCTAAAATTGTCGAACAAGACAAGGAACTCACTGACCCGCAGAGAGCCCAACTAGCGGAATTGATAAAAGAGGCCACAGAGCGGGTAGCCAGGGCCGCGCGGACTTTTCTTGACGACAAATCGCAAATCGTAGAGCTGTCAGAGCAAACGATCTTTAAGCTCTATGACAAGTCTTTCACTGAAAGCGAACTGAAAGAGCTAATTGCATTTTATCGCACAGCAACCGGCCGGAAGGCAGCTGTCTTCTTACCGAGCTTATCTGGTCAGGTGCAAAAGGCTTTCGGAGAAGTTATTCAGGCAAAGCTGAATCCCATCCTGCAACCAAAAATACAAATCGAAGTTGAACAACTGAAGCAGCAAATCAAAGATTTGAAAGCCGCCAAGAACCTGAACTGAATTCTGGTGCGATGCTGCTCTCAATTATCATTCCTGCCTACAACGAAGCAGCTTACCTGGGCGAAACGCTTGCCAGTCTCAATCGAGCAAAGACATTGCTCGAGCGCGAAAACGACATTCAAGTGGAAATTGTTGTAGTGGATAACGACAGCGATGATGCGACGGCGGACATTGCGCGAACTTGTGGCGCTACTGTCGCCTTTGCAAAGCAGCACAACGTCGCGAAGGTGCGCAATGCCGGAGTGGGGGTTTCCCGAGGTGAGGTATTTGTGTTTGTTGATGCCGACACAGTTGTACCGGACCAGTTGTTGGCGCGTATCGCAAAGACGATGTCAGACCGAACCTGTATCGGTGGCGCGGTGGATACAGATTACCGGCCGCAGAAGGTAGCGATGCGGATTTATCTGCAGTCCTGGAGGGTTCTGGGTAAGCTGCTGGGAATGGCGCAGGGCGCAACTCAGTTTTGTCGCCGCGACAGTTTCGTTATGCTGAATGGCTATGATGAAACCCTATTCATGGGTGAAGATGTTGACTTCTATTGGCGCCTGAAGAAACTTGCCAGAAGCCAAAACGCTCGTGTTGTCTTCATCGAGGACCTTAGTGTAGTCCCTTCGTCCCGCCGCTTTGATCAGTGGCCACTGTGGCGCATCTTGGTATGGACAAATCCATTGTTCATTTTACTCTTCCGGCGCAGCGAGTCATGCTGGGAAGGGTGGTACAGGGCAGCGCCGCGTTGATACTCCCGGCACTGAAATTCAAACCTATGTTCCTCTTCACCATCAAATCCCGAATCAACCCTAAAGCTAAATTTGCTCAACAATTTGCTGACGTTGGCGGCGCTTACGTCAATTGCTATATCGCATTCAAGGATTTCGCCGGTGCGGAGAAGCTAGCTAAGTCGTATCTCAGAGCAGGAGGGTGGATTCCCGAGAAGAAAACCGAGGCCTGGAAGATTGAAAAGAGAACACTTCGCTCCAAGAGAGAGAAGCAATACTATGCTGAGGCTATCAAGTACGGATACTGTCTCGTCTTTCACATGTGGCCCAAGGATGCGCCCGACGCCAACGATGAAAATACCTAACCGCCTTCAGGCGGTTAGCCCACAGGGCGAATAGGCCAGCCTTACGGCTGGTACCAGACGTTTGCCGACCTCTGCGTGACTTGGACATGAAGTCGTCAGTCATTCTCCGAACACTACTGAGCCCACTGATCATTGGTAGCGTGTTTGGGTTCGGATCCCTCTGTGTCGCGCAAACTTCTCCGTTGTCAGCGGTTAATGTTCACCTCGTCACAGATGAAGCAGAGGCTGTGCTGGCAATTCTTACAAAGAAGCAAGCGAATCAGCCAATTGCCGAGGCAGATTGGCAACGACTGTTTCTGAGCGAAGGATACACGCGGCTGAAAAAACGTGAGACTTTGCTGAAACGCTCTTTTGACGATGCGGATTTCAAAACCTTTGTTCTCTCCGCCCAAGTTGCCGATCAGCAGCAGGCTCTTGAGAAAACCCTTGCGAGATGGAAACGAGCAAACATCAGCGGAGCGGCGCGTTTGGCGTTAGCTTATTTGCCAAAACAAGCACGAATCAACGCGAAGATCTATCCTGTCATTAAGCCGAGGACCAACAGTTTTGTCTTCGAAGTGAAAACTGACCCGGCAATTTTCCTTTATCTCGACCCCGCCGTAAGCAAAGAGAAGTTTGAAAACACACTCGCGCACGAACTCCATCACATCGGATACGGGAGTGGGTGCCCGTCCCAGCGAACAGCGGAAAGAATTGCTAAATTGCCGCAGAACATCCAGAACGTTATTACTTACATTGGCGCCTTTGGCGAAGGTTTTGCAATGTTGGCGGCGGCTGGCGGTCCCAAAACGCACCCACATGCGGTAAGTACTCAAGAAGACCGTGCGCGCTGGGATAAAGACATGGTCAACTTCAACGATGACCTTAAGAAAGTTGAAAAATTCTTCCTGGACATCCTGGCGAATCGGCTGACCGAAGACGCGATGCAAGAGACCGGGGCTTCATTTTTTGGTGAGCAAGGACCCTGGTATACAGTCGGCTGGAAAATGTCAGCGACGATTGAGAAAACCTACAGCCGCCGGGCGCTGATCGAATGTATTTGTGACCAACAGAAGTTGCTCCAAACCTATAACAAAGCAGCAGCAAGAAATAACCGTCGTGCGGCGGGTAAGCCTTTAGCCTTATGGTCAGAGTCGCTTATCAAAGCGATCAATCGTAGGTCATAGACCTTAAGACAACTTCGTTGCGCCTTCAGCAGCCTTTGAGAAAGGCCGTTTCAACGGTGATTACATACTTAACTCACTTCAGTTGCATAGGGGCCGGAAAAGGTGGCGGGGTTTAAGGTCCGAAGGACCCGTCAGTAAATAGCCACGGCCGTGAGGCCGTGGATAGTCAAAAGATAAAAGAGTCGAGCGCCGAAGGTGCGACACTAAATCCCATTCACAGCGCAAAAGAATGACGGCCCTGCGGGCCTCGACCCCATTTCGGGTTCTGATCCACGGCCTTACGGCCGCGGCTATTGAATGCCGCGCCTGCGGCGCTGTTTAGACACTAACCAAATGACACTTAGGTGAGTCAAAATATCTAATTGCCGTTGAATCTGCCTAACCAAGCATTAATCAAGATTGGACCACTCGAAAGGAACCAAAGCTAATGTCATTTCACACGCCAGTCAGAGTCGCTCTCCTTCTGCTCCTTGCAACTTTGTGCGCGCTTCCTGTTTTTGCGCAGCAGGCAACCAGCCCGGCGGGCGAGGGGCAGCTAGTCGAATTCACGTTGTCTGCACCCGCTCTCAAAAATAATCTGTTGGGTGATCCTGCGGAACAAACTGCGGCCGTTTATCTGCCGCCGAGTTACCAAACGGCGCCGGGGCAACGATTCCCCACTCTTTATTTGCTACATGGATTCGGCGGCAGCATGAAAGCCTGGACGAATGGCGGCTATCAGGGTATGAGCCTGGCGCCGTTTATGGATGGCATGATCAAGAGCGGCAAGATTCGCGAAATGATTGTCGTGATTCCTAATGCCAACAACGCTTACCGCGGCAGCTTCTATACAAACTCCACCGTGACGGGCAACTGGGAGGACTACATTTATCGCGATCTGGTGAGCTACGTTGATGCTCACTATCGCACTATCGCCCGCCCGGAGAGTCGCGGCATCGCCGGACACTCAATGGGCGGATACGGTGCGCTTGTTCTCGGAATGAAGCATCCCGATGTCTTTAGCACCGTCTACGCTCTCAGCCCCTGTTGTGTGGGAATTGAGGGAGACTTTAGCGAGGAAAATCCTGCCTGGTTGAAAACTATTCGCCTCACCTCGAGAGAGCAAATTAAAGGGCGACCCAAATCGTTCGAAGAGTTTTTTACCGTCGCCTTCGTTGCCACAGCGGCGGCCTTCTCACCCAATCCCGAGCGTGCTCCATTCCTTGTAGATTTCCCGTACCGGGAGCACGACGGCCGAGTTGTAAAGAATGAGAGTGCTTATGCGCGTTGGCGTTCGCAGATGCCGCTTTACATGGTCGATGAGAAGAAAGAAAATCTTCTGAAACTCCGCGGCTTATATCTGGATTACGGGCAGAAGGAAGAGTTCTCTCACATCCGCATGAGCACGACGCTTTTCTCAAAGGCCCTGGCTGAGAGAAATATTCCGCACGTATTTGAGGTCTATGCAGGTGG
>JBAPXA010000245.1:0-1582 GCA_049283975.1 Pyrinomonadaceae bacterium | reverse complement strand
CCGATGGGTCGGGGTCGTCCGCGAGGCTGACCATGACCAGGTCGATGCCGGTCCCGCTCACTTGCGTGGTGGCACTGGACGTGTTGTCGCCATTCGTCGAGTCGGTATCCGGGGCGCCCTCGTTGGCACACCCCGTGGCGCATTCCGGAGCTGCCGGATCGAAGGCGGTATCGGTCGGGACGCTCGCCGTGTTGATGATCGAGCCGGTCGCTCCGGCCTTCACCTTCACCTTGATCGTGGCCGTCGTCGACTCACCTGGCGCCATCGAACCCGCATTCGTGCATTCCACGTCGGGTGACGTGAAGGTGCACGTGAAACCGTTTGTGGCGATCGAGGAGATGTGATCGACCTTGGTCGTATCGAGCGTATCGGTCAGGGTGATCGGTCCGAGCGCCGTGGCAGTGCCGTTGTTGGTCAAGCTGACCGTGTAGATCAGTTCCTGGCCAGGCGCCGCAGTGCTTGCATCGACACTCTTGTTGACGCGCAGATCCGGTGCGCGCAGGAAGACCTGCGTCGTCTTGGTCTCGCAGTTGTCTCCCTCGTCGCTTTCGATGATGAAGCCGTCGGGATGTGCTGGATCGGTGGGATCCACGCATGCTTCGTTGTCCAGCGGTCCCTTCTCGGCCGTGACGAAGACACTGATCGTGATCGTCACCGTCGAGGTATCCGGGATGTTCGGATCGGTCTCGTCGGGGTCGCTCATGTCGCCGACGCACCGGATGCCGTTGACCGGGTTCTCGGTGAAGTCGCAGATGAAGTTGCTGGGCGTGGCCTCCACGAAGAGCGGGATCAAGCCGATGGGGAGCGCGTCGATGACGACCACGTCGTCCGCCGGCAGACCATCGCCCGTGGGTGCCTCGTTCTTGACTGTGATGACGTATTGCTCGACCTCGTTCTGGTTGGCCTTCTCCGGGCCTTCCTTGTCCAGGGTCAAGTTGATGCGCGGGACGATGGTCGTCGTTTCGGTGTCGGAGTTGTTGGTCTCGTTACCCTCCGGGATCGCGTTCCCCGGATCGACGAACACCTGGTTGGTGAGGGCCCCCTTCGCGGCCGGGGCCGTGAGGATGACATCGATGGTCCTCGAGGTCCCGATGCCGGGCACAAGGTCGGACGTCCCGTCGATCGTGCCACCGGTGCAGGTGATCACTCCCACGGCGTGGACGCAATCGAACGCGCCGGCGCCCGGTGCTGCGTCCTCAGCCGACACGAATGTCGTGCCGACAGGCAGGTTGTCGGTGACCTTCACGGCGAAGGCCGGATCGGTGCCGAGGTTGCTGACCGTCAGGACGTAATGGATCTGCCCGCTGGGCGCGACCGGATCGGAGTCGAACGCGCAACCCGGGTCGTCGTCGGGCGGGACTTGCTGGTCGCACTTGGTGATGGTCAGGTCGTTGAACATGTTGTTCCCGCCGACCGTGACCTTGGTGAAGACCGCGTCGTCATTGTCAAACTCGTTGCCCTCGGGAACGACGTTGTCGGGGTCGACGACCGCGAGGTTGACGTAGTTACCGGGCGCGGCCGGGGCGAAGACCTTGACTCGGATATGGCGCTCCGTCGGGACGAAGCCGGCGCCGTCCGGAAT
>JBAPXA010000244.1:0-3314 GCA_049283975.1 Pyrinomonadaceae bacterium | reverse complement strand
GCCAGGGGCGAGCGCGAAGCGCGTAGCCCCTGGTGCTGTTCGCCTATGTGTTGAGCTCTGAAAGAGCGACATAACATACAGACGCAGCGGTTTTATGTCGCACTTTCAGTGCTCAAGGTTCTGCTCTAACAAAGATCCAGGGCGACGTGCTTCGCTGTGCTCAGCACTTGCCAATGGCTACCTTATTTCGCGCCTTCGGCGCTGCGCTGGCTGACATTCGTTCGATCTCTGGATGGACGTCCTGTTGCACTTCAAAGTTGAATCCACCATTTGAAAATTGAGAATCGAGAAATGCGAAATGAGGTGAAAGAGGCCGTCCAAGGTTCAACGTCCAATGTCCAATGGCTTCGTAATCAAACAGACCTGGGACCTTGAACGTGAGACCTTGGACTTCCTTTTGCGAATAGGGCGGTGAGGTCCCTATTCCCCCCGCAACGACATTCTGGGACTGGGGTGAGGACAGTTTTTCTTACTACCCAGGTAGACAGACGCCCTTAAATCTGTCCCGGCTTGCATTCAGCACTCGAAAGCATGAAGGCGCGCCGGTGAATCTCGCTTCTCTTCCCAGCGCCAGAGTCGTTGAGCAATAGCCGAAGGATTGGCAACCCACGCGGGCGCGCAGGAGTAACGCGCTGCAGGTGGCGCCTATCTTTCTGACATTCGATTCAACGTTACGGCCAGCCGTGTCGGCCAGTGACGAGTGGTGAAGATACGGCTTAATTCAACCTGGGTTCGTAAGGCGCGCGGAGATTACTTCAGGCGAAGATCAGCGTCAAGACTTTTGTCTTGATTCACGAAAACTATTTCTTACAAGGTGGTAGGCATCACGATTTTTTAGTGAACAGAAGTTTTGCATTTTAGTTTTCCGCGTGGGAATAAGCCGCCAGGACGCAAATCGATAACGCAGAGTCGCAAAGACGCAGAGAACGAGAAGAGTTTTGACTGGAGAGTTGAATGGAAGGTCTCTGACTTCTGGTGAGTGGCAAGTCACAACCCTTTCCTTTCTCCGCGTCTTTGCGTCTTTGCGACTCTGCGTTTGATGGTGTGACGATCAGGCTTCTACTAATTCAGCTTCGCGTTCGCGCAGAAACTCATAAGGCTCAACAATCTTGCCGGCTATCGCTGAGGCAGCCACAACGTAGGGTGAAGCGAGATAAAGTTTTCCGGGCCCACTGCGGCCGGGAAAGTTGCGGTTCTGAGCGCTCACCGTAACTGTTTCTGCCGAAGGTGAGGCACCCGGCCCTGCGTTGATGCAGGCTCCGCATGAAGGATCGATCAATTCCGCACCTGCTTGATTGAAAATCTCGATGTAGCCGCGCTCACGAGCGTACTGTTTGATCTTTTGCGAACCGAATTGAATGTAGAGGTGGACGCCCGGCGCTACTTGTTTGCCCTGCGCCACAGCATTGCGCAGGACTTCCGCGTACATATCCATGTCCGCCATCTTGCCGCCAGTGCAACTGCCACCATAGGCCGCATTGATTGTCACCTCTTCCGGAAGTTGATCAATGGGGATGCCGTTACGCGGATCGCCCGGAAGCGCCACCATCGGACGAATCTCGTCCAGATCAATTTCGAACACGGCAGCGTATTCGGCGTCAGGATCGCTGTAGGTGAAGCCCTTTTGCACTTCTTCTGCATCGAGTCCGCGGGTGCGCACAATGTACTCAAGTGTCACTTCGTCGGGTTCAATGATTCCCGTCGTCCCACCCGCTTCTACCGCCATGTTCGTCAGAGTGGCGCGCTCGTCCAGGGGCCAGTTCTTTAGATCATCACCGGCAAACTCGAGCACCTTGCCGATGCCTTTACTGGTTTTCATGTAGTCGGTCGCAAGGATCACCAGCATCACGTCTTTTGCCGACACGTCCGCGCGCTTGCGGCCTTTGAGAACATAACGAACTGTTTCCGGCACGCGAATGCGAATGTCTTTCGTGTACCAGGCGTTCGCCATGTCGGTCGAGCCGACACCGAAAGCAAAGCAGCCGAGCACACCGGCCATGCAGGTATGCGAGTCGGTGCCAATCACTACTTGTCCGGGAAGCGCGAGATCTTCAACCACGGCGTTGTGACAGATTGCTTCCGAGCCGCCCTCAGGATTCTCGCCGTACAGCTTGATGTTTTGACTCGTCGTAAAACTTTCCTGCGTTGTCGCCAGGCCTTCGGCCTTTTCAAGGAGTCCCATCTCACGATGTTTGGGCGACATGACGCGACTGAGAAAAGTCAGGTGATCGCGAAAAGCAAAAACCGATTCCGGCTCGGACACGCGGGCATTAGCACCTAACGCCTGCTTGAACAACGACTCGGCCATCGGCGTCACATACTCGTGAGAGAAGCGCACATCGGCTACGGCAAAGAGCGCGTCACCCGGTTTCACAGCCTGGACACCAATTTTTCCAGCCCTGACAAAGGCGTGCCGAGCGATGATTTTCTCCACAATCGTCATCGGACGAGCTTTGGTCTCGATGGGTGGCGGTGTCACTGCGCCAGCAAGGCGAGCCTTGTTGTAGTTAAAGAGACCGCCGTGCTCGACAATCGACTGCGAAATCGGATCGAGTCCGTTGGTGAACTCAGCGAGGGGGATTTGTTCGCCGCGACGGATCCGTTCAATCAGCCCAAAATCCGTCGACGTCAGCAAGCCTATGTTCTGAGAGTTTTGTCCGTAGATCTTTTCGATACTTTCCGCGATCACCAGTTGCAGACCCGCGGCCTTCTCCGCGTAAGGTGCTGTTTCTCGCGACGACCCGCACCCTTTTGAAAGGCCCGAAACTACCACTGCAAACCCGCCCGTCTTAACTTCATCTTTCTTTACAGCGCCTTCGCGCATGCCTACATAAACGTATTGTCCGAGAGTTTCGTCGTAGTAAAAGCAAACCCAACCAGGCGTGATTTCGTCGGTGGAGATGTTACTCATCAAAGGCAAATCGTTGTTGGCGAGCCGCTCAGCCAGCTCTTGTTCGAGCGCTGCCGCCTCGGCGCCGGCTTCAAGTTGCCGGCGAATCAGGGAGGTATCTTCAGTCAAAAACAGTATCCGCCCCGTAAAGCTAATGTGGTCAGGCCTCTTGCTAATTGATTGTGAACTCATTAAATCTCCGGCTCAGGGGTTTGCAACGTCGGTAATTGATTATAACCTCACGTCAGGAAAAACCTTTAACGGGCTGTTTGCATCTCAGGCAGGGCGGAAACGAGCGGAGGAAATATTGCTGATGAGACTTTTGCTGAAACGGATGATGTTCGCGAGCTTTGTCGTCGCGCTTACGTTGTCGACGATGGGACTAGTGCAGGCGCAGGTTGTGGAAACCGACGATCAGGCCAAG
>JBAPXA010000243.1:0-6932 GCA_049283975.1 Pyrinomonadaceae bacterium | reverse complement strand
GTACGACGGTGGGCCGAATTCCGTTCGTGCAGGCCGAACGCTGGCCACACTGCTCCTTATTTAATAACGCGAGGTTCGTGGAGTTTTGGGCTCATTAACTTAGGTGGCCAACAAGTACCAGATCCTTCCAAAAGCGTCGAGGTGATCTGACTACCGCATTCAATACCTTAATCAGATACTTAGAATTCTTGGCGATCCTCGCGTGTC
This sequence comes from Pyrinomonadaceae bacterium, assembly GCA_049283975.1. Classification (GTDB taxonomy): domain Bacteria; phylum Acidobacteriota; class Blastocatellia; order Pyrinomonadales; family Pyrinomonadaceae; genus PSRF01. Next base: position 6,725 of record JBAPXA010000243.1, on the reverse strand, counting down.
ATGGCGTCTTGGCGGTTTATTTCAGGCAGCAAATTATTTTTCAGCACCGTGAGCCCCTTTGGTTCCGGTTGTCGCGTTAAGAAGTGAAGGCGGCAATAGGGCTGGCCTGAAATTACGACCGTAAGGAGGTCATATGAAAAACCAAATTCTACGAAGTGTTGCGATATTCGGCCTCTTCTTCATGCTGGCCATGACAAGCGTGCAGGCGCAAACGCCGAGCAGGGTAGAAGTTAAGGTTCCGTTTGATTTCGCGATAGGAAAGGTGCTGTTCAAGGCGGGAACCTACAGCATCAAGAACGCATCCGACAATACGCTGGCAATTCGGAATATTGATGGGAAAACCACGAAGCTTGTTGCCGCGCCACTTAACATTGGATCACGAGATTTCAAGCCGGGCTCACGCCTGGTCTTCAATCAGTATGGAAACCAGTATTTCCTTTCCCAAGTCTGGTTGAGCAGCGACACCGGCAGGCAGTTGTTCTCGGGCGCGGAAACAAAGGCTGCGCGCGAATATAAACTCGCGCATAACAATGCGAAGCCACAACGCGTAGAGATCGCGGCAAGCAGATAAAAGAGTTGCTGACGACTCAGGGACTCGAACTTGTGAAGGGCGGACACCTTGTCCGCCCTTCACGTTGTTTACCTGGTTTGGCACTGAACGCTGAACTGACTCTACGAACCCGACTTTATACAGAATCACGGTGGCGAATTGTCGACCAAATAGCTGCAGTCGCGGCAGCGACGCAAGAGCCAGGAAGGCTGCTCGGCTTCGCCTCAGTCGTCGCTACGCGACTTAAATCAATCAACCGTATCCACCCGGCCTTGAAAGGCCGGGCTAAAATCACATCGACGCGATGCGGCGATTCTTAAGCCGAAAGCGTCGCGGATGTTGTTGTTTACTTCTCGCTGCGGTTAATCTGTTTTCCATGCTCCTCATCCCACTGAATAAGATGCGCCTGGCGATCCTGCTGTCGCTAGGTAGCGTCTTCTTCTGCGCAAGCGCACCCGCTCAACAGCCCCACTCTCTCACCGGCGATATTCGTGTCCATAAGAAGTTTCATTCTCAGTTTCTGACTATTGATCGTGACGTGTTGGTCTACTTGCCACCGGGCTATGAGTCAGCGAAACGTTCACGCTATCCAGTCATCTATTTTCACGATGGGCAAAATCTGTTCGATGGGGCCACCTCATTCATCGCCGGAAAAGAATGGCGCGTGGATGAGACTGCTCAAGCCCTAATCGCCGCTGGCAAGATTGAGCCGCTGATCATTGTTGGCGTTTACAATACCGGCACTGAACGGATCAATGAGTACACCCCGGCCGCAGATTCCAAGTACAAGCAGGGCGGAAAAGCAGACTCATACGGTCGCATGCTCGTCGAGGAATTGAAGCCTTTCATCGATAGGACCTATAGAACCCGGCGCGGCGCAAAAGACACTGGGCTGGGTGGTTCGTCACTTGGCGGCCTCGTTTCTCTTTACTTGGGTCTGAAGTACCCGCACGTGTTTGGTCGTGTGGCTGTGGTCTCGCCTTCAGTTTGGTTTGCAAACCAGCAGATCATCGGCTTTGTCGCCGCGCTGCCCAAAAAACCCAGAGTCCGAATTTGGATGGACATCGGAACCAGGGAAGGACGCAATCAGGAAGAAGCTCAGCAGACAGTTAAAGGTGCCAGGCTCCTGTATGAAACACTTGTAAAGAAAGGATGGCAGCCGGGACGGGATCTCAGTTATCTTGAAGCGGAAGGCGCGCAACATGATGAAGCAGCATGGGCACAACGAGTCGAGCCCATTTTCAAATTCCTTTTCCCGCGAGGAATGTAGATAATCCATCTCAAACATATTTCGAATTCAGTTGGAGGAGACCTTTATGACAAGTCGTGTCCGGTCTGTGATCCTGGCAATTATCCTGGTGACTACCATTTGCTCGCTTCCGCTATCAAGTAGAGCACAACGACGTCCTTACCGGATGACTGATCAACAAGTGGCCCGGATTGTGCCAACCGCGTTCTACTTTCAAGGTCAATCCGCGCCCACCCAGATGCGAAATGCAACTGCGATGCGACTGGGTGAAGACCGGCACGTGATCGCCGGGCTCGTCGACACCACGGGCTACGCCGCAGACGTGCGCGCGAAGTATGAGGGATTCCTAATAACGGATCTGCCGATCACGATTAACGGAGAGGGACTTGGAATCGGAGCCTACGGTTTTGGGTTCAGTAATGATGGAAAGTTTAGCGTGATGAATATTGCCGGAGACCAATTGTTGTCGGTTGCGACAACCAAAGATAACGCATTGAGACGCCCGCGACCCCTTATGATGGCTGAGTCAGATAGCGGCATTCGGCTTTATAGCGGGAAGGACTACGTGGTGATTGCGGCTAAATAAGCTCCGCCGATTCTGATTTGTCAGTTTGCAATACTAAGAAACTCCTGCTGTCGTCTCCTCCCACTCTCGGGTTTGTCTGACAACGTTAATAAAAATGATTTCTCAAAAGTCTTGTAGAAATTTATCGTACGGGTCACTGCTCGTTTTTCTGCTAATTGCAGGAGCCGTTTATGTACTGGCCCAGAATCCGCCGAAGAAACCCGGAGGCATGTCTGGGGTCTCCACCGGGACGCCAGTGAACTATTCCTCGCGGCGCACCGTCAACGTTACCGACCCAAAAGCTCCAGTTGTGTTTGAAGATGTAACCGACAAGACGGCGCTATCCAATTTCAAGCATCGCTCCGGCAGTCTGCAGAAGAACTACATCTTTGAAACAACGTCCGGAGGTGTAGCGACTTTCGACTACGACGGTGATGGGCTGGTCGATATTTATCTTCTCAATGGCTCAACTACCGCGGCGTTGGACGGCAAGGAAAAGCCGCCTCGCGCTGCGCTCTATCGCAATTTGGGTAATTGGAAGTTTGAAGATGTGACGGATAAAGCAGGCGTGGCTAATGAACGTTGGGGCTCTGGTGTGGCTGTTGGCGACTACGACAACGATGGTCGATCCGACATGTACGTTACTAATTTCGGTGTTTCACGTCTGTACCACAACAACGGCAATGGAACTTTTTCAGATCTCGCTGAAAAACTTGGAGTAGCTCGCAAGGGCTGGAGTACCGGGCCAACCTGGGGAGATTACGATGGGGATGGTCGGCTTGACCTGTTCGTACCAGGATACGTAGATATTGAGCTTGACAACTTGCCGCCAAATCCCACTGAGGCAGGCAAGCCGGGCGGAGTTGGACAAAACTTTTGTCAGTTTCGAGGGGTGCCCGTGATGTGCGGCCCCAGAGGTCTCACTGGCGAAGGCGATACTCTCTACCGGCAGAAGACTGACGGGAGTTTTGAAGATGTTAGTGCTCGTGCTGGGGTAAACGATCCGCAGAAATACTACGGGTTCTCTGCGGCCTTCGTTCATGCCGACGACGACAAGCTGCTCGATCTGATTGTTGTTAACGACTCAACTCCGAAACAGCTCTACATAAACAAAGGTGACGGAACGTTTGAAGAGGTTGGTTACCCATCTGGCGTGGCGCTCAACGAGAACGGACGTGAACAAGCAGGTATGGGTTTGGCAATCGGAGATTACAATAACGATGGCCGGGTGGATTTCCACATTACTAATTTTTCTGACGACTCAAATGTCCTCTATCACAACGATGGGGAAGGAAATTTCACTGACGTTACGTTTCAGGCCGGTCTCGGCGAACCGACTATTCCGTTTCTGGGGTGGGGAACGAGCTTCATCGATTACGACAACGATGCCTGGTTGGATCTCTTTGTCGTAAACGGGCATGTCTATCCGGCAGTCGATAGCCATCAATGGGGGACGAGTTTTGCCGAGCAGCCTTTGCTGTTTCGGAATCTGGGCACTGGAAAATTTGAACGTGTCGGCGCGGCCCCGGCGAGCGGTCTGGCGAGCGCCTGGCCCAGTCGCGGCCTGGCTGTCGCTGATCTGGATGGAGACGGGCGGGTAGATGCGGTTATCAATAACATGGACGCTAAACCTTCCATCTTGCGCAACGTTACCGCACCGGCGGGGCATTGGGTTAAGTTGCGGCTAGCCGGAGATGTGGCTGGGAAAACTCCGAAGGATGCCATCGGCAGCATTGTTTACCTCACCACCGGCAAGATAAGACAAAGGCTCGACGTGATTAGTGGCGCAGTTTATTGTTCCCAAAACGACTTAACGCTACATGTCGGCTTAGGCGCCGCGACCAAAGTGGATAAGCTCGAAGTGCAATGGGCCAACGGCGCTGTTGAAGCCTTTGAAGTTCCTGCGATAGATAAGACCATTACAATTGTGCAGGGCAAAGGAATCCGTAAATGATGACTAAGGCTGTTTCCAACCGGCCTGCCGATAGTGGAGCTTAATCTTTGCGACGACTTGATCTAAGAAAGACGCAGGCAGCCCGCCTCAACACAATCCGCGATATCAATCGACAGATTGTCTTGAACTACGTGCGCGAGCGCGAACCAATTTCGCGCGCTGAGATTGCGCGCGAAACGGCGCTCCAAAGATCCACTATATCCGCCATCGTTGAATCACTAACCGAAGAAGGTCTCGTGGAAGAAGTCGGTGAAGGTGAGTCGACCGGGGGCCGCAGACCGACCTTGCTAAGACTTCGAACTAAGGAGGCGATTGCAGTGGGCGTCGCAATCACGCCGAGCTGCACAACCATCGCCACTAGCGACCTCGCCGGCCGTATTGTCGAGCAGGAAGAGTTTCCTACTAACCCTGATCCCGATCAGACCCTAGGCGAGGTGATGGCGTTGATCAGGAGATTATCGCTAAGAAATGCGGGCTCGATTGAAGCCGTGGGCGTCAGTCTCCCGGGATTGGTTGATCCCTCGACCGGTACTGCGGTTTATGTTCCGTACTTCAAGTGGCGAGATATTCCGATTGCTAAGAAGATTGGCGAAGCCGTCGGCTTGCCAGTGATTATTGATAACGACGCGAACGCAGTGGCCCTTGCTGAACTTTGGTTTGGCCGTCCGGAGGTTAGCGACGCGAGAGATTTTATCCTCGTGCTTGTCGCAGAAGGTGTGGGCACGGGAATCATCTTCGATGGTCAAGTGTATCGTGGTCAGCGCGGAGCGGCGGGTGAATTTGGGCACATGGTAATCGGGACGGAAGCGCCAGTTCCCTGCTCCTGCGGAAGTCGCGATTGTTGGGAAGCCTTTTCCTCAGAACGTGCCGCAGTCGCTCGCTACTTTAAGATGTCTGGTGAAGCACTCCGTCCGCACTTCGGTTTCCGCGAACTTGTGGATCGGGCTTTGGGCGGTGAAGACCACGCAAGAGTCGCACTGATTGAAACTGCGCATTATTTGGGCATCGGCATCTCAAACCTGGTTGTTGGCTTTAGCCCGGAAGCCGTCGTGGTTGGCGGAGAGATCGCGCGGGCGTGGCCCTTTGTTGAAGATGCCCTCAGAGAAACGATTGAGCACAGCGTTCGTCGCGGCCTCGCTTCCGCCCAGATCATGCCTTCAACCCTCGGAGAAAAGCCGGAACTGCGAGGCGCCCTGTGTCTCGTACTGGCCAGTAAGTTTGCCGCAGCCTTCGCTGCTTAAGATCTGTGGGGTGCCTGCAACCTAAGGGTCGCCATTAAATATCCAGAAAAAGTATTGACAGTCATGGGGAACTATATTAAAAACTTCGTTCGTTAAGACAACAAACTGTCAAAACTGATTTCTGACAGGTTCCACACCGCAAACGTTCACGGCCAGGGGCTCTTATTCCTCCGGCCATACCTTCAACGTAAATGTTCTTGCAGCGCATTTCACGCCCGAAATGTTCGGGCCGAAATGCGTAGCTTCCTTTTTAGCTGCCACCGAGGACAAGCCATGTTTATCCGCCCTGCCGCAAAACGCATTTTCTTGTTGTCATTATTTGTCGTGGCTCTCGCCATATCGGCGCTGGGTCAAAGCAACAAGGCGACAATTGTCGGTACGACTAAGGACCCAAATGACGCGTTGGTGACCGGGGCGAAGGTCACGATTATCAATAACGCCACGGGCGTGGTCCGGGAAGCAGACAGCGGTGAAGACGGAACGTTTACGGTAACGAATCTGGAACCGGGAGTTTACACGGTTACTGTCAACGCCTCCGGCTTCCAAACCGTGACGTTCGAAAACGTTCAGCTGGAAACAAACGCTCGTCTTCCTCTCGACGTGAAGTTCACCACCATCACGGGTGGTACAGGAAGCGTGACCGTAACTGCCGACACTGCTCCACTGACCGAAAGTGAAACCAGCGTCAGAGGCGATGTGATCACTGGAAGACAGGTTACCGACCTGCCTATTCCCCAAAGAAATTTCACGCTGCTGGCAGCACTATCTCCGGGTGTTACTCGTCCTAATCTTGGCCTGCTCGGCGGCGGCGGCAATTTCGTCTCGGGCGGCGGGGGACAAAACAACACTGAATCAACTCGCTTCCGTGAGTCGGGCGGCTCAGTGCTGGTGATTAATGGAGCGCGCGCCACAAACAATAACTTCCGGCTTGATGGCGTAGACAACAACGAGGCCCAATTCGGCCAAATCGCTATCTACCCGCAACCAGATTTTGTTTCTGAATTCAAAGTCGAAAGTAGTGTGCCGACTGCGGAGTCGGGCCGCGCCGGAGGTGGTATTATTTCCGTGACCACCAAATCAGGTGGAAACTCAGTGCACGGCACGGTCGGTGAGATTTACCAAGGTCGATTTCTCAGCGCGGCGGCCGCCAGATTTGATGACAATCC
>JBAPXA010000242.1:0-12987 GCA_049283975.1 Pyrinomonadaceae bacterium | reverse complement strand
TCTGGCGATCGACGGAACTGAAGATCACGTCCACACACTCTTCGCTTTGAGTCGCGTCGTCACGATTGCCGACCTCGTCGAAGAGGTTAAAACCGAGAGTTCAAAGTGGATCAAAACGAAGGGTTCGGAATTCAGAGCCTTTCACTGGCAAAGCGGCTACGGCGCATTTTCAATCAGCCAATCGCACGTTCCGGCGGTGAAGCGTTACATTCAATCTCAGAAACAGCACCATCGACGAGTCACATTCCAGGATGAGTTTCGAAAATTTCTGAAGAGGTATCAGATTGAATATGATGAGCGGTACGTGTGGGATTGAGAATATTCCGCGCCTTCAGCGCTCCTGCTAACTTTGATGACGTGTGACCTGGGCCGTTGGCCCAGGCTGTCACATTGCGCGCCTTTGGCGCTTAGGAAGAGATTGCCGATTTGAAGAGCGGCGGCAAGCCCCGCTTCCGAACTGCGAGTAATCAAGAGCGGCCGCAAGCCGTCCGGACATTTAACCCTTCGGACTGAGCTAATTGGGATTGCCGATTTCACTGCCGATAACGCTCAAAGGGGAACTTTGACGATTTCCCAACCTTGAATCTCTCGCAGATTGAATGCGGTCGCTAACGCTCCCGTACTGTAATTGGATACTTCCGTCTGATCTGTGCTCTCTGCAAATCTGTGGCTAGTAAAATCGTGATAACCTTTTAACCTTGCGGGAAACTAATCTTCTAATCATTGGCGCGGGGCCGTTTGGGTTAGCGCTCGCCGCGCAGGCAGCGCACGACGGCATTGCACATCTTATCGTCGGCAAGCCAATGGAATTTTGGCGACGGAACATGCCCCAAGGCATGTACCTCCGCTCCGCGTGCGACTGGCACCTCGATCCTCTCAATCTCCATACGATCGAAGCGTTCCTGCAAACGCAGGGCAAAAGCACCACGGACGTCGAACCTCTCTCGCTCGACTTCTACCTCTCCTACGCTGAGTGGTTTCAACAGCAGAAGAAGCTCCGCCCCTTGCCTGTATACATTCGCCGGCTGAATCACGACGCTAAAAGCAAACATTTTGTCGCGATTACAGAAGGTGGCCAAACGATAGGGGCGAAAAAAGTAGTACTCGCCCCAGGCTTCAAGCATTTCAGACATGTGCCTGATGACTTGAAACGGTGGCTTCCGCCCGGCCGCTTCCAGCACACAGCTGAATTCGTTTCCTTCAGCACAGCGCCTCACCGTCGTTACTTAATCATTGGCGGACGGCAAAGCGCATTTGAATGGGCAGCGCTTTTAATCGAGTCTGGAGCTACGGCAGTGCATCTCTCCCATCGTCACCCGAGCCCAGCTTTCGCAGTAGCTGACTGGTCGTGGGTAAATCCTCTCGTCGAGGGCATGGTCCAAAATCCGAGCTGGTTCCGATGCTTGCCAGACGACGAGAAGAAGGAAATCGTTGAAAGAATGTGGGGGGAAGGCAGATTAAAAGTGGAGCCCTGGTTGGAACCTCGGTTGAACGATGAGCGCGTCAGGATCTGGCCGCAAACTGAAGTGATCAATTGTCAGGAGAAGGACAACGGTGAGTTGGTGGTAGAACTCAGTAATGGTGAAACAGTCCAGTGTGATCAGATCGTTCTGGCTACCGGATATAAGGTGGATATTGCCAAGCTGCCGTTTCTATCCTCCGGTAATATTCTTGGGCAGTTAAGAACCCTAGACGGCTTTCCGGTTCTTGATGATCATTTCGAAACTTCCGTTCCGGGACTTTTTATCACCAGCCTCCCGGCCACCCAGGACTTTGGTCCTTTCTTCGGATTCACAATTTCGGTGCGAGCATCGGCCAGACTGATTTGCGAGCGCTTGATGCGCAAAGACAGTTTGCGTTAAAAGAGCAAACCAAAAAGCGGCCGCAAGCGGGCCTTCCGGACTGCAATTGAAGTAGCGCCGCAAGCGGGCCTACCGGACGGCATCTCCCCCAGCCTGCCGAGCATTCTGAACGGATTCTCAATCTGACCTTTCAGCTTGAACGTATCTCAGATTCAGCGCCTCCCGAAAATAACCCTCCGCCCGCCCTCGTACCCCAGAAAATCAAGCAAACAAGCATCCTGGGTCTTAGTCTGCCCCTGGCACGAGACGTGATAAGGCTAAGTGCGCGTGGCCCCGACAGCCACACTATCCACTTAAGGAGAATGACATGCGGATCATCTGCGACCATTGTGGTTATCCTGTTTCAGGAACAGTTAAAAGGACGGCTGGAAATCTCAACCTCCACCCCGAGTGTCTAGCTCAACTTGGCAGCAGGGAACCGAATCAGCAACTAACGGCTGTGTCCTGGTTAAACCAGGGATCGTCGGTGAGCATGTTGGTGGAGCGCAGGGGAGTTGAACTAACCCTTTCGCCAGGTGGAATAAGAAACGAAACTCAGGCTGGATAACTCTCCGAACTCATTCCCATTGGTTCTCCAAATCTCAGCCCTCACATCCCAATCAAAATCTACCGCTTCCTCAAACTTACAAAATGTACACTTCTGTTATCAATATGATCTTAAGCTTTGCTTGTGCCCTTGTGCTGCACGAGCTGGGACACTTTCTTGCAGCTCGCGCATGTCGCGTTCGTGTAACTCAAGCCGGACTCGGTTGGGGACCGAAGCTTTTTGGCCTTTGTGTTAAGGGCGTTGATTACCAACTGCATCTCTTGCCCCTCGGCGCCTACATCCGCATGGACATGTCAGGTTTGCAAAAGCGGGCGCTCTCGCAACAGTTGTTTGTCCTCCTTGCAGGCATCGCAGTGAATCTGATTCTCGCCGCGATAGCCTGGGGAACATTCTTTGGCACTCTGAATCTAGTCCTCGGCATTGCAAACCTGCTTCCTTTGTATCAGCAGGATGGATGGAAGAGCGGCATGGTCTTTTTTCGCCGCGTCTTTAAGAGAACCAGTCCTCTCGTGGAATGGTCCTTCACGCTTTCGCCGGGTGTGGTTGGTTTGATCTTAATGATGCGAGCGCTCGGCTAATTAACTGGCTCAAGTGTCAGGTTTCGAGTCTCAAGTCTCAGGTCTCAGGTCCCGAAACTTGAGACCTGAAACCTGAGACTTTCTTGTTGCAGATTTCGCATAAGGCTTCTGCTCAATATAGTTTCTTTGCATTACTTCGATATTTGCGGGCTGGTCGACATTCGTGTTGGGAACACGAGTAGGATAGGTGTGATTTGCGAACGATTTCCCGTTACCCCAATACCCTGCAAGAAAAGTAACCCCTGTTAGTAATCGAAACCGGATCGCTAGTAAGCCCCCTTCTCGATTCTTAGACAGATTGGTTATTTGCCCTAGGGCAGGTCACGCCGATCAAGGAGGGTATCAAAGTGAACAAAAGGATCAGTTTCCTTGCAGTTTTGATTTTCGCTTTAGGGATTGCCACTGTGGTTGCGTTTTCTCCCGCGCGTGGCGGTCAGGAGACGCAGCAAAGTGATTGCGAGAAGGCCTGCAAGAAGGCCCACAATCAATGCAGACAAGCTCCAGGCGCCAATTTGATTGAATGCAAAAAAGCGTATGACGCTTGTCTCGAGGCTTGTAAGACCCCAACCCCGGAACCAATAGCGAGTCCGTCACCGGAGATGATGCCGAGCCCAGCACCCAGTCCATCACCGGAGATGACTCCGAGTCCAGCACCGAGCCCGTCGCCGGAGATGACGCCCAGTCCAGCGCCGAGTCCTTCACCGGAGATGACGCCGAGCCCAGCGCCGAGTCCGTCACCTGAGATAACTCCGAGTCCAAAACCGAGTTCCTAGTGCAGGATGGAGAATTTAGATCACGCCGATCCTTTCGAGGGTCGGCGTTCTTACTTTGAGTGGGACGCGCTTTTGCCAGGGCGGCCGCAAGCGGCTCTTCCTGCCTGCAATTAGCTGAGACTGCAATAACCTTCCGAACTGCAACTTGCCAAGAGCGCGGGCAAGCCACGCTTCCGGACTGCACTTAACCCTCGGCACTGAGAATTAGCTAAAGCCTGCATTACCCCTGTGCGTTCGATGAGCCGGTGTATCATCACCTCATGCAAAACAGACAGATTCTTCTGCACAGCCGTCCGGCTGGCATGGCTACCACCGACAACTTTCGCATTGAAGACACCGCAACGCCGGAGCCGAAAGAAGGGGAGGTGTTGCTGCGAACGCTTTATCTTTCGGTTGATCCCTACATGCGCAGTCGCATGAATGATCGCAAATCGTATGTGCCGCCGTTTGCTCTCAATGAAGTGATTACCGGCGGCATCTTGGGAGAAGTCGTCGATTCGCGCGCAGCGAATTTTCAAGCGGGAGACATTGTCACGGGAATGTTGGGATGGCGTCTGCTTTCCACCGCGAAAGCAGAAGAGCTGCGCAAGGTTGATCCGAAGCTGGCCCCTATTACGACCGCGCTCGGAGTTTTAGGAATCCCCGGCCTCACTGCTTACTTTGGTTTGCTCGAGATTTGTAATCCGCAGGCTGGCGAAACGGTAGTCGTGTCCGGTGCGGCCGGCGCAGTAGGCACGACGGTTTGTCAGCTTGCCAGGATGAAAGGATGTAGCGTCGTCGGAATCGCAGGAAGTGACGAAAAGAATGCTTATTTGCTGAACGAGCTTCACGTGGACGCGGCAATCAATTACAAAACTGCGAATGTCAGAGAAGCGTTAACCACGGCTTGTCCCAAAGGGATTGATGTCTATTTCGATAATGTGGGTGGAGAAATTTCAGACGAGGTGCTGCTACAGATCAATAAAGGCGCGCGTATCTCGTTATGCGGACAGATCTCAATGTACAACCTCGAGCGGATGGATGTTGGCTTACGCCCGCAGCCGCTGCTGCTGATCAAGAGCGCGATGATGAAGGGTTTTATCGTGACTGACTACGCGCCTCGCTTTGCCGAGGGTGTAATGGCACTCGGCAAGTGGTTGGCTGAAGGTAAGTTGAAATACGTCGAGAACGTTATCGAAGGTTTTGAAAACACACCGCGTGCCTTTCTCGGGTTGTTTGCCGGCGAAAATCTCGGAAAGCAACTGGTGAAGGTCTAGGATAAAGCGGCCTTTGATCTTTGGTTTTTGGTCTTGGTCTGATCTCTTTTCGCCCGCAGACTCGTCAAGCGAAGTACCAAGTTCAAAGACCCAAGACCAAAGGCCCAAGGCCGTTTCAGAGAAACTTATTCTTGTATCTCTCGTCCGGCATCAGGCAGACGTCATACTTTCCAAAAACACGATAACGGTTGGCAGCTACTACTTTGTAGCAAGCGTCGCGAAGTGGTTTGGGTAGGACCTTTCCTGCGGCAGCGAACGCCCAGATGCCGCCCAGGCGCTGCAACACATGCATGATGGCATCCGAGCGCGACAATAATTTTTCGCCAGGCTTGCCGTAGTCAACCACCACGTAAACCGTGTCGAGATCCACTGCATCAGTGCCATGACGTTGCAGTAATTGTGCGGCAACGTCGCTTTGCAATGAAGCAAAACGGAAGCGATCGTGGCGGTCACGCTTCAGGAGAAATTGATTAAGACGATTACAGAGACCGCAGACTCCATCGTAAAGGACTACGGAGATGGAATCAGGTTCACTCATTGCTCTGGCGGGGCACCGCAGAGTGAACGTTGTTGGTGGGAGGCAAAACCGATCATCATGACAACGGTGCGCTTTATGGCTCTACCAGGCGCTTCTTGATATTGCGCTGCCACGATTCGTAGTTTCTGACGCGTCGCTTGGCCTGCTTGTGCGTCAGATTCATTTTCTCCGCCACGTAATCAATGCGCTTGGCGCGATCGTTCTTGGGATTGCGATCACCGGGGGCGGCTTTGTACAGTTTGTAGGCGTAGGTCCACTCCTCTTTGACCTCATCAGTTGCTTGAACACCACGAAGCTCCGGCATTTCCACCTCTTAAATTGGATTTAGGCTCGATGTGTTAGTTCGCGCACTGGCGTGCGTAACCGAGACAGGGTTCAGACCGGAAATATCTTAGCACAAGGCCGATGTTAAATTAGTTCCTATCCTCGATTGCCCGTCCTGGACCTGATGTCTGGTGGGCCCTTTACCACGCTTCAGGAGAATCATTTTGCCTCAAAAGTCACAACGCCACGCTAGGCTCTTTGAATCCATAATCACACCAGATGCGGAAGATGCGGGGTCATTCAGAGGAACTGGTATAGTTGAGGACTCGCTCGCGGCTCTGCCGCCCTCCGGGCGGTAAGGTTTACCTTACCGGGCCGACGCTTCTTTCCTCAGCCCGAGGCTGAGCCTCGCCCTGAATAATCAAAACCATTTTTTCGGTAAGGCCAGCCTTACCGAACGGAAGGCGGCAAGTCGCGGTCACGGTGATTGTGACTACCATAGGCGGCTTCTATAATTCCCCTCGTTCAACTCGACCAAGGGGTGCAGAAATGAAACATTTCCATTGGGTTATCAAAGTTTCCCTGCCAGCAAAACAGGCCCTGGCCGGTCTGGTCCTAATTTTCCTCCTCTGTGGTTTTCCTCACAACACATACGGAGAGTTGCGCTGGTCCAGCAAGCTCGACGGACGGGTGCGTTTCTACCAGTCGACCGAACTTGGAGTGTTACTGGCGGGCACGGAAAAATCACTCTATGCGATTGATGGCGAATCGGGTGATGTTTTGTGGAGACGCAAGAATGCCCGTTTGGATGAGACCGATGTTGCCCCGGTGCCGGGAGCTGACCTGGTACTCGTAACCCTGGAGGACGGCAAGCGAACGCGGCTTGAGGCTATCGATTTAATCAGCGGCGCCACCTTATGGCGTAGCGATAAAGTGCGTGGGTCAGTAATGCAGATGGCCCTGGAACCGAATGCCCAGCTGTTGGCGGTTGTGTTCGCCCGCGACGCCCGCGGAAAGAGTAGTGAAGGTCGCAAGCGAAAGCCAGTTGTTTATGTATTTGCAGTAAATGATGGTCGAGAGTTATGGAAGCGCGAGCTGGAAAGTGAAGTCGAAATGATGCCCGCACGTTGGAGCGAGGACGACGATGTACCGTTCACGCTCGACAATTATCGTCCGCCACTCTTCCTTGATGATCGCCTTTATCTATTTTACGAAGGCCTAACTTCGCTTGAGGCATTGACGGGCAAAGAGCGCCAGCGAGAAAAGTTTCGCGTCAATGAAGAGGGTCTCGCGCTCACCGAAGCTGACGCGACAGCGGACGAACGGGCAGTCTACGTTTCCGGGCGCGGGAAGGTGCGCTCTATTTCCCGTTCAAGCGGTGAAGAGATTTGGGAAGCTAAAGACCTGGGTGTGACGCCGGAAATGATCCTGGCACGCAATGTCCTCTTCGTCCGTACGGGCGGGCAGTTCACGCGCCTGCATGACGGCGATACTGTCGAACGAGGCTCCTATGGTGTCAGCGCGATCGACTCAGCAACTGGAAAAGTTCTCTGGCGTTACAAGGGCGCGGATAAGGGCATCACCAACATGGTGCTACCGGATCCAGCAACCATTGTTGTGGTCGATCGGGATGATCTGATTGTGATAGACGCAAACAACGGAAAGCGTCGCAGTAAATTATCGCATCACGTTGAGCGTGCCGCTTTCGTTATTCTCAATGAACGCGGAGAAGCAGTCGTAGGCGGAAAGAATCAGATTGCGGCTTTCGACATTGCCGGTGGCAAGGCGCTCTGGCGCACCACGCATAATCCTCCAGGACGCGGAGTATTCAGAACGGTGGCCGGCATTGCGGCCCGCGCGGCCGCGCTTTATTTTCGGTATGGCGGAACCGCTTCGGCCGCGTTTAGTGGGGTGAGAACCTTGAGTGCTTTGAGCTCGTTCCGTTGGTCTGGGTTGACTGCGCGCGCCGCACTACCAAACTTGACCAGCCTGGCAACTGACTATACGCGCGACTATGTCAGTGAAAGATTCTCGCCCCTCGGAGTTCTTTCCCGTGCTCGGCAACTTTCCTCGACGCGTTCGGCGCCCAGCCTGCCACGGCCTTCCGTCGACGTTGAAGAACGCTTGCTCGATCGCCTCGATCCGGCAACGCAACTCGAACGCTTGTCGCGCTTCTTATGGCGTCGTCGCCGACTTGCCACACTCAGGGGTCAATGGATGTATTTCTACACCGAGCTGCCGAAGGGCAATGGTTTAGTTGGAGTCAACGTGAACACCGGCGTATCCGATCGTGCGATGCGCATTAGTGATCTTGACGAGCGGTTTATTAGCGACGAGATAGTGAACCTGCTCTATATCGCCAAGGACAATCAACTACGGGCTTATTCGCTAACAGGGGAATAGGGAAGATGGAAAGGGGAAGTGGGGAAAGAGAGAAAAGGTGAAAAGGGCAAAGAGGGAAAGAGGGAAACCGGTTTTCCTGTTTCCCCCTTTTCCGTTCCCCGTTTCCCCGTCAATATCGATGTGATGGTCGGCCGATATGGATGTGAGGACCAGTAGCAGTGCCGGGTATCGCGCCGCGGAAGGCAAGGAAGGGAATTCCATTGCTCCGCAGGAAGCCGAGAAGTGCCTGACCTTCAGGTCCGTCGGGATGCAGCGAAATGTCCATCGAGTTGCGATGGTCAAGACGCCAGCGATCGTGAATTGCCCCTTGGCCGAAAACCGCAATCGGTAATTGCCTTTTGAATGTGTCTTCAAAAAAACGCTGCACCTTCCAGGACTCCGACAACAACCAGCTACCGGCGCCGGCATAACGGATATAGGAGGTGGTCTGGATGGTGCCGCCTTTGGCGAGTCGAGTTCTTGCGAGTTGAGCTTCCGCTTGGGCTTCAAGGAGGGTTTGCGCAATTTGAGTATCGGCGTTAGATATCAATTGGTTAGTTTCCGCGACCTTGTTTTTCGCCGCCGCCAGAGCACCCTCGCTTTTATTCAGCTCGATTTTCGCGATTAGACCCTGGGCAAAAAGAGCTTGAGACTGTGTCAGTTGCGCTTCCGCCCTCGCAACATCGCGTTCATACGTTGCCAATAACTGTCCCAGACTAGTCTTATAGTCTTTGGTTGCATTGATGTACTGTTCCCGGAGTTGGGCGAGCTCGTTGACCGGTTTTGCTTGCTTGGGCCTTTTCGTCTGGGCGTTGACGCAGAGGGATTGGCTAGCCACGAGCGCCAGAATAGTCAACGTGAATCTGAGCATATCAGCCATTTTGCTGTTCAAATTGCCTTGATGAGCCTTTAGGAACCTGACCTACGATTATCAACCGGCAAGCAACCAATGGCAATCGCCATACCCCGGTCGCCGTAGACTTGCTAGATCCCCCTTAATAGTGCATAGTTGCGCACGGTTAATCCTTCTCTCGCGCATCGACGGTGATGCGCCCCGCGCGTAAAGGTTTTGGCGCTGGCGTTTTTGGATGGTTCGAGAGCAGGCTGATTTCAACTTCAGAAGCCGCTCCTAGAGCATTCGAAAACCGGCCCTTCGCTCCTACCGTTCGACCGAAGCAAATCCGATTCGCAGCTTCTCTTTATTCCCTTTCGGGGGCAGGTACATTTAATGACAATGAAACTTTATGTAGGAAATCTCTCGTTTTCAACTTCCAGCCAGGATCTGCAGGAGCTTTTTGCTGCAGCCGGCACAGTTGAATCCGCGAGCGTCGTGGAAGACCGCGACACTGGTCGTTCGCGTGGCTTTGGCTTCGTGGAAATGGCCAGCAAGGAAGAAGGCGAAGCTGCTATTGCTCAGTTCCATGGTAAGGAAGTCAACGGTCGCAGTCTGACGGTTAACGAAGCCAAGCCGCGCGAGAACCGTGGCGGGGGTGGTGGACGTGGTGGTTACGGCGGTAATCGCGGCGGTGGTGGCGGCTACGGCGGCAACCGCGGCGGCGGTGGCGGTTATGGCGGTGGTGGTGGCGGAAATCGCGAGCCCCGCTGGTAATACGGCAACGCCGGATCGTTCTTTCTAACGGTAGCATCCGTAAGGCGAGCAGCTCAGTTGCTTTCCAAAGCTTCACAGGCAAACCGCCTTACGGACTTGCCGTAAATCTCAAACACTCGCGTCCCGACAAAAGTCGAGCGGCATTCGACGGCCCGCTTTGCGGTTCTCGTCTGCCCTGATCGCGAATGAAATTTAAGTTGGACGCTGAATGCGTCCTGCCAATTGTAAAGAAGATGCGCACCTCAGAATTTGACTGTAGCGTTTGCGCAAAAGGAGTTTATGAATTTTTCTCAACTGGGGCTTGCGCCCGCACAGGTGCGGAGCTGCGAGTCTCTCGGGTATACCGAACCAACATTGATTCAACAACAGGCGATTCCTGTTGTTCTTAGCGGACAGGATTTGATTGGTTGTGCCGAAACCGGCACTGGCAAAACTGCCGCTTTCTTGCTTCCCATTATTCAAAGGATAACTGAGGCCGGTCCTGCAATCGCGGCCACACGTCGTAAGTCAACTTCTAAAGCGTCAGGGAAAGCGCGCGTGCTTGTTCTGGCACCAACGCGTGAACTGGCTGCGCAAATTGAAAAGAATTACGTCGAGCTGAATGCGGCTAAAGCCAATCGCAGCGTTACGCTGATCGGCGGCGCCAGCATGTCACGACAAATGGATGAACTCCGTCGCAACCCGGCGGTGATTATCGCCACTCCCGGACGGCTCCTGGATTTGGTTGAACGTGGTTCAGTGAATCTTTCCGCTATCGAAGTCCTGGTTTTGGACGAAGCGGATCGCATGCTGGACATGGGATTCTTGCCGGCGATTCGCCGGGTCCTGGCGCTCGTTCCGGAAAAGCGACAGACACTGCTTTTCTCGGCGACGATGTCGGCCGAGATTGAGAGCCTGGCGCGTTCGACTCTAAACAGCCCGAAACTGATTGAAGTCACTCAACGCGGTAAACCCGCGGCGATGGTCGAGCAAACAGCCTATCCGGTGGCGCAAGAGTCAAAGACAGCGTTGTTACTGGACTTGCTGGAGCGGGAACGTTTTGAGCGGGTTCTGGTGTTCACGCGCACGCGACGCGGCGCTGAACGGCTTTCGCATATCCTGTCGGCGCGGGATCACAGCGTCAATCGCATTCACGCCGATCGAACTCAGTCGCAGCGCGAGTCGGCATTGCGTGGTTTTCGTGATGGACGGACGCGGGTTCTGGTCGCAACTGATATCGCGGCCCGCGGGCTGGACGTTGACCTCGTGTCACATGTGATCAACTACGACGTACCTTCGGCGCCTGAAGACTACGTGCACCGGATTGGCCGTACAGGCCGAGCCGGGAACCAGGGCCGGGCGATCACAATTGTGACCCCAGTCGACGAGTTATCGATGCGCGCGATTGAGCGACTAACTGGTGAGAGTGTTAAGCGAGTGGTACTGCCGGGTTTTGGCGGCACGCATCACCAAACCAGCATTCCCTCGCGCTCGACCAATGGCAACAGACGTGGTGCCAGTGTGTCGTCGGGTGTGTTTACACGTTCGTTTCGGCCGCGCCGCGCGAGCCGGTAAGATACAAGTTTCGGGTTTCGGGTTTCGAGTTCCAAGTGCGGGTTGGATTCGGAACCTCGACTCGAAACTCGGAACTCGGAACTCGAAACTCGGAACTTTTAAGGAGAAACTGATTGGCTAAAGACGATTTGATTCCGGCTGAAGGCACCATCATCGACAAGCAGCCGAACGCATTTTTCAAAGTGCAGCTGGAGAACACTGATCACGTGGTCTTGGCTGTCATCTCCGGCAAGATGCGGAAGAACCGGATTCGAATCCTGGTGGGCGATCGCGTAAGCGTTGAAATGTCGCCCTATGATTTGACGAGGGGTCGCATAACCTATCGCTACAAGTAGCAATAAAGGAGTACATCGTGAATAAGCAAAAAGTTACCGTTGACGAAACCCCGGAGAAACCAGCATTTGTGGTGGGTGATCGTGTCGAAAAGCTTTGTGTGAAGTGTGGCGAGGAACGTGGCCACGTAATCGCTTCTCTAACCAAGCGGGGCAAGATTTCGCGGGTTACGTGTCCTAAATGCGGAACTGTTGGCAGCTTCAAGAGCGGCGCTGCCACCGGGACACGACGCAAAGTCGACCCCGGTGCCCCTTACGACCAAACGCGCGCTTATCGCACCGGTCAGACCATGATGCACCCCACATTTGGCCAGGGCGAGGTGACCGCGCTGATTGAGCCGCAGAAAATTGATGTCTTGTTTGCAGATCGTATGCGACGGCTGGTGCATGCGCGCTCGGCGTCGCACTAAGAAAAACGGTCTTAGATCTTTGGTCTTTGATCTTTGACCGTAGGCTGTAAGATTCACTCATCATCCAAGCCACAATACAGAAAACAAAAACCCAAGACCAAATACCAAAGACCAACGAAGAGGCTCGCGTCAGCGAGCCTTTTTTTTCATCCCAAACCGTTAATTAACCGCACGATCTGCTCACCCAAATTGTTGTTTCTCGTTAGACGATCGCGCCTAGTTGCCATTTGATAAGTAAAATCAGCGGGTTTTTGCCAAGGTGGATTGTTGGCACAGTCGTTGCCAATGTGGAAGACGTCGGCAGAACCGGCGGAGGGAACAAGATGAAAAAATTTATCGCAACTTTGATGACACTGATTGTTTTGAGCATCGCGGCTGTGCCTGCCGGAGCGCAAACGCGCGACCGTCGCTCTTATCGCAGAGCCGCTCAGACGCGCTACGACGACCGCTATGATAATGGCCGTTATCGCAATGACCAGTATATCTATGAAGATGACCGCTCCATTTGGGACAAGCATCGGGACAAAATCACCACCGCGGGGGGCGCGGTGGGTGGTGCCGTCCTAGGTGGCCTAATCGGTGGCAAGAAAGGCGCAATTATCGGCGCGATCACCGGTGGTGCAGGTGCTGCAATATACACCTATAAGATTCGTGACAAGAACGGTCGCTATTAACGACTGCAGTTGCGATTCAAGCTTGGTCACTGACAGAGCTTTTGTGAAGTGAGTGGCCACGGTAGAGGCCCGGATGCGAAGGGGAGAGCGCATCCGGGCCTCAACAGTTTCAGGAAAAGGGGAGAAGGGGAAAAGGGGAAGCGGAGAAGGGCGGGAAGCGAGACTTCTTTCAGAGATCCATTCCCCCTTTCCCCTTTTTCCCTCTTCC
>JBAPXA010000241.1:0-4969 GCA_049283975.1 Pyrinomonadaceae bacterium | reverse complement strand
TTGGAGTCGCGATTGGCCGACCGTTGGGGTTGGCATCTCTGGATATATGCTACTAAATGAAAAACGAGCTTTGAGCTTAGTACTTTGTACTTCGTTCTTTCCGACACATGCTGGAAGAATTCAATACACCCTACTCAAAACAAAGCTCAAAGTACAAAGTTCAAAGCACAGAAAAACTCAAAAGCAATAGGACCCATGCGAAGCATTTTAGTTACTGGCGGTGCCGGCTTCATCGGCTCACATCTCGTTGATCATTTGCTAGGCGAAGGTGAGTGGCGAGTGACAGTCGTTGATGACTTCAACGACTTTTACGCTCCTGAGATCAAACGAGAGAACATTCGAGCTCAGCAACAAAATCCTGCTTACAAACTCTTCGTTGCCGATATTCGCGACCAGGCGAGTCTTGCCAAGATCTTTGCTGAACAGAAGTTTGATTGCATCGTGCACCTCGCCGCGCGCGCCGGAGTCCGCCCTTCGCTAGGTGAGCCACAGCTCTACGTCGAAACCAACATCAACGGCACGATGAATTTGCTTGAACTGGCGCGCCAGCACCAGGTGCCGCAGTTCGTTTTTGGATCTTCCTCATCTGTCTATGGAGTTAACGAGAAGGTACCGTTCAGTGAAAGCGATCCAATCTTCAATCCCATTTCACCCTACGCTGCTACCAAAGCCGCGGGTGAACTACTCTGTCACACTTACTCACATCTCTACGGCCTGCGTTGCATTTGTCTGCGTTTCTTTACGGTGTACGGCGCGCGGCAACGCCCGGATTTAGCAATTCACAAGTTTGCGCAGTTGATCACGAAAGGAAAACCCTTGCCGGTGTTTGGTGACGGCACGACGCGGCGCGATTACACCTACATCGATGACATCATCGCTGGAGTACGTGCGGCGATTGATTACGAGGGCAGTAACTACGAAGTGATCAACCTGGGCGAGTCGCGGACAGTTGAGTTACGCGAGTTGATTGGCTTGCTCGAGAAAGAGCTCGACTTGCAAGCCGCGATCGACCGGCAGCCAATGCAGCCTGGGGACGTCCCCCAGACATTTGCCGACATCAGCAAAGCGCGACGGCTGCTTGGCTATAACCCCCAGACGCAGATTGAAGATGGCATCCGGCGCTTCGTCGATTGGTTCCGGGATAAGTCGCCGACTTAGGAAAGCATTTACCGCCAAGGCGCCAAGACTCGCCAAGTACACCAAGAATCATTTCAATCTGGGTTCGGCTCTTCCAATGCAAGTTGATGTTCGCGTCCTTGGCGTATCTTGGCGACTTGGCGGTAATTTGGCTAAGAGTCACTAACTGCCACTTTTCCTTGCAAAAAACGTCGGTTCTCCCCTGCCTGTCAATTTGTTCTACAATGCGACGTTACCCGCGCGGCCCGCGGGCAAGTTGAACTCCATGGCCAGCCAAGCAAACATCATTTCCGAACCCCTGCCGCGGGAAATGCAACAGCACACTTACTCGATCATGTACGAGGTCGAGGAGAGTCACTGGTGGTTTGTCGGCAGGCGGAAAATTCTCAAGAGCTTCGTCGCGCGCATAGTCGCTGAGCTTAAGCAAACCAGACCGCAAATCCTCGACATTGGCTGCGGCACCGGAGCAAACCTGGAGATATTGGCGGAGTTTGGCGCAGCGCAGGGGGTTGATGTTTCGGCTGAAGCCCTCACGTTTTGCCGGGCCCGTGGACTTGATCAGGTACGGCAAGGGGCAGCAGAGCAGTTGCCTTACGATGACACTCAGTTCGACCTAGTGACCGCTCTCGATGTCGTGGAACACCTGGATGACGATCTCAGTGGCCTTAAAGAGATGCGGCGAGTCTTGCGTCCACAGGGACGCGCGCTGATCTTTGTGCCCGCGTTCATGTTCCTCTGGGGGGTGCAGGATGACATCAGCAATCACCGGCGCCGTTACACCTTGAGTGGGATTAAAGATGCATTGCAGTCAGCCGGCTTCCAACTCGAGCGGGCAACTTACGCAAACATCACTTTCTTTTTCCCGATTCTGCTCGGCCGGATCTTAATGCGGATCACGGGTTTTCGTCCCGCTTCAGAAAACAATTTGACCATCGGCGGCCTCAATGGTGTCCTAGGCAGCTTGTTTGGTACCGAAGCATCACTGCTTCGTTACCTTAACTTTCCTTTTGGCGTTTCCATCATCTGTGTTGCCCGACGCAGCGACTAGTCCAGGCGAACAACTAATGAAGCTTTACGACGACGACTTATTAACAGGTGACACGTTGCGCATGCCAACCGCTGCGGAGATAGGACCGGAGATATCCGTCTTTCTTCCGGTCTATAACGAAGAACCTAACCTGCCTCCGCTGCACGCGAAACTCGATGAAGCGCTCAGCAAGCTCGGACGTTCCGCAGAGATTGTTTTTGTCGATGACGGTTCAACTGACAACAGCCTGAAAGTTCTGCGTGAGATGGCGGCGCAGGACGATCGCGTACGCGTCGTTGCCCTGAAGCGAAATTACGGACAAACGGCCGCAATGGCCGCGGGCATTGACGCCGCGCGGGGCCAGGTGCTGATACCAATGGATGCGGACCTGCAAAACGATCCCGCAGACATCGTGCGCTTGCTGGAGAAGCTCGAGCAAGGCTACGACGTGGTTTCAGGTTGGCGTAAGAATCGTCAGGACAAATTGCTAACTCGCAAGATCCCCTCAATGCTTGCCAACCGTTTGATCTCCTGGATTGGCGGAGTGCCACTGCACGACTACGGCTGCTCGTTGAAGGCGTACCGGCGCGAATCTTTGCAGGACGTGAAGCTTTACGGTGAGATGCACCGCTTTATTCCGATCTACGCTTCCTGGGCTGGAGCGCGAGTCGCGGAGATTCCGGTAGAGCATCATGCGCGCACGATGGGTAAGAGCAAGTACGGCCTTTCGCGGACCATCAAAGTCGTTTTCGATTTAATGACAATCAAGTTCATGGCTTCATATCAAACCAAACCGATCTATGTGTTTGGTTCGTTTGGCATGCTGGCGTTTCTGATCTCGATCCTCGCGGGGCTGTATGCGCTGTTTCTAAAACTATTTCACAAGGCAGACTTCGTGCAGACTCCGCTGCCGATTTTGGCAATCGTGATGTTTGCCGTGGGGATTCAATTTCTCTTGATGGGCCTGCTGGCAGAGATGCTGGTGCGGACTTATCACGAGTCGCAATCGAAAGCGATTTACGCGGTAAGGGAGCGGCTGGGATTCGGCGATTGATAATTGACATGCGGAAGGTATGCGCAGTCAGGAAGGCCGGCTTGCCGCCGCCAATGGTTGAATAAACTCAACCAGCGGGGGTAAACCACCCTTCCTGACTGAGCGTTCCTGACGATTTCCGATTCACGATTTCCGATTCACGATTCACGATGTGCGGAATTACCGGTTGGGCAAATCTTGATGCGCGCACCCCGCCTCCCGAAGGCGCAAAGCAATTGCTCCACTCGATGTGCGAGCGCATGGTGCATCGCGGTCCTGACGCCGAAGGGTTGCTGGTTTCCACTGGCGTTGCCCTGGGCATGCGCCGGCTCGCCATCATCGATCTCGTCACCGGCGAACAACCCGCTTTCAATGAAGACCACTCCGTTGCCGTTGTCCTAAACGGCGAAATCTACAACTACCGTGAATTGCGCGCCGGCCTCGAGAGTCGCGGCCACTCGTTCCGCAGCGCTTCGGACACCGAAGTCTTGCCGCACCTTTATGAAGAGCATGGCAAGAACATGGTGCAACATCTTAACGGGATGTTTGCTTTTGCCCTTTGGGATGCCACGCAGCAGAGGCTCTTCATTGCGCGCGACCGTTTTGGAGAGAAGCCGCTTTACTGGGGAACCTTTGGCAACCAACTACTATTTGCTTCGGAGCCAAAAGTACTGTTGGCCCATCCCGACGTTCGTCCAGGTTTGAACCTGAACGCACTGCGTCAATACCTCTCGTTTGATTACATACCAGCTCCACTTTCAATTTACGAAGGCATTAATAAGCTTCCGGCGGCTCACACCCTGACGCTGGAAGCAGGACACGCCGCAGTCGAGCCGTATTGGTGTTTGAGCTACCGTACGAAGCAACCGGTGCCCGATGAAGCGGAAGCCGCTAAACGCCTCGAAGAGTTACTCGCTGAATCAGTGCGCATGCGTCTCGTATCAGACGTGCCGCTAGGCGTGTTGCTCTCTGGCGGTGTTGATTCGTCGGCGGTAGCGGCTTTTGCAGTGCGCGCGTCTTCAGAACCGGTGAAGACGTTTTCGATCTCATTTTCAGAGTCGTCGTTTGATGAGTCGTCCTATGCTCGTAGTGTCGCGAAGTATCTGGGGACAGATCATCACGAAGAACGTCTCAGTTCAAACCTCGCCGCCAACCTGATTGGCGAGATCGGCTCGTGGATGGATGAACCTTTTAGCGATCCTTCCCTCGTGCCCACCTATTTACTTTCGCGGTTCACGCGCAAGCATGTCACCGTCGCGCTCGGAGGCGATGGTGGCGACGAGCTGTTTGCTGGCTATCAAATGTACCGTGGTCATCATTGGGCGGAAATCTACACAAGGCTGCCCGCGCTTTTGAAACGCGGCTTGATTGAGCCGCTGGTTCACTGGCTGCCAGTCAAAACAAAAAACCTTTCGCTCGATTACAAGGCTGTGCGTTTTGTCACTGGGACGAAGTACGATCTGGTGACCCGTCATCACGTTTGGTTTGGTTCCTTCACTCCCGAACAGCAGGAGGAGTTGTTGACTACGGATGCCTTAGCGACGAGCGATGGAGACATCTACCGCGACGCGCGCCGGATGGTTTCGGAATGTGATGCGGAAACCTTGCTCGAGCGCATGCAGAATCTCGACACCCAGCTCTATCTTGCTGAAGACATTTTGACGAAGGTCGATCGCGCGAGCATGGCGGTCGCGCTGGAGGCGCGGGTGCCTCTGCTCGATCACCGCGTGGTGGAGCTCGCGGCGCAGCAGCCCTCCTGGCGGCATGGCACG
>JBAPXA010000240.1:0-1591 GCA_049283975.1 Pyrinomonadaceae bacterium | reverse complement strand
CTCGGTGCAGCCGATACACGGGTGCCCGGCGCCGATGGGCCAGTCGGTGCCGCCGTTCCACTGGAAGATCGGGCACGGGGAGAACGTGGCGGGGCCTTTGCATCCGACGTGGTACAGGCACCACCCTCGGCGGGCCGCCTCGTCGTCGAAGACCTCCACGAACTGCCCCGCGTCGAAGTTGGCGCGTCGCGGACACTGATCGTGAATGCGCGCGCCGTAAGCGAAGAGCGGCCGTCCCTCGCTGTCGGTGGCCGGCAGGCGCCCGAACGTCAAGTAGTGGGCGATGGTCGCGGTGATCACGTCGCCGATCGGCGGGCAGCCCGCGATGTTGATCACCGGCCGGTCCTTGATGACATCCGCGACTCCGACCGCACCGGTGGGATTCGGTCGGGCAGCCTGCACGCTGCCCCAGTGCGCACAGGCCCCGACCGCCACGACCGCCGCGGCTCCTTGGGCCGCCTCTTCGAGGACCGCCTTTGCGGTGCGGCCGCCGATCGTGGTGTAGATCCCGTTCTCCGCGAGCGGCACACTCCCCGTCACCACCAGGATGTACGCGCCCGCATTTTCCTTCATGGCGGTGGCCAGGGCCGCTTCGGATTGATGCCCTGCCGCGGCCATGAGGGTGTGTGAATAGTCCAGCGACACCAGATCCAGCACGAGATTGCCGATGGTCGGCTCGGCGGTGCGGAGCAGACTCTCCACGCATCCGGTGCATTCCTGCAGCTGGATCCAGATGACGCTCGGCCGTTTGACGTTCTGGAGCGCGTGCGCGACCCGTGCCCCGGCCGCTTCTCCCAGGCCGAGCACCAGCGCCATCTTGCCGCAGAAATCGAGAAATTCACGGCGGGAAACGCCACGGTCCTCGAGCTGCCGGCCGAGGGTTTCGCCTCCGGCCAGCGGGTGAAACAGGGGGGATGGCATCACGTCCTCCGGCCCATTCCGGGAGATGGACTGGCGGCGGGCAGGAGCCCGTCGTCGGGGGCTCCGGGGCGCCGACCGGCGCCTCGCGAGCTCGCGTTCATTTTCGTGGTCGGGTCGTGAAGGTCTCCAGAAAGAGGGGTGAAAGCTCCGGAGAACGCTGGCGCACCATGCTCCGCCGCGATATCGTTGCCCCATGGCACTCCGTACGGGCGTCTACATCGTGCCCACCCACCGGTGGTACATCGAGCGAACCGTCTGGCTCATCGCCGGGGTAGTCCTGCTCACCGGCACCACGCTCGCGGCGGTGGTGCGGCCGGAGTGGGTCTTTCTGATCATCGCCACCGGGGCGGCCTCGGTGATGGTCGCCTTGACCGGCTTCTGCGTTATCGGAAACCTGCTGGCCCGCCTGGGCTTCACCCCGATGCTGGGGGACCAGGCCAAGACCCGGGGCAAGTGGTACTTCATGCAGACCGACCGCTGGTACCTGGAGCGGCGGATCTACCTTGCCGTGGGGATCAACATCTCGGTGGCTTCGACCCTCGTGCTCGTCTGGACGCCGTGGTGGCTTGCCTTCACCGGCTTCGTGGGGGCCGCGATGATCTGGTTCGCCGCGACCGGATACTGCATCATGGCCAACAGCCTGTACTGGCTGGGCGCCGAGCCCCGGCTG
>JBAPXA010000239.1:0-26723 GCA_049283975.1 Pyrinomonadaceae bacterium | reverse complement strand
CAGAACTTTGTCTTTCGCGGCGAGTATGAGTTCGCCAATGACCCGCGCAATTTTTTCAGTGAAGAAGATCCAGCCGTGCTAAGAATGTCGCGCAGTTTCGCGGAAAGCATTGTTTCTACGCTCATCAACGCCGTCGACACCGGACCCAGGAAATGAAGACTGCCAAACGCGTCGAGCTCCAGCGCGCCCTGGGGCAGGATCAACTCGAATCCCTCTACCTCCTGATTGGTTGTGAAGGTTACCTGCGCGATGAGTCGGTACGCGAAATCAGCGACGCCGCCCTGCGGGATACCCTGATCCGCGAATTCAACGAATCGACGTTCAGCCTCCTGAACGGGGACCCCCAAAGTGCCATCGCCGCCGCTGAGCAACTGCCGATGATGTCTACGCGGCGCGTGGTGCAAGTTAAGGACTTCGGCAAACTGCGCGAAGCCGACGAAGCGGTGTTGATTCGCTATCTGAAAAACCCGGCTCCCTCCAGTGTGATGATTTTTAATACTTCGGATCTGGATAAGCGCCGCCTGCTAACGAAAGCGCTGTTTGACTCTTGCCTCGTGGTGGAATTTCCAGCCTTAAAAGACGGCGAAGCGATGAAATGGGTTAAGGATCGCTTAAAGTCATTGAAGCTCACTGCCGAACCTGAAGCCTTATCCGACCTCGTCATGCTCGTCGGTACGGATGTTCAGACTCTCCAATCGGAACTCGACAAACTCGCTTCGGCGGCCGGCGAAGGTAAGCGAATTACGCTCGCCCTGGTCGAAGATTTAATTGGCCGCTCTCGCGAGCTCTCCAACTTTGAACTGGGCGATCATCTGATGAGTCGGAACCGCAAGGCCGCACTGGAAACTCTGCATCGGCTACTGGAAAGTGACGCCCAGCCGGTGATGTTGATTGGAGCTTTAGCCCGCGACTTTCACCGGCTCGCACTGGCAAAGGATGCCCTCAAGCATGGTTCGACCGACGATGTATTTAAAACTTTCCCCATGCCTTTCCTTAAACGCGATGCTTTTATCAAGATGCTAAGACGACTGGACGCCGAGAAGATCGCCCATGGTCTGAAATTGATTGCGGCCGCTGATCTGGCCATCAAGACCTCGCAGGCAACTCCTCGGTTGCAGATGGAAATACTTGTTTGCGAGTTAGCCGCCTAGTTTTCTTTCGTTTTTACAAGCTACTCACAGCGGCTTTAGATCCGGTTCCACCCACCTTTCCTTAGCAGCTGCGGATTCCACAAGTTCCTTACTGTAGTAATCAAAAGCTATTCGCGAATCATTAAGCTGGCTTACGACGGCGTTGGTGGCATCGAGCAGCGTCAGATTTGGCGATGCGCCAGCGAGCGCTCTTTGAACCAGCAGTATCCAAAAGCGGGTCAGCGTCTCGTGATAGTTCGCGCGACAATCGTAGTGATCCAAAAACCGGTGCAGACTCGCGCGCATCAGGTTCACTGCCTGCTCTTCATCCTCGCGTAGATACCAAACTGCGACCGCCAGATGATCCTGATGACTGAAATTGTCTTTACCGGTAATGCAGGATTCAAACCCCTGCACCACCTCGTGAATTTCTGCCTCGCTGTTGTATGTATGAGTCATCCGTGTGCTCCTCAGTTTAATTGGTCGTAACCCGCCCCGTCATCACCGCAAACAAAAAGCGAGGCGAACCAATTAATGGTCCGCCTCGCGTAGTCCGAATTAGAAGACTTTCTATTTACTCGCTGTCTGGTTCGCGTTTGTCGTCAATCTTGATTTGTAACGAGCCGCAGTGTTCTTATGCAGCACACCTTTCTGCACCGCTTTATCGATAGTTGAAACAGTCTGTGGCAAGAGTGTTTTCACATCCCCACCGTCTCCAGCGAGCGCTCCACGCAGTTTCTTAATCGACGAGCGTACGCGCGTGCGATTGCTGCGATTAATCTGTTTGCGCTTCTCGTTCTGGCGCATCCGTTTTTCGGCTGACTTATGATTAGGCATCGAAATCTCCCGCTATATCCTTAGTCCGGCTCTTTGATCTCGGACTATTTTATTAACTATTGTGCGCGACTTGGCCGCTAGCGCAAGTGACGGAGTATAGGGATGCCCCCTTGCGGTGTCAAGGCGACCAAAATACCCGGTAGTGCTCCGTTAACGGGTTGCAGTGTGTGTTCGCCCCTGATCCGACCAGCAAACCAACCTAGTGAATGTGGACTAAGCGGCGAGTAAGGTTAACACCTGCTCGCCGTTTATTTTTTCCGACGATATTGTTAACTTGTTCCCACTAATTGGGTATCTCAAAACTCTTTGAAGACGTTCGCAAAGCACAAGAGCGACACAAGGTTCTTACTTACGTTGTCCACTCTATTCTAAGTACTATCATGCTCGCTGGTTTTTGGGTTTTGATTCAATACGGCGTTGACGATGATCGATATTTTTGGCTTGGGATCGCGATGGTGCTCATTCCGGGGTTTGCAATGCTCCCCTCGTGGGTGCGTCACGATTAGGCTTGTCCTGCCAAATCACCAACATACTAACGAAGCACTACCAAAATACAGCTTTGCCGCCATTTGACACGCCTGCGAACGCTATAGTAGCGTCCCCACCGAAGCATATGTCGCTCATCCTACCCCATGCTCTCGCAGCATCACCTCCGCATTATCCAGCTACAGTGGAAAGAGAGAGTTCTTGAAAAAGATTGAACTTCCGCCCCGGGGACTGGAGACTCTGTTCGGTGTCCATGACCAGAACATCAAGTATCTGGAATCCCTGCTCGACGTGCGCATCGATGCGCGCGGACAAGATGTTTCCATCGATGGTGATCCCAAAGATGTCGAAACAGCCGAAGGTATTCTCGACGATTTTTCTGCTTTGTTTCAGGAGGGACGTCAGTTTACGGATCGCGAACTACGCGAGGCATTCGCCCAGATTGCTGAGGATCGCGCTTTTAGTTTGCGCGATTACTACACCAAGTCGCGCTTCAATCCCGCCGGCAAGAAACAGGTAGCGCCCAAGTCTGCAACCCAGCGGAAATACATCCAGACAATCCAGGATCGCGACGTCGTCTTTGGCATCGGCGTGGCCGGAACAGGCAAAACTTATCTGGCAGTTGCAATGGCCGTCCAGGCGCTAATGCAAAAGCAGGTCAATCGTATTGTGCTCGCGCGACCCGCGGTCGAAGCCGGTGAAAAATTAGGTTTCCTGCCGGGTGACTTGCAGGACAAAGTAGATCCTTATCTGCGACCGTTGTACGACGCCTTGTTTGATCTGATCGACTACGAACGCGTCACCAGGCTGCTCGAGAAGCGCGTGATTGAGGTGGCGCCGCTTGCTTTCATGCGTGGGCGTACCCTATCTGATGCGTTTATCATCCTCGACGAAGCGCAAAACACGACCAGCGAACAGATGAAGATGTTTCTGACGCGCATCGGCTTCGGATCGAAAGCAGTAATTACGGGCGACGTCACCCAGGTCGACCTGCCCGCCGGCAAGCGCAGTGGTTTGATCGAAGCTGAGCGAGTGCTTTCGAATCTTGAGGGGATTGAGTTTGTTTACTTCACTGAGAAGGATGTCGTGCGTCACAAACTCGTGCAGATGATCATCCGCGCTTACGAAGACCACACCAAGAAGAGCAACATTTAGCCCACGCTTTCAGTCCGCACTCATGATCGAAGTAGTTAACCGGCAACGTAAAATTCGCATCGATCCGGAGCGCTGGCGGCCCTTCAGCGAAAAGGCCCTGGCGAAGATTCGCAATCCGTCAGACGAGGCCACGATCGCCTTTGTCTCAGATCGGCAAATCAGGGAATTGAACCGGCGGTTTCGCGGAATCGACAAAGCGACTGATGTCTTGTCGTTTCCCGCAGGGGATGAAACCGGTGGTGTGGCTGGCAACCTGGGCGACATCGCCATATCTCTGGAACGCGCCACGATCCAGGCTAAGGAGAATTCCATCACGCTCGATGAAGAGATTGCTCAGTTGATCCTGCACGGCCTGTTACATCTTTGCGGCTACGACCACGAAACGGATCAGGGTGAGATGAACCGCCTTGAACTCAAACTACGTGCAAAGCTTAAGATTTGATGAAAGCCCTGTCGTATTCCATCCCATTCTCACCGGGCTTTAGCCCGGTGAAGGTCAATCTCGAACGACAGGAAACCGTTTAAACGGTTTCCATTTCGGGCGTCGGATTGAGCACCACGCTGAAGCGTGGTGAGAATTAAACCATGATTCGTTGGTCCCCAAACAAGCTTATTTGGTGATTGCTATTTGCTGTGGAGCAGCTCGGGGACTTTCCTACTACTGACAAACTCGCGTTTAGGAACTACTATCTAGCAGCAAATGCAAATTGAGATATTGCTAACGATTCTGCTGCTTTTTGTCCTGTCTTTGCTTGCCACAGTCGACATGGCGTTTAACCATCTCACCGATGTGGGATTAAGGCGCCTCATCAGCGAAGCCGAGGAGCATCCCACCGCCCGCTCCTCCTTTCTGCGGCAGGTGCTCGAGAATCGTCAGCGTTTCAGTTTCACACTCACCGCGGCTATTCAGATTCTCCTCGTCGCGGTTGCGGTCCTTATCACTTCGATCTCGCTCACACTTTTTTCCAATACGCGCTACGTGCTGCTCGGACTGGCAACCGGATTGGTGCTGGCCGGTGTATTCCGTCAATTGATTCCCCTTTTGTTGTCGCATCGTGATCCGGAAGCGACCTTCCTGTTTCTGCTGCCACTCATCAGGCCGTTTTATCGTGTGATGGCGTTTGCCGCAGATCCCTTTCACAGTTGGTTTGACCGCGGGCGGCGCAAGGAACAATTGCAAGAGGATGGCGAGGACGAGGACGATGAAGACACCGCGGACGATATTCAGGCTTTGATTGACGTCGGTGCAGCCGAAGGAATCCTCGAGGAAGAGGAAGGCGAATTAATTCACTCGATTCTTGAGTTTGGCGATACGAGTGTGGGTGAAGTGATGACGCCGCGACCAGATATCGTGGCCCTCCCCACGACCGCGAGCGTGCGCGAGGCCCGCGATGTCATCATCGAGTCGAAGTACTCACGCTTGCCCGTTTATCGCGATCAGATCGACAACGTCGAAGGGTTTATCTACGTCCGCGATCTGTTGCAGTGTTGGGCCGAAGACCAGGAGCCTGAATCGATCGCCTCCCTGGTGCGTCCGGTTTATTTTGTCCCTGAGACAAAAGCAGTCGCTGAACTATTAGAAGAAATGCAGAAGGCGCACGTGCAACTTTCCATGGTTATAGATGAGTACGGCGGCGTTGCGGGGCTCGTAACCGTCGAAGACATTCTCGAAGAGATCGTGGGCGAGATCGAAGATGAGGACATTGGCGGCGATGAAGCGGAGATAGTGGCCGGCAGCGGTGGCGTCTACGAAGTGCTCGGGTCGACTGAAATCGGCAAGATCGAAAGATTGTTTGACATGGAAATCGAAGCTGACGATTTCACTACTATTGCCGGACTCGTGATCAATGAATCGGGAAAGGTTCCGCGTTCCGGTGAGCAACTGGCTTTTCGTGGCCTGGAAGTGGAAGTTCTGGAAGCTGACGAAAGGCGTATCGGACGGCTGCGCGTGAAGCGAGCCGTGGGTGAGAACGGCAACGAAATAACTACAAGCTAATGTCTGCCTCACTACCATCTCCTAATCTAGTGCAAACGAAGTGCGCGGCTTGCGGTCAGGAGTTTGGTTGCGGCGCAAACGCCAGTTGCGAAGGCATTCCGGATTGCTGGTGCGCGGCGATCAAGGTAACCGACCAGCGTCTGAAAGAGTTACAGGCAAGTTACAAAGGCTGCCTTTGCCGGAATTGTTTGACTCGTTTCGCTGGAGATAACACCCCCAACGCCGAGAGATGATTTCGGATTAACACCTCGCTATGGCAACTAAAAAAAGCAAATTTCTAGGCGGCAAGAAAATTGACCCGGCGCCAATTCACGCGAAAACAACGGTAGCGGAGCTCGTCGATGAAGCGTTTCTCGCATATAACGCCGCCCGACTACGTGAAGCCTGCCGGCTCTTTACGCAAAAGATGCTCGAACCCGAGGTGACGGTGGGTGTTTCGCTCACCGGTGCCTTAACACCCGCAGGGCTGGGAATTTCCGCGTTGATTCCGCTAATCAAAGCGGGCTTTATCGATTGGATCATCTCCACGGGCGCGAACCTTTATCACGACACCCACTTTGGCATTGGTCTTTCCATGCACCAGGGAAACGCGCAAACGTCAGACATTGTCCTCCGTGAAGAAGAAGTGGTGCGCATCTACGACATCTTTTTTGACTACTCGGTGTTGTTAGATACAGACGCCTTTTTCCGCAAGATTATTGAAGCTGAAGAGTTTCAGAAGTCGATGTCCACTGCGGAGTTTCATTATCGGTGCGGCCGTTACGTGCATGAACGCGAACGAGCCCTGGGCCTGAAAGAAAAATCCTTGCTGGGTGTGGCGTATGAGTATGCGGTGCCGATCTATACCTCGTCTCCGGGAGACTCGTCGATCGGAATGAACGTGGCGGCAAAAGCGCTCCAGGGATTTAAGCTCGCGTTCGATCCCTCGCTCGACGTGAATGAAACTGCCGCTATCGTGCTCGCGGCCAAACGCAACGCAAGCGAAACTTCCAGGAGCAAGAAAAAGCGCAAGGGATTATCAGCAGTGTTCATTCTGGGTGGCGGTTCGCCGAAGAACTTTCTGCTGCAAACCGAACCTCAGATCCAGGAAGTGCTGGGAATCGACGAGCGAGGCCACGATTATTTTCTGCAAATCACCGATGCGCGCCCTGACACCGGCGGACTCTCGGGCGCCACCCCCGGCGAAGCCGTCTCTTGGGGCAAAGTCGATCCGGATCGCCTGCCTGACGCAGTAGTTTGTTACGTTGATTCAACAGTGGCGCTTCCGATCATTACGGCTTATGCTTTAGCGACGCATCAGCCGCGCAAACCGAAACGTCTTTATGAAAGACGAGACGAGTTTATGAAGCTGTTGGTGTCCGAATACAAGAAATCCAAACGACGTTGAGTTCAACGACTATCGAGGAGCAAAGGCGACAGACGGAAACATGAGCACCTCCACCATCTCTTTTCCAAAAACCTACGACTGCGACAAGTGTCCTGCATATTGTTGCTCGATCTACGACCGCGTTCAGGTTACTAAACGCGACATTAACCGCCTGGCAAAGCATTTTGGCGTCACTTTCGAAATGGCCCAGCAGCGGTTTACACGACTCTATAACAACGAGCGCATCTTACGACGCAAGGCCGATCCAATCTTTGGACAAGCGTGCAAATTTCTTAATCCGGAGACGCGGAAGTGCGGGATTTATCACGCGCGTCCTGCCGTCTGCCACGAGTTCCCGACGACGAAGCGCTGCGCGTATTACGACCTCATTCAGTTCGAACGAACGCAGCAGGATGACCCGGACGTAGTGCCGCTCGTCAAAATTACATTTCGCAACGGCAACAGCTAGATAGGAACAATCAATGCAAGACGTACTGGCTCGACTCATTGGCAAGAAAGTTGATCTCTATTGCGGCAGCGCGTCGAGCCTGCGCGGCGAAGTGATCCGGGTGGAGGGCCCTGTGCTGCTTTTGAAAGATAACGACGATAGGACCTGCTTTGTCGCGATTGATAAGATTGTGGCGGTTTGGGAAGCGACGGACGAGGATCACCAGGCAGGGTTTGTTCCGAAACGCTGAACCAAGGATCAAGCCAGACACTAGAAAACGCCGGCGCTGGCTTTAGCGACGGCGTTTTTCATTGAAAGCGGAAAATGTTCGGGCTGTTATTGGGCCACGGGAGTTGCCGGCAGCGGCACGCGCCTGAAGCCGTCAATGCGGGCCAGCCAGTAATCATTGAAAGGTGAATAGACTACGCCATGGTGGCGGGAGGCATGATAGAAACCATTCGCATCGGCAACGATCCCGATATGCCGCAGGTTGCTGAAGAAAACCAAAGTACCGAACTGCACTTCTTCCTCGGGAGTTGCCGCCGCAAAGCGTGACCAAAGCGTCCGCGCACTGCCGCGTTCAAAATTGACGCCCACCGACTGGAACGTGCTCCAAACAAATCCGGAGCAATCGAACGCCGAAGGTCCCTCTGCGCCCCATGAATAACGAGCGCCGAGTCGCTGATCGATCGCCGCTAACATCAATTGTTGAAATCTTGCCGACGCGAGCGTGGGCGTCATCATCGATGCAGCCTTGATATCCGTAGGCGATGCCACCGAGAGGACTACCAGATCGTCATTTGCAGCGATCTGGTTTAGGGCTTGATCCGTTGAAGCGATTTGGCGTTGCCGAGTCTCGCCACTCTGCGCAACAACCGCGACTGACATCATGCTGAGGGTCAAACACGCGGCTATCGTGTAGGGGAACCAGGTTCGTAGGGTCATAGAAAGGGGAACTAACCTCTCCTGAAATATTTTCTTTTGTCTTTACTGAGTGAGGGGGAGCTAACCTGAAAGCTAAGCGAGTGTAGCGGCGTGGGGAGGGTTGCACAAGAACCAATGTGACTGT
Source organism: Pyrinomonadaceae bacterium (assembly GCA_049283975.1). Classification (GTDB taxonomy): domain Bacteria; phylum Acidobacteriota; class Blastocatellia; order Pyrinomonadales; family Pyrinomonadaceae; genus PSRF01. The sequence goes on along the minus strand of JBAPXA010000239.1, from coordinate 18,236 downwards.
TTCGTGACGAATCACAACACATTCATCACGTCGCACCGAAAGGGTTCACGGCTCCAGGCGAAAAATGGATTCGCCTCCGGAATGGCGCGGCAAGATGTTTCACCACAAGACACAACGGTCAATGTGATGACACAGTGACTAACTTCGGCTACGGGATACCTGCCGATAGAGAGTCAGGGCAAAAAGGAGGGTGAGTCCTAATATCATTGGAAAAAACCGATCTTGAATTCTGTGTACAGAGAGGAGAAATGAGGAATAGGCGACGATTCCCAGACCGGGTTGCGCTAAGCTGCCTGGCCGGCGTGATAGTTCAAGCCCACCGTGATTATTTTTTGCAGCAACTGGTCGTAAGGGAGACCTGAATGAGCTGCCGAATCCGCGAAATCCTCACCTTCGGCGATCTGCGGATTGGGATTCGCTTCCAGCAAATAAAACTGACCTTCTTCTGTCATCCGGTAATCAAGGCGGGCGTAGCCACTAAGAAACAGGTAACGATAGATGCGTTTGGAGAGTCGTTCGAGCGCCTTGTGTTGCTCGGGCGTCAACTGGGCGGCACGCGTGGCCACGCCGACTTTTTCCTGATATGTGGGATCCCATTTAACTTTCAGAGTCGCGATGTTTTCAGCACCTTCAGGGAGCTTCTCCATCACCAACTCCCACGGAGAGTAGGTTTGAATGTTCTGATTCCCTATCAAGCCAACATAAATCTCGCGGCCCTTGATGTATTGCTCGGCGATCGCCGCCGTTTTGTTCTGGCGATGAATGAAGTCAACGCGCTGCGCCAGCTTATCGTCGTCATGCACGATGGACGCCTGCGCAATACCGACTGAGCCTTCCTCACTAATGGATTTGACCAGCAGGGGAAACTTCAAACGCTTCGGACGCCGCACTTTGCGATTAAGAGGAAATACGGCGAACCCGGGGACCTGGATGCGGTGGTAGGAAAGAATAATTTTGGTCAGCGCCTTATCATGTGCCATCGTCAGCCCTCGCGGATTACATCCCGTGTAAGCCTGCTTCATCAACTCGAGATAACTAACGACATGCTGATCGTAAAGCGGATAACCATGAAACTCTTCCAGCAGGTTGAATGCCACATGCGGCTTGTGTTCCATCAAAGCATTGCCGATGACATTCAACTGGTTATACAAACCAACCGGATAGACTTCGTGCCCCATCTTTTTCAATGTTGAGACCACATCGTACTCAGTCTTGATTTCGATTTTCTCTTTGTCGCTCAGTCCGTCCAATGAATCCGGCGGTACCAGGTCTTCATGCATCAACACGATGATGCGCAGCTTCTTTTTAGGTTCAAACGTCATACGGCGATGCGATGATAACCTGAATGAAGGACATTCATTACCTGAACTGTCAAAACAATCATGACGCGGCGCCGTGTTTCGCGCGGCGGACTCGCGACACGAAGCTTCAAGTCCTTGCAGCGGTCGATCATGTTCGCGAGCACATGATCGATCGTGTATTGGTGGACTCCAGTTCCTTCAGCGACGATCTGGCGTAGTTCGCGGCGCACACTGCGGAGAAAAATTGCTGCACTTAGTTTGCCCTTGTGACGCGGATCCTCTGAGAAGATTCGCTTCAAGTCACGATCATAGACTGCCGGCCAATCGAAATCATACTTCTCACGTTTGCGGCGGTAGTGCTCACGCAGTGTGATCTTCAAAGCTGAAAGCGGTTCAACTTTGGTGCGCAGACGGTTGCGTGGCTTAGTGCCGGCAAGCTCCTGCATCAGTTCATCTATGTATTCAAGTTTCCGCAAAGCCGGCCAGCCCTTGTAGCGCCGGCGCCAGCGTGAGCGTGGGGTAAGCCAAACGGCGAACGTCTCGGCGAAGTCCTCGGCGGGATGTGCCTGTGCGTACCAGGCCGGGAGGTGCAGCACATAGTTGCGACTCTTTGGCTTGGGCTTGTAGAAATCCGGATAGGGTCGGGCGAATGAACCGAAGAGTTCGCGCCATTGACGCTTGAAGTGCAGGCGAAAGGCAGTGTCGAGGGCGTGGCCTGCTTCGTGGCGAAGAATCCGCATGCATTCCGGATCAGTTCCGCCTTCAACTTCCAGCATCTGCTTGCGTTCGAGTTTCATGAGACGCGGGTGCGCCAGGTAAAACGGAATTGCGATGCCGGGAACGCCATCGGGTGAAAACCACTCTTCAGACAGCCAGACGTGCGGCTTAAAGCGAATGCCACGACCATTGAGTTCGCTGTAGAGTCTTCTGATGTGCCCTTCGAGGAAGGAGCCTTTGATTTTTACCTGCAGGTCGCAGATACGAGTATCCAGCAGGTGCTCATCGGTGAGGGTGTGCCAGGGGAACCGGTAACTCACAGCGCGCCCCCTCTCACAATCTGAGCTCCAGGAGTGTGGCCAGGACCTGGAATCTCAGACTGATAGTCGGGTGTGTGTAGGAAATTACCGGGAAAAACCAGCATTAAAGGCGTAGCGTGGCTGGAATAGAGCCATCGAGCGTTCAGGATTTTAGGAACGCGTCATTGTAACGGCCTTCGGCGAGATGCGCTAGCGAGAGGTCAAGATTGCCAATTGGCGATTGCCAATTGACGATTGGCCCGTACCGAAAAAGCCAATCGTAATCGGAGATCGACAATCGGCAAGTGAGGGTCACCCATTACCGTCTGGTGGTACCGACATCACTTCCTCCAGATCAATCCAATCGGCAATCGGCAATCGTCAATTGGCAATCTGATCAGCTCGGCGGATGCACCCCGGTCTTAAGGAATGACGAGGGACAAAACTTTTCGATCACACATGCGTCGCACTGCGGATTGCGAGCTTTACAAATGTTCCGGCCGTGAAAAATGAAGAGGTGCGGAAAGATGACCCAATCCTTCTTCGGCACCAGCTCAATCAAATCCTTTTCGATCTTCTCAGCCTGCTTTTGTTTGGAAAGCCCAAGGCGGTGCGAGAGTCTGCTCACGTGTGTATCAACCACAACTCCCGATGAGATCCCAAACGCGTTACCCAATACAACATTCGCAGTCTTGCGCGCGACCCCGGGAAGCTCGAGCATCTCCTCCATCGTATGCGGCACGCGGCCGGCAAATTTTTCGGTTAACATTTTTGCCGTACCCTGGATCGACTTCGCTTTGTTGCGGAAGAAACCGGTGGTGCGGATCTCCTTCTGGAGCGTAGTTGGAGAGACTTTCAAGTAGTCTTCCGGCTTTCGGTACTTGCGAAAAAGATCTGCAGTCACAATGTTGACCCGCGCATCAGTGCACTGCGCGGAAAGGATTGTGGCAATCAGCAGCTCAAACGCGTTTGAGTGATTGAGCGCACATTTCGCGTTGGGATAGGCGCACTTCAAGGCCGCGATGATCTTGCGTGTCTTTTGTTTCAGTTCCAGGTTCGCTGCCATTATGTCCTGCCTATTTACCGCCAAGGCGCCAGGATACGCCAAGGACGCGAAGAATTTTTAAGCCTGCAAAGTTGGATCAAGTTGTCTGACCTGACTTGGGAGAGTCCTTAGCGTTCTTGGCGTACCTTGGCGTCTTGGCGGTATTTTTTAAAAAACAAACAGCTTTCAAGACTCATCTGCGACCGTGCGCGATCTTTTCTGCTTCCGGTAGCGAACGCAGCCGCAACATTGCCACGACTCCTAATAACGGCCCGGGAGCAAGAATCACAAAAGCGTAGCGCCAGCCCGCGGTTTTGAGAAACAGCGGCACAAGTTCAATTGAAATCGTCGTCAGCAGAAAACCGATTGAGGTTTGAATCGTCAAGGCAGTGCCCAGGTACTGCTGGTTGCCGAGTTCAGTAACACAGGTCGAGAACTGTGCCGAGTCCGCAACCACTGTCGCTCCCCAAATAGCCGCGACCAACAAGATCCAGACAGGATTGCCGCCAAAAAGAAAACCGATTCCCAGACAGCAACTGCCGCTGATGGCCATCGCCACTGAAGTCACTATTGTGCGCCCGACGCGGTCGGCAACTAATCCGGCAACGACACAGCCGATGGCGCCGCAAGCGATCACTAGAAAGGATGCCACCTCGGCCAACGCCGGCTGACTTCCCTGCCCCAGGCTCGCGCGGATCATGACTGGGGCCCAGATCCACATTGCGTACAGCTCCCACATGTGGCCGAAGTAACCGAAGCTTGCCAGCCGCACACCTCGATTCTTGAATACTTCAATCACCTGCCGCCAATCAAAGGGCGCCACCGCAAGCGCGAAAGGTCCATTGTCTACAAACAGCAAAGTCACCAGACCGCCAATAACGGCCAGGAGAGAAATGAAAAGCATGTTGATGCGCCAGTTGGCACTACCGACGCCATTGATCAGATAAGAAGAAGCCTTGCCCAGCGTGAGCGCGCCAACCAGAACGCCGAGCGCCATTCCGCGCGAGCGTCGAAACCAGGTCGCAAGAATCTTCATTCCTGGAGGGTAAACTCCTGCCAGGAACACTCCGGTCAGGAATCGCAAGAGGATTCCCAGTCTTGGTCCTTCCGCAAAGTAGCCAAAAGCGGCATTCGCGCCGGCGCCTAAAACGGCACAGCTCGCTACCAGATATCGGGGACTAAAAACATCGGGTAGGTTAAGAAAGGCACTTAGAAGAGTCCCCGCAACGAATCCCAGTTGCACCGCTATTGTCAGCCAACCGGCAGTTGCTTCGCTCAGGCTCCATTCGGAGCGGAGCGCGGGCAACACCGCCGCGCCGCTGAACCAAAGTGACATGGACAACAACTGGGCCACGGCCAACACTGTGAGTGCCCGCCAGCGTTGTGGCAGCGCGAGGTCGTCTAGCGGCCCGATGGTTTCCGCGGTCTGCATCTGCGCCGCGAGGATACTACAAAACAAAAGTGGCAGGTTGAGGTAACCTGCCACCTACTAGATTTGCTTGAGGGCGCTCCTAGGCAACCGCTTCGTTGAAACTCTGCACCTCCATTTCGCGCCATTCAACGCTCGACTTTTTCTTTCGTTTGTTTTGATACATCGACTCGTCAGCCTCCGCCATTAAGTCTTCTACGGTACGGCATTCATCGGGATGCATGAATGCCAGTCCCAAGCTGACTGAGAGGCGATAGGGCGACGGGTTTTGCGAGTTGTGCTTCAAGAATTTATCGTTCAAACGGGCCAGCACTGTTTCGACGCCGCCTTCGGGCTCTACGGCTGCGAACACCGTGAACTCGTCCCCGCCCAACCTGCCAAGTACATCGGACGAGCGAAATGTCTCGCGCAGGATCTCGGCGGTCTTCGTCAGCGCCCGATCACCTTCCTTGTGACCAAACGAATCGTTGATCTGTTTCAATCCATCGAGGTCGGCGTAGACAACCATTAAACTCTTGTTGGCGCGCTGCACGGAGATCAAATGCTGTTCGGAAAAGGCGAGGAAGCCGCGGCGGTTATAAAGTCCGGTTAGTTCATCCACGAGGGAAAGGGTTTTGATTGCGCCCTCAGCACGCTTGCGTTCAGTAACGTCCTCAATCTGAAAAATGAAATGCAAAGGCGCACTCTGCGCGTCCCGGACCAGCGAGATGCTTGTCAGCGCCCAAACTTCCTGACCCTCCTTGTGCAGGTACCGCTTTTCTACCTGGCAGGTGTGCAGTTCGCCTGACAGCATGCGATAGATCTGTGCGAGATCATTTCCGAGATCATCCTCGTGAGTGATCGCCTGGAAGTCTGATTCCAGCAATTCAAATTCGCTATAGCCAACAATGTCACACAAGGAGTGATTTACGCGCAGCCAATTGCCGGCGGGTGAGACGAGGGCCATGCCGATCGCAGCATAATCAAAAGCGGTGCGAAAATGCTCTTCGCTTTCCTGAAGCGCCTTACTGATGCGTTCCTGTTCAGCGATAAAACGGTTCAACTCCTCAACGTGCAGCTTGGCTTGCTCAGCCTGTGCGGCTGACGTCTCGACATTTCTGAGGTAAGTCCGGTAGGTGAGATAGATGATTGCGATGATCGGAACAAGGGCGAGGAATGCGTAAAACCCGATCTGACTAATCAGTTGGGCAACAATTGCGGCAGCGGAAGCGCCCGCAAAGTAAGTAATCGAGGTCCAAAGAAAATTCGTTCTCCAGGTGAACCAGAGCGGTTGGTCAAGCCTCAACGCGGCACTGATGGCTACCAATCCGGAGTTGAGCACGTATTGCACGAGGGCCATCGCGCAGAGCGCTACTATCAAGTTCGGAGAATAGCTGTTCGACAACTGCGTTAAGGGACCAAAACCGAAGTGCAAGACCGCCGCTGTCACCCCCGTGGAACATGCCATCACGCCTGCATTGAAGAGAGCCACGATCGGCTTTCTGCTAAAACGGCGCGACGAAGTGAGGGCCTCGGTGGCCGCTAATATGACCGCCGCGTGGCCCCCGAAAAGCATTAGCGTAAGAAAAACAAAAGTGTCGGAAACTGAGATGTGTCCCTTAGCTCGCGGGATCTCAATCGTGACTCGCGAGCCAACTAACATCGCCAGTCCCAGGATAATGAAGCGGCGATCGATTTGTGCTACCGGCAAGTTGTAGGCACAGAAAGCCACCACAGCCATGCCGACGGCCGTAACCGACCACATGTAAGTGCTTCGTAGTAACTCTCTGTTCTTTGCTCGCGTCATCGTCGGGTGTTCTCTAACGCTCCTGCTAACACTGTGCGGAACAACGCACCGCATCGCTGCTCTATTAGTGCAACGACTATTCCGCAACGTGCCATGGCAAATCGGGCTTGAATTGTGGCCTTTTTGCTAGTCAATTCTCTGACTCGGTCAAAGAGCAGTCATTCTGAAGCGTGAGATTATTCAATCTGACACAAGCAGAGAGCCGGGAGATTGTAAGGCGTTCTCGATTGGAAACCTCTCATTTGGAAGGTCCGTCAGGGAATGCCTACTGCTCCCGAGTTGGTTTAAGCAGAGGCCATTTGTTTCCGCCGGAGCTGCGGCAAGCGAGCCTTCCGCATTGCCCTCCTTGACGGGTTACCTCGATAAAGAGCTGCTACTTTGATTCGTGATATTCTGAGGTCCCCCGAATCATAAATCGCGACGGTTGCTTTCTCATTTCTTCTCAACCAGGGTTGGAACCTCTATGTCTGTGGCCGAGGTTTTGGCATCACTAACGGGAAACTCCCCGAATTCGGCATTCGGTCAGCCGATTCGCGAAGAGTTGTTTAGTGTCGAACGACTTGAGCACTACGCCGAGACCCTGGCGAACGAACACCGCACCGTCCACATAAAAGGGCGTGCCCGCTTGCTTCCCCGGCTCGAAGATAATGGCCGCAAACTGGTTTCTACTTATCGTACGCTCGTCGAAGCCCTTAGAAGCGGCCAATCAATCTCTCCGGCCGCCGAATGGTTAGTCGACAACTTCCATATCATCGAAGAACAGTTGCGGGAGATCCGGGAAGACCTCCCTAAGAGTTACTACCGCGAGCTTCCTAAACTCGCAGATGGAGATCAGAAAGACTTTCCCCGCATTTATGCTCTCGCACTCGCGCTGATTGCCCACACCGACAGCCGACTGGATACGAATACCTTACGTCGCTTCATTGCCGCTTATCAGAAGGTGGCGCCACTTTCGATCGGCGAACTCTGGGCCGTGGCGATTACCCTGCGCCTGGCATTAGTGGAAAACCTGCGCCGGCTTGCGGTGGCGATCCTTCAGGCCCGCGAAGAACGCGAGGATGCTGACAAACTTGCCGATAAACTTCTGGAAACTGCCGCTCGGCAACCTGCGTCGCTCCTGACATACGTCACAGATCGCTTTGAAAAGCGCGAAGTCATTCCTCACGCGTTTGTGGTGCAACTGATTCAAAGATTGCGTGAACAGGATCCGGCCGTGATGCCGGTGATGGAATGGCTTGAGCTGCACTTGACGCGTCAGGGCGAAAGCGTGGAACGGGTGATTCACGGCGAGCACCAGCGACAAGCGGCCACGCAGGTAACGATTGGAAATATCATCACCAGCATGCGCTTGCTGTCGACGCTCGACTGGCAAGAGTTTTTTGAAAGCGTAAGTTTGGTGGATCCGTTGCTTGCCAAAGATCCCGCAGCTGCTTACGCGGAAATGGAGTTCGCTTCACGCGACCGCTACCGGCACGTGGTTGAAAGAATCAGCAAGGGCGTCAAGATTTCCGAATTGAAAGTCGCTGAAGCTGCCGTTGACTTAGCTGAACAAAGCGCCGCCAGCTTAGGCACGGACTCGCGCCAGGCTCATGTTGGCTACTACTTGATTGATGATGGCCTGTTGCAGTTGGAAGGGAAGTTTGGCTATAGCCCGAGCTTGGGAGAAAGTCTGACGCGCTGGTGTTTTCAACATCCTACCCTGGCGTACCTTGGCACACTTTCAGCAGTGACCGCGCTGATCGTCTTGGCACTTTCGCTGCGCATGTATCGGCATGGTGGCAACACAGCGATCGTCGTTGTTACCGCTCTTCTGGCTCTGATTCCCGCCAGCGACATCGCCTTGAGCATCCTGAACTGGGATGTGACGAACCTCTTTAATCCAAGGCTACTGCCACGTATGAACACTGCGAAAGGTGTTGGCGCGGCGGGCCGCACCATGGTCGTCATCCCTACAATCTTTGCAAGCGAGACAGGCGTCCAGGAACTGCTCGAAAGACTGGAAGTTCATTTTCTGGCGAATCAGGACGAGCATCTGCACTTCGCGTTGCTTGGTGATTTTGCGGATGCACCGGCGGAAGAGATGCCAGACGACGCTGCTCTACTGGACGTTGCGGTGAATGGCATTGCCGAACTCAACAAACGCTACAGCAAAGGTGAAGTGCCGAAGTTTCATTTATTCCAGCGCCGCCGCTTGTGGAACCCCAATGAGAATTCCTGGATGGGTTGGGAACGGAAACGGGGAAAGCTGCACGAGTTTAATCGCGTTCTGCGCGGCGCCCGCGATACCACCTTCATTCTTCAACCGGCGGAACCCGCACTTTATTCGACAGTAAGATTCGTTATTACACTCGACTCGGATACGCAGTTGCCGCGTGATGTCGCGCGAAAACTGGTTGGAACTGCCCTTCATCCGCTAAACCGGCCGCAGCTTGATGCGCAAGTGAATCGCGTGGTGGAGGGCTATGGCATTTTGCAGCCGCGGGTCAGCATAGCTCTTGAAAGCGCATCGCGTTCGCGCTTTGCGCGTATCTTCTCGGGCAATACCGGAATAGATCCCTACACTACAGCTGTTTCCGACGTCTATCAGGACTTGTTTGCGGAGGGAAACTATACCGGCAAGGGTCTTTACGAGGTTGATGCCTTCGAAGCAGCGCTCGCGGATCGGGTTCCCGAAAACTCGCTCCTCAGCCACGACCTCTTCGAGTCACTATTTGCGCGTGCTGCCTTAATCACCGATATCGAGTTGCTCGACGACTACCCCGCTCACTACGACACCTACGCGAAACGGCAGCATCGTTGGACGCGGGGCGACTGGCAAATTGCTGGCTGGTTGTTTCCCCGAGCGCCAGTTGCCGGCGGTAGCAAAGCACCGAACAAGTTACCTCTGATTTCACGTTGGAAGATCCTCGATAACCTGCGGCGCAGTCTCGTTGCTCCCTCGTTATTCTTGTGGCTGCTCGCAGCTTGGCTCTTCTTTCCGGGCTCGACCCTGTTCTGGTCGCTCTTCGCGGTGCTGGTTATCGCTTTCCCCGTGTACTTGCACGTCACCACTAGCTTGCTGATTCACCCGCGGGGCATTCCCTGGACCAGTCACTTCTGGTCTGTTTGGGGTGACATTCGCACCAACACTGCGCAGGTGGGACTGTCGCTGGTCCTGTTGCCCCACCAAGCCTATCTGATGGTGGATGCGATTGTACGCACGCTGTATCGCAAGTTGATCTCGCACCGGAAACTTTTGCAGTGGGTAACTGCCGCCCAAGCCGAGCGTGCAGCGCGGCACGATTTTTCTGAGTTTCTGTGGTTCATGCTGCCGGCCGAGATCCTGATCATACTCGCAGGACTCGCCGTTTTGTTTTTCCGACCTGATGCGACCGGCGTGATGGCGCCTTTTCTGGTTGTCTGGGCAGTTTCACCGATAGTCGCTTATCTGGTGAGCCGGCGGACTACACGAGCGCCGCGGGTGCTGGCCGGAGAAGAGCTGAGATTCGCGCGCACCGTGGCGCGTCGCACCTGGCGTTTCTTTGAGAACTTTGTGGGAGCGGAAGACAATTGGTTGCCTCCGGACAACTATCAGGAAGATCCCAAACCGTTTGTCGCGCACCGGACATCGCCTACAAACATTGGTGTGCTCTTGCTTTCCACTGTGGCCGCGCATGATTTCGGTTACCTTGGATTCGCCGAATTTGTGCAACGACAAGCGTCCACTTTTACCACGCTAGCTAAGCTGGCAAAGTTGCATGGCCACTTCTTCAATTGGTACGACACCAAGACGCTCCAACCCCTCACGCCGCAATACATCTCCACGGTAGATAGCGGCAATCTTGCGGGTCATATAATTGCATTGAAGCAGGCATGTATCGAGCTTCCTGATCTGAAACTGTTTGACGCCAGAATTCTCGATGGCCTGAACGACACGCTCATCACGATCGGTTTCGAAGCCGAACGGATCGTCGCGAGTCGTCAACGCACTGCATTCGTTACAGCCCGCCAACTGCGCGAGGAGATTGCGGCAAGTCAACAACTCCTTGATGCCCCTGCATCCCAGTCGCTGACCTTTTGGGCCTCCCTATTCGCTTCTTTGCGGCGTCATGCGTCAATTATTGAAGACATCGTTGACGCGCTCGCTCAGGAACATGGCGCCGAAACATATGAGGAACTGCACTGGTGGGCGGGAAGGTTCTCGCTGCAAATTAGCTCGTTTGAAAATGATCTGCGGGAGTTAACTCCCTGGGCCGTTGAATCGTTTGCTAACAGACTGACGCCACCGGCAGACCTGCGGGCGGAGGAGAGCGAGAACTGGCAGGCAATTGTTCAATCGCTAACCACCGTTCCCACGCTTGCCGGTCTTCCCAACCTTGTTGACGGCGCACTCGTCCACCTCGCTGCGCTGAGTAACTCGGAACCAACAAGTCCAGAAGTGGCCTCTGAAGAGCGGCCGTTCACGTTGACCAGCGCGCTCGAAAGCGCCGCGGCGGCAGCACGCGATCTTCTCTCGCGGCTGTCGTCCTTAGCCCACGAGTGTGAACAAATCTTTGAGGAGATGGATTTCCGCTTTCTCTTTGACGAGGAGCGGAAACTGTTTGCAATCGGCTACAACGCCTCTGACTTGCAACCTGATAACTCGTTTTACGATTTGCTGGGTTCGGAAGCACGGCTGGCGAGCTTTGTAGCAATCGCCAAAGGCGACGTTCCCCAGGAACATTGGTTTCGCATGGGCCGGCAGTTGACTTCAGTTAATGGCGGTCGGGCACTCATCTCCTGGACCGGCACCATGTTCGAATATCTGATGCCGTTGTTGGTGATGCGCACCTACGAAGGCACGCTGCTCGATCAGACCTACCACGCCGTGGTGGCGCGTCAAATTGAGTACGGCAGGGAGCGCGGTGTGCCGTGGGGCATTTCTGAATCGGCATACAACGCGCGCGATCTTCAACTCAACTATCAGTATGGTCCGTTTGGCGTGCCGGGCCTGGGGTTGAAACGCGGACTAATCGAAGACCTGGTAACTTCTCCCTACGCTACCGTTCTCGCGGCAATGATTCATCCTCGCGCGGCAATGGAAAACCTCCGAGTGCTGGCCAGGGAAGGTGCATTAAGTGGTTTTGGCTTCTACGAAGCTATTGATTACACGCGCGAGCGACTGCCACAAAATCAAAAGCACGTGATGATTCGCGCCTGGATGACCCACCATCAGGGAATGAGTTTGGTGGCTCTGGATAACGTGCTTCTCAATAGACGCATGGAGCAGCGCTTCCACAGCGATCCGCTGGTGCAGGCAACCGAACTACTGCTTCAGGAAAGGATCCCCGTCGGCGTCGTGGCGGCACATCCGCGGGCAGAAGAAGTTCTTTCAGGACGCGTGATCCGATCGTTGCCCGGTATGATCACGCGAGTCTACAACTCCGCAAATCTGGAGACACCGCGCACACAACTGCTCTCCAACGGCAGCTATCATCTGATGATAACCACCGCAGGCTCCGGTTATGCGGCCTGCGGTCGCAACGCGGTTACCCGTTGGCGGGAAGACGTGACGCGTGACAACTGGGGTACGTTTATCTACCTGCGCGACGTGCGCAGCGGCAGCGTGTGGTCAGCCGGTCATCAACCGGTACAACGTCGGGCACAGTCGTATGAGGTTTCGTTTTCGGAAGACAAAGCTGATTTCTGGCGCACCGACGCCGGCATAATTACGCATATGGAGGTGGTAGTTTCCGCGGAAGACAACGCGGAAGTCCGACGCATTTCGCTCACCAATAACTCGCTGCGCACCCGGGAAATAGAGCTAACTAGTTATTCGGAGATCGTTTTGGCGCCCCCACAAGCAGACGCGGCCCATCCGGCGTTCAGCAATCTTTTTATTGAAACCGAATTCTTTGCCGCGGAGAATGCCTTGCTGGCTCACCGGCGCCAGCGAGCGCGCGAGGACGAAAAAATCTGGGCGGTTCATGCTGTGGTCGCGGAAGGCGACACGCTCGGCGCCGTGCAATACGAAACGGATCGGGGCCGTTTTCTTGGTCGTGGTCACACGCCCGCCGATCCGATCGCAGTAATGGAGGAGCGGCCCCTTTCAAACACGGTGGGCGCAGTTCTTGATCCGGTTTTCAGTCTGCGTCGTCGCGTGCGCATCAAACCAAATCAAACCGCCCGCATTACTTTTAGCACCGCCATAGCCGGCACTCGCGAACAGGCGATGATGCTGGCCGATAAATATCACGACCCCAACATCTTCGAGCGCGAGTCGCGCTTGTCCTGGACCAAAGCTCAAGTGGAGATGAGCCACTTAAGCCTTGACGCCGAAGATGCGCATCTCTTTCAACGTCTCGCCGCACGCGTACTTTATTCGGACCCGACACTCCGTCCGCGTCCGCATGTCCTGGCACTCAACACCAAAGCTCAATCGAGTCTCTGGGCCTACGCGATCAGCGGCGACCTACCAATCCTGCTGGTGCGCGTGAACCGGCTCGAAGATTTGCAAATGGTGCGAAAAATCCTGCGCGGCCACGAGTATCTCCATTACAAGGGTCTGAAAATTGACCTCGTTATCCTCAACGATCATCCTCCCGGCTACATGCAGATTCTGCACAAAGAGTTGGAGCTGCTGCTGCGCACCACCGGCCTGCAAGCCCTCCAGGACAAACCGGGCGGCTTCTTCCTCAGGCGCGCGGACATCATGCCGGAAGCGGATCGCATTCTGCTGCACGCGGTGGCGCGGGTTGTCATAGTTACTGAGCGCGGCTCGCTAGAGGATCAGCTCGAACGCTCTGCCGTAGAAGAGCTGCTGCCACCAGCATTCGTGCCGCGCTTAGCGTCGCAGAGTTACCCCGAACCAACCGTTGCCTTGCCGGAGCTAACCTTTTTCAACGGGCTCGGTGGATTTCATCAGGGCGGGCGCGAATACGTAATCGTTCTCGGCGCAGACCAGTGGACGCCAGCTCCCTGGGCCAACATCATCGCCAACGAAAGTGAGTTTGGTTTTCAGGTCACTGAGACAGGCGGTGGTTACACGTGGTCATTAAACAGCCGTGAAAATCGGCTCACACCCTGGTCAAACGACGCCGTCAGCGATCCTCCGGGCGAGATAATCTACTTGCGCGATGAAGACACCGGCACGGTTTGGTCAACGACTCCCGGTCCGATTCGCGAAGCTGAGCCCTACACTATCCGCCACGGTCAGGGCTACACGGTGTTTGAGCATACCAGCCATGGAATCTCGCAGGAGCTGCTGGTATTTGCGCCGCTTAAGGGCTCCGTGAAAATCTCGCTGCTGCGCTTGCGTAACCGCACGGATCGCAAGCGTCGCCTCACGATTACGCAATACAACGACCTAGTGCTCGGCTTTAGTCGCAGCAGTTCGGCTCCTTACATAATCACAGAAATTGATCCGCAGACCGGACGAATCTTTGCGCGTAATCCCTTCAATAACGAGTTTGCCGGCCGTGTGGCTTTTGTCGCGACTAACGAAACAGTTTCGAGCGCGACCTGCGACCGTAAAGAGTTCCTCGGTCGCAACGGTTCGCCCGCGCAACCCGCGGCCTTACGTCGCACCCATCTGGCAGGTCGCGACGGCGCCGGACTTGATCCTTGTGCAGCCCTGCAAGTATCGATAGAACTCGCCCCGCGCGAAGCACGCGAAGTCATTTTCCTGTTAGGCGAAGCCGAGACAAAAGAAGCGGCGGAAGCATTGATTGCACAATTCAATCAGCCCGCGGTCGTAAACGAATCCTTTGAAGAAGTGCTGTCTTACTGGGATGAATTATTGGGCACGATAGAAGTGCAAACGCCTGACGCCGCCTTGAACACAATGCTTAATCGCTGGCTGCTTTATCAGACCTTGTCATGTCGCGTTTGGGCGCGTTCGGCTTTTTATCAATCGGGCGGAGCTTTTGGTTTTCGCGACCAGCTACAGGATGTGATGGCGCTGGTCTACAGCCGTCCGGCGATCGCCCGCGAACAGATAATTCGCGCGTCCGGTCGTCAATTCAAAGAGGGCGACGTGCAGCACTGGTGGCATCCGCCAACGGGGCGTGGGGTGCGTACACGCTTCTCCGACGATCTCATCTGGCTGCCCTTCGTAACTTCGTTCTATATCGCCGTCACCGGGGACGACAGCGTACTCGATGAAGTAATTCCCTTTCTGGAAATGCCTTTGCTCGGGCCGGAGGAACACGAGGTTTATATGCAACCGGTGGTCTCGGCCGAGTCAGCGACGGTGTTCGAGCACTGTGCGCGCGCTCTCGATCGCAGTCTCGCCGTCGGCCCACATCGATTGCCCCTGATGGGCGGTGGTGATTGGAACGATGGCATGAATCGCGTCGGTCATCTCGGCACCGGCGAAAGTGTCTGGGTCGGCTGGTTTCTCCATACGACTCTCGCGCGCTTTGCGCCTCTATGCGACCAGCGAAAGGAGTCGCAACGATCTGAGCGTTATCTCAAGCATCAGGAAAACTTGAAGCAAGCGCTCGAGGAACATGGCTGGGATGGCGACTGGTACCGGCGCGCCTATTTCGACGACGGGACGCCACTCGGTTCAGTTCAGAATGAGGAGTGTCGCATCGACTCCATCGTCCAATCCTGGGGCGTGATTTCCGGGGCGGCAGAAAACTATCGCGCGGTGCGGGCGATGGCCGCTGTCGAGGAATACTTGATTCGTCGCGGTGACGGGCTGGTAATCCTCTTCACACCGCCCTTCGACAGAAGCGTTTTGGATCCTGGCTACATCAAAGGCTACGTTCCCGGCGTGCGCGAGAACGGAGGTCAATACACGCATGCTGCAATCTGGACCCTGATCGCATATGCGATGCTTGGCGATGGCGAACGCGCTGGGGAATTGTTCTCGTTATTGAATCCGATCAATCACGCGTCAACGCGCGCCGGCCTGCACAAGTACAAAGTCGAGCCTTACGTGGCGGTGGGCGACGTTTACGCGGTGCCACCGCACACTGGACGCGGTGGTTGGACCTGGTACACGGGCTCGGCGAGTTGGATGTATCGCGCCGGACTCGAATCCATTTTGGGCTTCAAGTTACAGGGCGAGCGACTCCAGATCGATCCCTGCATTCCTCGAGGCTGGCGCGAGTTTGAAATCATCTATCGCCGCCGCAAGACAATCTACCGGATCAAAGTAAGCAACCCGTTGGCGCTGCATCGTGGCGTGGCCAGCCTGGAGTTGGATGGCACGAAACTGGAAGGCAATGAGATCGTTTTGAGTGACGATGGCCAACCGCATGCGGTGCGTGTGGTGCTCGGCGAGGTCCCAGCGAGGAGTGAGAATGAAGCTGAAGTCCAACAGCAGGCAGGTAATAATTGATAAAATTGCGTGAGGCTTTGAGGACCACCGGTAGAAGTGGGCAGGCGGCTTTTCTTAAAGTCCGATAATTTTCTTGTCCAGCAGTGTCTTTATCATGCGCAAACTGTCAGCCTCGCGAAAGGGACAAATCGACAGGATCGACTGCACGTCCCAAACTCCATTAATCCGCGAGAGTACAAATCCTTCCTGCGGACTGATCTGTTCATGGGTCAAGCTGTCGGGCTGCACCAGAATGTTTGGGATCGACTGCGGCGACAAGTCCGAGTCGTAAACCTTTTTGATGAAACGTTCTTCCGTCTGTGCCAGGAGGGCCTGAGCGTCCTCGTTCTTTGGCTCGCGCTGCAACACCTGCTGCACGACCGAGAGCGATAGTTCGACATTGTCTTCTTTCAATTCCCGGCGCGCGATCCACAACAGTTCGTCCGTCGCTTCCGGCAAACTACTGGTGTCTGCTGATGCTTCCTGAGGTGCGACTGCCTCGCCTACCACTCGGGCGATACCTTTGCTAACCAGTTCGTAGAGCTGGGCATAGATGTGGAAAGAGGAGGCGTGCATGTTGTAGCAGATCTCAGCTACCGACATGCGCTTCTCGAGAAAATATAGGATTTGGCGGATCTCTTTTCCCATGCTCAGGGTCGAGGTCCAACCGGCCACCAATTCAAGGACAGCGCGGTCGGAAGGAATCATCGTGCGATAACGTGCCAGTTCATCGATGCGATAGATGCCTTCCATGATCACATTGGTGGGCACCACTTCGATCCTGATGACATCATCCGGAAGTGGGTCGTTTTCGAAAAACTCGAAGTGAGCTTCCTCCCAAAGAAATAAGTCGTAAATCAGATCGAGGGTTCTGATGCGCAGGATCTCGAGCACTTCGGCTTCAGTGAGAAAACCCTTGCTTGAAAGAATCTCGCCTAACTTGCCGCCAGATTTGCGCTGCAACTCCATCGCCGCCTGGAGTTGGGCTTCATCCAGTTTGCCGTAATGAATCAGTACTTGCCCGAAATACTCTTTGGGATCATTGGTGTTGGCGCCCACAATCAGGCCGTTCTGAAAGTAGATTTCCTTAATGACCTTGGCGCGGCCAAATTTGAGTGTGCCGGTCTTGCGCCCTGCTGCCAGGAACTGGAGCAGATCGGGAACGCTCATCGTGGTCAGGGTGCCATTTATTCCCATTTTGTTAATTTTCGCGCGGAAGCAGCCGACGGTTACCTAAGGTAAGAATCCTGCCGGATAACGAGAGACAAATTGAAGGTTACAGTGGGGTGTTGGCGCACAACTTAGAGTACATGCGTTGCAATGCTTGGTTCAAGCATTAGTTTTTCCGCTGTTGCGGGCGGGTCGGACGCAGACGAACTAGTGTGGCTTTGCGGCACTGGATTAGTGAGGGAGGGCGGCGGGATGGCTTAGATCAAAGGTATCAGGTGCAGAAATACAAGGACCGGCACTGTGAGGGGTGCCGGTCCTTGAGACGCCGGAAGCCGGCGTGGCGTCGGCGCAGCGCACATTCAATCCCAACCTAATGAATGGGCTGCGCCCGGTGATGCACCTATCTGCAGTGCGCATCGCCGACCCGTAAGAAGCTGTGAAGTTTTTCTTGGCTGCACGTGAGTTTGCAGTGCGTCTAATCTTTGCGGGAACGTCTCCGGATGGGCGAGCGTTCCTTGAGTAAGTCCTTATGCCTCGTGCCAATGATGTACGCGAGGCCTTGATAACTGAGATTCAGAAGGTCGGCGGCGCGGGTGACGCTCCCGTTAACCTTCGATAATGCCTGTTTGATTAAGCTGCCTTCATACTTCAGAACTTCGCGCTGCAAATCGCACGGTTTGTTTAGTAATACTTCTGTCGCCGTTTCCCCTTTTACCTCGCCGCCCACGCTCAGCAGCACCTTGCGAGCGACGGTGTTCAGGCGTTGGGAAATATCCTGGCTTTGAGATTTCGCGAGCCAGTCGCTGGCACGATCATAAGCAGAGCGCAGGATTTCCGGTGAGAGGTCGTGCAACTCTTCGAGCATGGTGAGCGCAGCCAGGCCGGCCTTGTTTAAAGCCCCAACCTGATGCGCCACTTCAATCGCCCGCTGAAAAGTAAACTGCGCTCGCTCAAGCTTCTTGAGGCGAGCGAGGATGACACCGTGCGTTATGAGGACTTCGGAAAGAACGCACTGTTGGCCGCTTCGCTCTAACACCCCCACAGCACCTCCTGCGATGACCTCGGCGTCTTTCAGTTTGTTCTCGACGATTAATAACTGAGCACGACTTTCATCGATTTGGGCTGTTTGAACCCTGTCACGTACTAGGCCGCTCAGCCGTCGAGCTTCCGCGAAGTATTTGTGGGCCTCCTTATAACGTTTAA
>JBAPXA010000238.1:0-5622 GCA_049283975.1 Pyrinomonadaceae bacterium | reverse complement strand
GATGAGTGCACCGCAATTCACCACTCGTCAACGTCGTCAACCACCATTCACGGAGCTAAAAATGGTTTCATTGATTCCTTCTCCCGATACTGTTTTGGAGATGTTGAAGCGCACCGGCGCCTTTCGCGAAGGCCACTTTATTTATCCGACCGGCAAACACTCACCGTATTACTTTCAAATGCCCCTCGCGTTTCGCTATTACGACACCGCGCGGGTGTTGGCGGTCGCTTTGAGCCGCAAGTTTCGACTCGAACGCGACATCTCCAGTCAGTTGCCCAAGATCGCCGTGATTAGTCCCAGCTCCGGAGGTATTCCGGTAGCGTTCGGCGTCCGTGATGCACTTAGCGCTGAGCAGATCTACTGGGCCGAGAAAGAAGCAAACGGCAAGCGCATGTTTCGGCAGTACGTGAATCAAGGCGAAGTGCATCCCTGCATCATTGTCGACGACATTATTCGCAGTGGCGGAGCGATCGAAGAGACCGCCGCGTTGGTAAAGGAGTTGGGAGCGACAATAATCGGATGCGGCGCGATCGTCCGTTTCTCATCTGCGGCCGAGACGTTTGAAGGTAACCAAATCCGAACGCTGGTTGATTTTGATGCGAAGCTGTACGACTCGAGTGAAGAGTGTGTTGATTGTAGAAAGGGAGTGCCGGCGGAAGAGGTAAGGTTCTGAGCGTCCAAAGTCCAACGTCCAAAGTCCAAGGTCATCAAGGAAACTGACTTTGGGCCTTGGACGTTGAACTTTTGGCTTGCTAGATCTCGTGTCGGTTCGAAAGCGCTTTATCCATTGTTACTTCATCAACGTATTCCATATCACCGCCCACCGGCATGCCCATGGCAATACGCGTGACGCGCAACCCGAGTGGTCTTAGCAAACGGCTAATGTAATTGGCGGTTGCTTCGCCTTCCGTGTTCGGATTCGTTGCCAGTATCACTTCCCGCACTTCCACCCCGCCATTGTTTTCGGTTTTGAAACGCGGCAGCAGGTTAGCCAGGCGTAGTTCATTCGGTCCCACATGTCGCATTGGCGACAAACTTCCGTGCAGAACGTGGTAAAGACCCTTGAAGCTTCGAGTTCTTTCTACAGCCACGAGACTGTGCGGCTCTTCGACTACGCAAATGACTGAGCGATCACGCGTAGGGGACGCGCAAAACCGGCAGGGATCTGTTTCAGTGAGATTGTTACAGGTGGAACAGAGAATTATGCGTTGCTTAACTTCGCGCAGCGCGGCGATGAGGCGCTCCACTTCAGCTTCAGGTGTCCGCATCAAATGAAAGGCGAGCCGTTGCGCCGACTTGTGCCCAATGCTCGGCAGTCGCTTCAACTCGTCGATCAACTTCGTTACTGGTTCTGCGTATTCAAGCATTGCCGATTTCCACTTGCCGATTGCCGATTGGTGATTGAATCATTGGTTCATTGACTGAGAAGATGTCCGCAAATGACTCCGTGACTAAATGACTCAATGATTCAGGCGGCAATTCCCGGCTAGCCGAGCAAGCCGCCCAATCCGGGTGGCAACATGCCGCCGAGTTTCCCTTTCATCGCTTCATCAACCTTGCGGTTTGCTTCATTGATGGCGGCAAGGATCATGTCTTGAAGCATTTCTACATCGCCTTCCTTCACCGCTTCCGGATCGATCTTCAGAGAAAGGATTTCGTGATTACCTTTCATGGAAACGCTGACCACGCCACCGCCAGACGATGCGTCTACTCGCAACTCATCCATTTCTTTCGACATCTTCTCCTGCATCGACTGCGCCTGTTTCATCATCTGCTGGATATTGAATCCACCGGGAAATTTCATTGCTCTTACCTCGCTACAATTTGATTTAGACGGCCTCTGTGGGTGAAAAGCATCCTAGCTTTCATTAATGGGTTCGTCAAAGACGCCAATTCATCGGACTTGTTGTTCGCTCCAAAGGTCTTTACTGTGAGACCGTCATATCTAACACGAGGCGCTACCCACAATACCAATGGCTTCTGACGAGTTCCTCCAGACCGATCGTAGTCTGGCCGCGAAAATAAAACTCTATTACGACCTGCAAGTATCGCAGCTTGTCCCTGCTCCTCTACTCGTTGCGTTGCACGGTTACGGGGCGAACAAGCGCCAAATGATGCGTGAAGCGCGCCAGATGGTGCCGCCCAACTTTGCAATCGCAGCAATGCAGGGGGTTCATCAACACATGAAAGAACCTAAAGAAGCAGGTGGCCCGCTGCGCTTCGGCTTTGGATGGTTAACAAACTTTCGTCCTGAAGAGTCGGTGGCGATTCATCACCAGGCAGTGCTAGAGCTGATCGAAACTTTAACCGCAGAGCACATCGCCGATCCTCAGAACATTTTTCTCCTCGGCTTTTCCCAATCGTGCGCGCTCAACTATCGGTTTGCCTTTACGCATGCCGATGCCTTGCGAGGCGTGATCGGAATTTGCGGCGGCTTGCCCGGCGATTGGGAAACTAATGAATCGTACCAAGCCACGGCGGCAGCGGTATTCCACTTAGCGGGAAATCAAGACGAATTCTACACGCCTGAGAGAGTGCGTAATTATGCCGAACAATTGCGGTTGCGATCAGGCGATGTGACGTTCAAAGGATATGAAGTTGGTCACGATTTCGCACCGGAGATGCGTGCTGATGTCCGCACGTGGTTAGAGTCGAAAGTGGCCGGTCCGCACTGATGACCTCAAGTTGTTCAAAACTCTTTGTAGTATTCCTCGGCGTTCTAGCGGCAGCTTGCTCTAAACCACCGCGACAGGTTAACCAGCCCCCCGCGAAACCAGCAGTTGCAATCCCTCAGGCAGTTCCCGATTCCGCTTCGCCGCAACTAAGGCAATTGCTGGCCAGCGCTACCGAACAAACCTCCATCACCACCGGTTACGATCCTGCGTATGTCGCCTTGAAATATCCAGGTGGTGACGTGCCAATCGAAACCGGAGTTTGTTCCGATGTCCTGGTGCGTGCTTTTCGTAAGGCCGGAGTTGATCTGCAAAAAGAGGTTCATGAAGACATGAGTGCTGCCTGGTCCGCGTACCCGCAGCGCTGGGGAAATGCGCGACCGGACAGCAACATCGATCATCGCCGCGTGCTGAACCTCATGACTTTTTTCGAACGGAAGGGCAGGGCTCTGCCGGCGTCGACATCTCGAGATGATTATTTACCAGGCGATATCGTGGCTTGGGACCTTGGCGGAGAAGTCCCTCACATTGGCATTGTAAGTAACATGGCCACCGAGTCTCCCAAACATTTCTTGATAATCCACAACATCGGTGCGGGCACGAGAGCGGAAGACGTGCTGTTCAATTGGAAGATCATCGGCCACTACCGCTATTTCCCGTAACCTGCTGATGAATATTGAACGAGTCTCATGCTATACATGCGCTCGACAAATTGGCGGGGTTTCGCCCGAAAAGACTTCTTCGACTTATCCAATAGGAAAAACATCAATGAAGCGTACAACCCGAATAGCTCCTGCCCTGGTGCTCGCGGTATTGATTCTACTTCCTGCGCTTGAGAGTCAGGCGCAAAACTCGCTTGGAGAAAAAAAGAACGCGCAGATCGCAGCCGCCGTTCGAGCAGTACTCGATGCCCAGAGAGACGCCTGGAATCGCGGCGACGTTGCCGGCTACATGGATGGCTATGCGCGTTCCGCCGATATCACATTCATTTCCGGCGACAACCTCTCGCGTGGTTGGCAAACCGTTTACGATCGTTACCAGAGAAACTACAACTCACGCGAGAAGATGGGAACACTGACCTTTTCCGACTTGGAAACGACGGTTCTCAACGCCGATACAGCGATGGTTCTGGGACGTTGGCATTTGCAGCGCAGCAACGATGAACCACACGGTCGCTTCACCTTAATATTCCGACGCACGAAACAGGGCTGGCGCATCATCCACGATCACACTTCTTCGGCTTCTTAAAGCCATGCGCAAACAAAGGAGATGGACATGAACAACATCAACTTCGGAAAAGTCCTAATTGGGGGGTTGTTGGCAGGGTTGGTTTTGAATGTCGGAGAGTTTCTCCTCAACGACGTTATCCTCGGCAAGCAGATGCGAGAATTCTTTGCGCGATACGGGATCGCCGAGCCCGGTGGATCTTTCATGATTGTTGCCGTGACATTAACGTTCGCGGTAGGCATCCTGCTGGTTTTTGTCTACGCGCTGATTAGAGCGCGGCTAGGTCCCGGCGTTAAGACGGCAATCGTCGCCGCTCTAATCATGTGGTTCGGAATCTATGTATACACCGGCGCGATTAACGGCTTTCTGTTCGGCATCCCGCTTAATGTGATGTTAATCGCCTTCGTCTGGGGATTGATCGAGTATGTCCTGGGGGCGATTGCCGGGGCTTGGGTGTACACAGAAGTTTAGATCGGTAAAAAGAAACTCGGACAAGCGTGAAAAATTCGCTCGCGATAGTTAATTGTTCTCAGCTTGTAACACTGGCCGGACCGACGCGCCCACGCGTTGGCGCGGAACTGCGGGAGTTGTCCATTATTCACGATGGAGCTCTGCTTATCAGAGGTAGTCGCATCGATAAGGCCGGAACGCGAAGCGAGATCGAGAGACTGATTACAAGTGACTGTGAAGTGATAGATGCTCGTGGCGGCATCGTGTTGCCTGGGTTCGTCGACGCCCATGCGCATCCGGTATTCGCAGGGAACCGAGCCGATGAGTTTGAAGAACGAGCCGCAGGCGCGACCTATCAGGAAATCGCGGCCAGAGGCGGCGGTATCAAGTCGACAGTGCGAGCCACGCGCGCCGCGGACGCCGACGATTTATTTGAATCAGGAAAACGTTACGCAGATTGGTTTCTGCGTTGCGGCACCACGACGGTGGAAGCCAAGTCTGGCTATGGGCTAACACTGGATGATGAACTCAAAATCCTACGCACAATCAAACAACTCGACCAGGACTTGCCACTGCGTTATGTACCGACTTTTCTCGGCGCGCACGATATCCCAGCTGAGTTTAGCCAATCCCGGGACAAGTATGTCGCGCTGGTGATCGAAGAGATGTTGCCTGCCGTGGCGCGAGAAGAACTGGCGGAATACTGTGATGTGTTCTGCGAAGCAAAGGTGTTCTCGACTGCGGAAGCGCGAAAAATTTTGTCAGCCGCGCGCAAGTTGGGTTTTGGATTGAGGATTCATGCGGATCAACTTTCGCTCTCTGGCGGCGCGAAATTGGCTGCGGAGTTGCGTACCGCAACGGCTGATCATCTGGAGCACACAGACGCAGCAGCAATAGCGGCGTTACAGTCAGCGGGCGTGCAGCCCGTACTCCTGCCCGCCTCCGTTTATGCGCTTGGCTCAAATAAATATCCTGCGGCGCGCGAAATGATCGCCGCCGGACTCGCCGTTGTTTTAGCCACCGACTTTAATCCGGGCTCCTCGCCGACACCTTCGATGTTGCAGGTACTCTCCCTCGCGGCCACGCAGTTAAAGATGACGGCTGCGGAATCGATTACCGCGGCCACGATCAATGCGGCTTACAGTCTAAATCGCGGTAAAAGACTGGGTTCACTCGAAGCCGGTAAGAGCGCGGATGTTGTCATTCATGATTGCAATGACTACCGCGAGCTTTCGTACTTTTTCGGGATCGAGCACGCGCGGCAAGTGTATAT
>JBAPXA010000237.1:0-24323 GCA_049283975.1 Pyrinomonadaceae bacterium | reverse complement strand
GGAATAATGAGAGTTTCGATTACGCGATGGCTCGTATTAGCTAGTGCGATTTTCGCGGTGACATTCATGATTGCTTCGGTGCCCGCGCGCACAAGTTCCCAGGACGATACCGGCGCGCTTTATAAATCCAAGTGTTTTGCTTGCCACGGCGCAACGGCTGAGAAGAAGTTTGACGCCACCAAGGCGGACGATGTTCTTATTGAAACCGTGCTCAAAGGAAAGAAGATGGAGAAACCGCCCAATATGCCGGGCTATGAAGAGAAAGGCATCACGGCGGATCAAGCGAAAGCTCTGGTAGCCTTCATGAAGTCACAAAAGCATTAGGTTCTGTAATCTAGTAGCGCACAAATGAGGTGCGCCATTCGACGGTTGGAAAACGATCCCCTGTGTCGCGCGATCCGCGGCATAGGAGATTGTTTTGTGCTTGTCATGTAGGTCTTAACTGTATGGCACGTGGTCCCCTACTCACGGCTGTCCTACTCGTGCTGCTCCTCTGCAGCCTTTTCCAATTTGCCGGTCGGTCGAAGGCGCAATCGCCGGGTGCAGTAAACCCGCAGCCAACTCCTTCCCCAACATCGCAAACACAGCCGGCAACTAAACCGGAGCTTCAGTGTAGTGGTTGTCACGGCGCCGGCAAGACGCTGCCCTATCTAGGTGGCACGCAGTTCCACGCCGCTCCACACACTGAGTATGAGCGCAGCTTCCATGCGCTTTCAAAAAAGAATGGGGCGAAGAGTGCAAAGTGTCTGGATTGCCACACGAGAGACGGCAATCTGACTTCGCTCCTCCCAGCCGCAGATCCGCAGTCGCCGATCAACCGCGCGAACATTGCTGAGACCTGCGGCAAGTGTCACGGCGACAAGTCGGTCATGCAGGGAAGCGGCATCAGTGATCGGCCATTCCTGTCTTATCAAGAGAGTGTTCATGCCGAAGCTATCGCTCGCGGAAATACCAGCGCGGCCGTCTGCACCGATTGTCATAACAGTCACGACATTCAGCCCGCATCGAATTCGCAGTCATCAATTGCCAAAGTCAAAATCTCTGAGACCTGCGGAAAGTGCCACCGAACGGAAGCCGGGGAATTCACTCAGAGCGTTCACGGATTAGCCGTGGCCCGGGGCGTGTCGCGCGCGCCCGTATGCACAGACTGTCATGGCATTCACAACATCAAGATGCCGTCAGATCAAGGAACGGCCACGGCTACCAATGCGGTGGCTACTGAAAGCTGCACGAAATGCCATGAAGGCGTTGCGCTAACACAAGAATTCGGCGTTGCGGGCGGGCGCGTCAGCACTTACAAGGACAGTTATCATGGCCTTGCTTCGCGACTCGGTTCTAAAACGGTTGCTAACTGTGCGAGCTGCCACGGGGTGCACAACATTCTGCCCTCCTCTGATCCCCGCTCAATGATAAATGCAAGCAATCTGCAGCAGACGTGCGGTCAATGCCACATCGGCGCCGGCTCTAATTTCACCAAGGGCCGGATTCATCTCGACGCCGCAACTACCTCGGCTGAGACTATTGGCGGCCGCGACCTCGGCGTCATCGGAGCCCGCTGGGTGAAACGGATCTACCTGCCACTCATTTTTCTTACCATTGGCGGCATGGTCATTCACAACTTTCTCATTTGGCGTCGCAAGGCTTTGGCGAAACGCAAATGGGAAAACAGGACAGTGGTGCGGCTGACGTTTAACCAGCGAGTGCAACATTGGCTCTTACTCACTAGTTTTATCTTGCTCGTATTGAGCGGGTTTGCTTTACAGTATCCCGATTCCTGGTTGGCCTGGTTGCTGGGGGCGAACGAACCTCTGCGACGCGCGTTACACCGCATTGCCGCCGTGGTGATGCTCGTAGCCGGTGTCTATCACGTGGGCTATCTTGCGTTGACGCGTGAGGGTAGAGATTGGGTGCGCGATATGTGGCCGCGAATAAAAGATGTGCGCGACCTGATCCAGAACCTGGGATATTATCTCGGTATTAAAACAGCGCGCCCCAGGATTGCCCGGTTTGGATATCCGGAAAAAGCTGAATACTGGGCTGTGGTTTGGGGTACCTTGATCATGGGCCTGACTGGCCTGATGATTTGGTTCAAACTCGGCTTCTTTAGTTTTCTACCGCGGTGGACAATAGACGTTGCACTTGCTATTCACTTCTATGAAGCGGTGCTGGCAACTCTCGCAATTCTGGTCTGGCATTTTTATCATGTGATTTTCGATCCGGATGTTTATCCCATCAACTGGGCCTTCTATGACGGCCGGATGTCTGAAACGTTGTACCGGGAAGAACACGCTCTTGCATACGAGCAGAATAAGGAAAAGGAAACGAGCGAGAACTCCGCAGCCGCTGGCGGGGCAGAGCCTGACTCACCCGAGACTCCAGCTCAGTAACTCCTCAAACCGTTATCGCTACAAGTCTCGTTGTCTGTTCCTCGTACAGGGAAAACCATGAGTGAAAATGAACCCGCGGTTAGAGAGAAAACCCCGACGCTATTCCGCAACTATATTAGTTTCGTGGGCGCTGCTATTACGCTGGCCAGCCTGGTCAGCGTGGCCCTCTTGTTTCTGCTGGAAATTACGAGTACTTCCCAGAATCCTTACCTGGGCATCTTTACCTACATCATCTTTCCCTCGATCCTGATGTTCGGATTGGGGGTGTTGTTCCTGGGTGCAATTCTCGAGCGCCGTCGCCGTCGTCGTTCCTTAGAGTGGTCGGTCGCTCCTTATCCGCGGCTTGATCTGAACGATCCCCATGCCCGGCGGGCCTTCTTCGCATTTCTCCTGGTTACTTTCTTTTTTGTTTCTGCCAGCGCGTTCGGCAGTTATCGAGCTTTTGAATACACCGAGTCGGTGGAGTTTTGCGGTGCTACGTGTCATATGCCCATGAAGCCGGAGTTTGTGGCGTATCAGGCTTCGCCGCACGCGCGCGTACGTTGCGTGGATTGTCACGTGGGACCAGGCGCCGGCTGGTACGTGCGTTCAAAACTGTCGGGTGCCTACCAGCTTTATTCGGTTTCCTTTAACAAGTTTCCGCGTCCGATCACCACGCCGGTGCATAACCTGCGGCCAGCACCGGAAACCTGTGAGCAGTGTCACTGGCCCGAGAAATTCTTCGGCGCACAACTCAAGATCTTCAATCACTACGCCTACGACGAGAAGAACTCCAATCGGCAGATTCGCATGCTTATCAATGTCGGAGGCGGAAGCCCGGCGACGGGCGCCGTTACCGGCATCCACTGGCATATGAACATTGCGAATGAGGTTACTTATGTTCCCTTAGATCCGCAGCGCCAGGTAATCCCCTGGGTGCGGATCAAGGATCGGGAAGGTAAAGTAACGGAATACTACGATCGGCGGCGGCAACTTTCACCCGAACAGATTAACGCAGCGGTAAAGCGCAAAATGGATTGTGTCGATTGCCATAACCGTCCGGCTCACGTCTATCTGCCGCCGGATGTTGCCGTGGACCAGGCTTTCTCCAGTGGTAAGTTGGATCCAGCACTGCCCTATCTGAAACGAAAAGCCGTTGAAGCTCTCAGTGGACAATACGAAACAGAGCCTCAGGCTCTAAGCGCGATTGAGAAAACCTTGAACCAGTTCTATCAAACAAACTATGCCGAGGTTTATTCACAGAAGCAGGCAGCGATCAAAGGCGCGATCTCAGAAACCCAGCGCATTTTTCAGACTTACTTTTTCCCGGAGATGAAGACCGACTGGAAGACCCACCCAAACAATATTGGGCACCTTCATTTCTCGGGATGTTTCCGCTGCCACGATGGCGAACATGTCAGCGACTCAGGCAAGACGAATTCAAACTACTGCAATGTCAGCCACACAGTAATCTTCGACTCAGCTCGGCCGCCTGCTGAGAATGTTCAGACTGGCTCCTTTCAGCACCCAGTCGATCTGGGCGCCCTGGCTGATCGAAAATGCGATACCTGCCACAAAGCCAACGAACCTTTCAAACATCCGATAAACCTCGGTGACATTTCCATGTTCCAATGCGCTGAGTGTCATACTAAGAAGAAGTAATTTCTTGATTGGCCACTAGGCGGCGTTTTGCTCTTCCCCCGGCCTCGAAGAAAGTTATGAGGTTTCGCCTGGTCCCAGGAATCGTTTTGGGCATTGCCCTAGGGCTCGCCGTGGGTGTGGGTGCGTATACGTTCGTCTACGCGCAAGGTTACTCCTACATGACTGACAATGCTGAAGCCTGCGTCAACTGTCATGTGATGCGCGACCAATACAGCGCCTGGTTAAAGTCCAGCCATCGAGCCGTGGCTGTGTGCAACGATTGCCACACTCCGCCCGGGTTTGTCGCTAAGTACACCACCAAGGCGCGAAATGGCTTTTGGCATTCCTATTACTTCACGACTGGTTGGTTCGAAGACAACATCCACATCACACCAAGAGGCCGCGAGGTGACGGAAGAGGCTTGCCGCAAGTGTCATCAGGAGATCGTTGCTGCGATTGAAGGTTCACATCCAGGAGTTGCCGACAAAGAAACGAGCTGCATCCGGTGTCATGATTCCGTGGGACACATGCATTAAGAGTCGGCGGAGCCAAGGTAAGGAAGGGAAAAGAACATGAGTGATAGAGAGCAGGACAAAGCAGGAGGTGATGCTCAGGCCAAGCCTGCCAGAGTCTCTCGCAAAAGACGGTGGCTGCGCTTCTGGGGCGTCGTAGCGTTGGCTGTCGTTGCGACAGTCTTCGGTCTCGCACTCCTGGTCAACATTTTTCAGCGCAAGCAGGAAGCGCGAAATCCATTCTTCCGAGTCGTCGAGTTGACCGACGACACCGTTGACCCGGCAATCTGGGGCAAAAACTTTCCCTTACAGTATGACGATTATTTGAAAACAACCGATCAGGTGCGTACACGCTACGGGGGAAGCGAGGCTGAACCGCGCACGCCAACGCAGGCCGATCCGCGTTCCATAGTTGCGCAGTCGAGACTCGAAGAAGATCCGCGACTGAAGGTAATGTGGGCTGGCTATGCTTTTGCAAAAGACTTTCGGGAGGAGCGCGGCCACGCTTACATGCTTGAAGATCAAATGTTCACTGAAAGACAGCAAGTAGCGAAGCAGCCGGGAACTTGTATCAACTGTCACGCTTCGGTCTACGTTGCTTATAAGCAATTAGGCGGGGGCGACATTACCAAGGGGTTCGAACAATTGAACAAGGTCCCCTACTTTGAAGCCCGAAAAACCGTTACCCATCCCGTTGCCTGCATCGACTGCCACGATTCGCAGACCATGGAACTGCGGGTAACCCGCCCTGCTTTTATTGAGGGGATGCGCGTTTTCAAAGCCTCACAGGGCATTCAGAACTACGACGTGAACAAACAGTCCTCACGTCAGGAGATGCGCGCGTTTGTCTGTGGTCAGTGTCACGATGAATATCATTTCAGTGGCCCGGAAAAGCGGCTCGTTTATCCCTGGGCGAAAGGGCTGCAAGTAGAAAACATTCTGGCCTTCTACGACGAGCAGAAGTTCCGAGATTGGGAGCACGCTGAGACAGGTGCGCCGGTGTTAAAGGCCCAGCATCCTGAGTTTGAGATGTGGAACCAGGGTATTCATGCTCGTTCAGGAGTGGTCTGCGCTGACTGCCATATGCCTTACAAGAGAGAAGGCGCGCTTAAGATAAGTGATCACCACGTGCGCTCACCGCTACTGAATATCAACCGCGCCTGCCAGACCTGCCATAAATGGTCTGAAGAAGAACTAAAGGCCAGGGTCGAAACCATTCAAGGGCGAACCCACAATCTCCGCAACCTGGCGATGGACGCACTCGTCGATCTGATCAACGACATCAAAGCAGCCAGAAGTGGTGGGCGAACAGATGCAGCAGTAACCACTGCCCAGGACTTTCAGCGACGCGCGCAGTTTTATCTCGACTTCATAGAGTCAGAAAACTCAAACGGCTTCCATGCGCCGCAGGAAGCCACGCGCATACTGGGAGAATCAATTAACTTCTCGCGGAAGGGACAAGTCGCTTTGCGCGGCAGCGTGCAAGCCACGGGGCAGGGACCAGTTAAGTGAGGATTGGCCTCACCTAACTGTCATTTGGTTAGTGGTTAAACAGCGCCGCAGGCGCGGCATTCAATAGCCGCGGCCGTCAGGCCGTGGATCAAAACCTCGAAATGGGGTCGAGGCCCGCAGGGCCGTCACTCTTTTGCGCTGTGAATGGGATTTAGTGTCGCACCTTCGGCGCTCGACTGTTTGTCTTTCGACTATCCCACGGCCTCACGGCCATGGCTATTTACTGACAGGTCCTTCGGACCTTGATTAGGAATGATTTCTTGTGCACATCCGACGGCAACCAAACGATCCCGCTCATCTCAGTTTTGAGGCAAAGCTAGTTTTAGGAAGTCCTCACAACTTCGACTGAGCAATGCGCGCGTGCGGCGACTGCGGAAGAGACGCTGCCGAGGAGTAAGCGATCAATTCCCAGCGTGCCCTTCGGACCAAGGAAAATACAATCCGCGCCCCAACTCTCGGCTTCATCCAGCAGTTCGTTAGTGGGGTTGCCTCTTCTGATCATCACGGCCGCATCAAGTCCGGCGGCGCTAAGTTTGTCTGCTAACGGTTGGAAAACTTGACGGACTTGCTCCCAGTTTCCTTCTTCTTCATCGATTTCGATCCACTTCAAAATCTCCGGTTGAGAAGGATCGGGTGTAACCGGCATCACTGTGTCGACCACTGCCAGCAGGCGTGCCTC
The DNA here is from genome assembly GCA_049283975.1 of Pyrinomonadaceae bacterium. Classification (GTDB taxonomy): domain Bacteria; phylum Acidobacteriota; class Blastocatellia; order Pyrinomonadales; family Pyrinomonadaceae; genus PSRF01. The sequence continues at coordinate 17,613 of JBAPXA010000237.1, read as the reverse complement.
AGTTCCCTGGGGCCATTCGCGGAGGCGAACGGCCTCTACTGCTGCGTTGGAGTATGGAGAATTGTCCACACCAATCAACAGTCGCAGCGGAGCTTTAGCGTCGCGTTGCCCGTCACGCGCCACGCGCACCGAGCTTTTCGCCTCATAAAGAACTCTTTGCGAAACGCTTCCCAGTATCAGCCGGCCACCAAGCACGGCGTGTCCCTGCGCGCCCAACACAATCAGATGAGGCTTCCATTCGTCAGCGGTCCGGATGATTGCCCAGGCCGGTGAATCAGCGAGTGCTTCGTAGCGAACCTGCCAAGCGGGAAAACTCTTCTTAACTTGCTCGCTCGCCTCTTTTGCCAAGGCCTCCGCTTGCTTAAGTTTTTGCTCGCCACGTTCATAAGCGCGGCGCACACCCTCTGGTAAGTGCAGAGGCGTGTTGCTCTTCTCTTCATTGACTGGCGGCAGTATCACGTCGGCCAGAGTGATGACGAAGGCCTCAGCCGTTCTGGGCAGTCCGGCGATTTTGAGATCATCAAGTGCTGCCTGCGCGCACTCAGAGCCATCGTAAGCAATGAGTATCTTCATCGATTCATTCATGCGCGCATTGTAATTCAATCCGCTCCGATCTGGAGCGGGCGGAGTTGGCACTGTACAGCTTTGTCTCAAAAGTCCTGAGCCAGGATCGGTTCGGTCTTACTAATCTGCTCACCAGCAATCAGATCTTCTGAATGGTAATAGTGACTGTTGGCACAGCCCCCTGCGAGCGATTATACGAGACCCAGAAACCCTGACTCTCGTAACGCACCACTCGGTAGAGCGAGCCGTTGGCGGTAGTTTGCAATTCACCGCTCAGCACCGTTTTGTAATCGGGCGCGCCGATTCCGCCCAGGTAATCAACTGAAATCGCGATTACTTTTTGCGCAGCATCGTAAATAATCTGCGCGGTTTCACTTTCAGAAACCATGTAAAAGTCCTGGTCGCTGTATTTCATTGACGGTGTGCCGAGTTTGACGCGTGCCTCATCCGCAGTCATACCCAGTTTCACGCCGCGGTATTCTGTGTAACGGGGCTGTTGCGTCTCAGCATTGGGCTTGATGGTCGCTTTGACTGTTTGCGTGTTGGCGTGCGTGCCAAAACTCATACCCAGAGCGAACAAGGCGGCGATTAAGATCCGCGAGCAAGTATTGCTTATCAAGTTTCGACTCATTTTTCTTACCTCCTACCAAAGAAGACTGCCGGACTGCTAGGAGTGGGCCCTGGTTAAGCGCCAACTCGCGGGCAAGCTGTTACGCATCGTGACTTGCACTGACCGGTTTTTTGCCAACGGCCCATAGTTCGCCGCCGCCGCGCATCTGCAACATGATCTGGTCCAGCGGGCGCGGCGGCGGTCCGTACATCACAAAACCCGTCCGCGCATTGTAGGCTCCCTGATGGCAGGGGCACTTCAAGCAACCACGCTGTGAATCAAATTCCACTGAGCAGCCCAGGTGTGCGCATTTGCGACTGTAGGCGAAATACTCTCCATCCTGAGCACGCACCAGCACTGCCGGATCATTCGTCCTGGGATAGTTGAAATAGAGTGACGAGCCGGGCAGCACTCGTTCTCCGCCTTCGATTTTCCGTGCGGGATATGCGAGCGCTGAGGTCTGTGCTGCTGCCGTTTGACCGCTGAGACTCTGCGCCGCCAATCCCAGGCCGATTGAAGTCATCACCACTCGGTTGCAAAAAGTGCGGCGGGTAATCTCGCTGGATTGATCAAGGACTTCTTCGATTTTCATTGCAGCACTCCTTTCACACGTTGGCTGCTTACGGCTGAATTGCGACTTTCAGCACTCCGTTGGCTCGCTCTCCAAAAAGTTTATAAGCTGCAGGTATGTCCGCGAGTTTGAAGTGGTGCGTCAGCAGGGGCGTAAAATCAACTCGCCCGTGTCGCACAACCTCCATCAGCCGGCGCATACGTTCCTTTCCGCCCGGACAGAGCGTAGTGACGATCTTGTGATCGCCAATGCCCGCCGCGAATGCTTCATACGGAATTTCCAACTTGCCGGAATAAACTCCGAGACTCGACAGTGTTCCTGCCGGCCGCAGGCAGCGTAACGCGCTCTCAAATGTTGGCTGTGTTCCCAGCGCCTCGATTGCTACATCAGCGCCGCCCCCGGTCAAACGTTTTACCTCTGCGACAACGTCAACGTGGCGATAATCAAGTGTTACGTCCGCGCCCATGCGTTTCGACATAGCAAGTCGATCCTCATCACCGTCAACGCCGATGATCAACGACGCTCCCATAAGTTTGGCACCGGCTGTGGCACATAAGCCGATTGGTCCCTGCGCAAAGACAACCACCGCGTCACCGATTCTTATTCTGGCGGCCTCGGCACCTCCGAAGCCGGTGGACGCAATGTCGGCGAGTAAGACGACTTGCTCGCCAGTCAACTCTTCAGGGATCTTTGCCAGGTTGGCCTGAGCGTGGGGAACGCGAAGATACTCAGCCTGGGCACCGTTGATGGTGTTACCGAAACGCCACCCGCCCAGCGCCTCGTAATCATCGCCGTGCCCACACTGAGAAGCGTGTCCTGACAAACAAGCGCGGCATTGACCGCAGGGCGTGATCGCGCCGACGAGCACACGGTCGCCGATCTCGTACCCGGTGACTCCCTCACCAAGCTCTGTAATCACGCCCACCGGCTCGTGACCGATTACCAGACCGGGCGCGACTGGATACTCGCCGCGCACGATGTGCAGATCCGTACCACAAATCGTGGTCAGCGTTACGCGCATGACAGCCTCGCCGACGCGAGCTCGTGGTTTCTCAACCTCCTCTACACGGATGTCGTTCTTCCCGTAAAAAACATTTGCCGTCATTTTTTCCATCAGATTCTCCGCTGCCGATCGGCGCCAGCCTGGGGGTTAAGAACCGCCGCGGCTCCAGCCCCCGTGTGCCGCTGGACGTGGATTGACTTGACTGGTGATGTGCTCGCTAACTTGCCCTCCACCCACATCTCTATGCGCAGTCCTATTCCTATCCATCCGCGACCAAGCGTGGAACCCTGAATGTTCGAACCCCGGATCAGCGCTTCCACCGGTTCGACAAAGTAACGCCCACCTTCCACCAGAACGCGCCCGGTTCTCGGCTCGAGCAGGAAGATCCTGTAGTGGCTGTTAGCTGTTTGTACTTGAACCGTGTCGAAACGCTGAAGCGTTTCCAGTGCTACTCCAGGAAGCGAAGAACTGATCTTCAACTCGTTGTTCAACGATGCGCTCGTTGTAGTTTTCTTCGGCTCAAACTCTTCGCTCACAAAGGTGGCCGCACGGTTCTGAGTCTGTTGGCGTCGCCAACATTCGACGCAAAATGCTATCGCCGGATCGAGGAGCAGCTTTGCCTCTTCAATGCGGCGACCGCATTCGACACAGTGCCCGTAACTTCCTGAAATCAGACGATCGAGGGCATCGTCGATTTTGCGTAACCTTGCTTGCAATAGTTCGCGGTGCCAATTTGCGGCGATCCGTGCATTCACTTGTGAAGTTCGCTCAGCTTCCGGCCGACTCTCAGAAAGTGGGCGCGTGTCTTTCAAGAGGGCCTCGCCCACCTCTTCTCGTTCAGAATGCAAACGGTTCCAAATAACACCCATTGAAATGGGCCGATTAGTTTCGGGAGTATTCAAATTGGCGCTCATCATTACCTCCGCTATCTTTTCGCGGCCTAACAACTTCAACAGAGCAATGGGCGCGAGCCGCGACCGCAGCGGACACACTCCCGAGAAGGAATCGTTCGAAGGGACTGCTGAAGCCGATCGATCCGACAAAAATACAGTCGGCGCCCCATTCTTCAGCGGCCTTCACCAGAGCGCGCTTGGGATCCCCTTCGCGAATTCCGGATGAGACTTTTAGTCCGGAAGGGCGCAACTGTTCGCAAGCGTTGTCCAATACTTTCTTCAGCCATTCGCGCTCGCTTTGATTCGCTTCCTTGATAGCTTTCCCGACAGGCGGAATGAGCCGTCCCGCCAGAGTCGGAGTCAATGGATCGGTGACGGCGATTACGCGAACCTCACTCAACCGTGGCCAATTGCGAGAGGCTACTTCACGCAGCGCCGCAGCACTGGCCGGCGAGCCATCCACGCCTATGATCAGGCGGACTGGCGTATCAGGCTCTTCGACTCGCCCCCGAGCCACGCGCACGGAACAATGCGCATGAGTCAAGACTCCCTGTGAAACGCTTCCGAGCACCATCCGTCCGACCATCGAGTGTCCGTGCGAACCAACCAGAATGAGATCCGGTTTCCATCCGTCGGCTTGTCGAATCAGTTCGCGTCTGGCTGAGCCCACAGAAGCTTGTGCTGTTACTTCCCAAGCCGGGAAATTGGCGCGCAATCGCGCCGCGGCGCGATCGGCGAAGCCTTGTGCTTCCTGGACTGCAGGCGAGCCTTTCGCATAAACGCGCGTCATGTCTGCCGGTACGTACACCGCATTCGCCAATTCGAGAATTTGGTAAGTGGACGGTGGTGGTGGCGGCATCCAAATCTCAGTCACAGACATAACCACAGCCTCAGCAACCGGCGGCAATCCAGCTCGTCGCAGATCGTCCAGGGCTGCCTCAGCACAATCGGAACCGTCATATCCGATCAGAATCTTTATCTTCCCAGTCATCATGGCCTTCTTTCACAAAACTCCACTGTCAACAACCAGTCCTTTCGCAACAAGCATTCCCTACATTTAAAGGGCGTTTCGGCGTAAAAACCGCGGGAAAGCGCCTGGGATGCGTGCGGGTTGCGGAGGTTCACGCAAAGTCGTGCGAAACTTTTCCCAACCATTTGAGTCAGGCTGAAAAACGCTGAGAACCCGCAAGGGTATGTACCTTGCTCGGACGTGAGATGGAATTGCCGATTGCGGATTTCCGATTGGCCTCTTTGTTACGGGCTAATTGGCAATCGACAATCGACAATTGGCAATCGACAATCGACAATAGGCAATAGGCAATCGGCAATCGGCAATCAATACCCCCCGTTACCAGGTCCAGGAAGAGGATGAATCCACAAACAAAATCTGTTTCGCTGCCACGAGGTGGCGATGTCGTACTGCGCGACGGCTCAACAGTCTCGGTGCGCGCAATGCAGCCGGATGACGAATCGCTCCTTTTCGAGTTGTTCACATCGCTATCTGAAGACTCGCGCTGGATGCGCTTCTTCGGAGTCTCAAAAGACTCCGCATTGGCCGCCGAGGCTCATCGCGAGTCCCAGGTTGATTTCTGCCGGACGGTGGGTCTGGTAGCTCTTGCCGGAGCGGAGGACCAAATCGTCGGGCACGCGTTCTACGCAGCCACGGGGGAAAATCGCGCGGAGGTTGCTTTCACAATTGCGAATGACTATCAGGGTCGCGGGCTCGCTTCGATACTCTTGGGCCAACTAGCCGAGATCGCAGTGAGCAATGGCATACAAGTGTTCGAAGCCGAAGTCGTCGCTGCTAACCATGCAATGTTGGGAGTCTTCAGAGAATCGGGATTTCGAATCAACGTCCAGGCCGACGCCGGTCAGCTTCACGTGATGTTCCCGACCTCGTTGAGCGATGAAGCCGCGAACAAATTCGAACGTCGCGAGAGTACAGCGGCCGTCAATGCGTTAAAGCTCTTCTTTGAACCCCAGGCGGTAGCCGTGATCGGCGCTTCCCGAAAGCGAGGCTCGATCGCGGGTGAGGTCTTTCATAATCTCATTAGCTATCCTTTCCGCGGTCCTGTTTATCCCGTAAATCCGGCGGCTGAAGTGGTCCAGGGTGTGCCGGCTTATCCAACGGTAGAGAACATTCCGGGGCCAATCGATCTGGCGGTTATCGTAGTTCCTGCCGCAAACGTCCTGGATGTTGCGCGGTCCTGTGCCCGCAAGGGAGTTAAGGCCCTCGTGGTCATCTCCGCGGGATTTTCTGAAACCGGGAAAGAGGGGCAGGCGCGGCAGGCAGAGTTGGTTCGAATATGTCGCTCAGCTGGTATGCGACTCATTGGTCCAAACTGCATGGGCATCCTTAACGCCGATCCGGAAGTACGCCTTGATGCGACCTTTGCGCCGCACGTGCCCCCACCAGGCCGCGTGGGTTTTTCTTCCCAGAGTGGCGCCCTCGGCCTGGCGATCATTGATCACGCAAATTCATTAGGACTCGGCCTCTCTACGTTTGTTTCCGTAGGCAACAAGGCAGACATCTCAGGAAATGATCTAGTCCGCTATTGGGAAAGCGACGACCGAACGGATGTGATTCTGCTCTATCTCGAGTCGTTCGGTAACCCGCGAAAGTTCTCACAGATTGCGCGTCGGGTTGGCCGGCAAAAGCCGATTGTCGTCGTGAAAAGCGGACGCTCCCAGGCTGGGGCGCGGGCCACCTCATCTCACACCGGAGCACTGATTGCCGCTTCTGACGTAACTGTGGATGCACTGTTCAAGCAAGCGGGAGTGATTCGCACTGACACGCTGGAGGAGTTATTCGACGTCGCTTCTTTACTCGCCAATCAACCTCATCCTCAAGGAAGACGGGTGGGGATCATCACGAACGCCGGAGGTCCCGGCATTCTGTGCGCCGACGCTTGTGAAGCGCGCGGGCTCGAGATTCCCGTACTCGATGAGGGAAGGCAGAAACACCTGCGTGGACTTTTGCCTCCGGGAGCCGGCGTGGCAAACCCGGTTGACATGATCGCTTCCGCATCCGCGGACCACTACCGCGAAACGATCAAGATTGTCGCGGCTGATCCCAGGATTGATGCCCTCGTGGTGATCTTCACGCCCCCACTCGTGGTGCGAGCAGAAGACGTGGCTAAGGCAATCTCAGAAGAGGTGCAACAACTCAACCGTAGCAAGCCAGTACTGGCTGTGTTCTTGTCCGCGGGTGATGCGCCAGCCGCACTACGCCTGGGAGAAGTGCGAGTTCCTTGTTATCGATTTCCCGAGACCGCCGCGATTGCACTTTCGCGGACGGCTCGCTATCACGAGTGGCGCAATCGTCCCGAAGCCCCGCCGGTGCATTTTGAAGATGTGCGACGTGATGAAGCGGCGGCGCTCGTATCCACCGCGCTTGCCCGCGGCGAGGATTGGCTCAACCCGAAAGAAACTGCGGCGCTCTTTGCTTGTTATGGTCTTCCTCTGATTGAGCAACAATTTGCTGAGAGCCCGGAGGATGCCGGAGCAATTGCCGCAGAAATGAACGCGGAGGTTGCTCTGAAAGCAATCGCTCCTGGAGTTATTCACAAAAGCGAGCTGGGAGCCGTAAAGCTTCGTCTTAAAGGCCGCGAACAGGTGACTCAGATAGCGGAAGACATGGCTGCCCGGCTCGCACAGAACGGACACGGCCCCACCGGTTTCGTGGTTCAGCGAATGGCGCAGCCTGGCGTTGAGATGTTGGTTGGCGTAGTGCAAGACCCGCAATTCGGGCCGGTAATCGCCTGCGGTGCGGGGGGCGTTCAGGTTGAATTATTGCGCGATGTTTCCGTCAGGCTGACTCCGCTTTCGAACTTAGACGCGAGCGAAATGATCGAGAGCTTGAAGACTTACCCACTATTGAATGGCTTTCGTGGTGCTCCGGTTTGCGATGTGGCGGCGCTGCGGGAAGGATTGTTGCGGGTGAGTGCCCTCGTGGAAGACATTCCTCAAATAGCGGAACTGGACTGCAATCCCTTTGTAGTACACGAACAAGGAGCGGTTATTCTCGACGCTCGCGTCCGCATTGCGGCCGCCAAACCGGCCCGCTTGTTTGGAGTCCGTTGATGCGCCCTCACGAATGCGCTGCTTCCCAATACTTTTCCTGAACGCGTTTGGCCCAGCTCCAAAAGCGACCTTGCCTAACACTCGCCGGCTCGTTAGTCCAAATATCCTTGTGCAAATAAATGCTGTCGCGCCCCCCAGCGTCAACCACCAGTCTCATCTCATGACTGTAGTGCGAAACTGCCGCATGTCCCTCGATTTCAGCGGCGAGGTTTGCGGCGGCAACCTCTGCCTGGCGGACTGCCATGTGACCCATCTTCGGCCCACTGAAGTTCACACAATCGCCGACGGCATACATTCGGTCGGCACCAATCACTCGCATAGTTGAATCGACGTTGACGTATGCCTGCTCGGAAATTCCCAAGTGTAAGACTGCCGGCGATCCCTGAAATGGTGGCACCAGCATGAGCAGGTTGAAGTTGATAGCCAGCCCGTTGCTGGTCATCGCCGCACCAGGTGTCAATCTATTGATCGGGAAGTCCGGCACGAGTTCAATGCCGTGTGACCGAAAGGCACTCTCGAGGGCAATGGTGGCTTGAGCATCACCCAACTGCAAATCCCGAGGATCGGGACTTACGACTGTTATTCTCACCTGCTCTCGCTCGCCGCGCTCTTCCAGCATCCGCGATAACGCAAATGCAGTCTCGTAAACAGGGACCGGCAGTCGCGCATCAGGACACTGACCGAGCACTGCTCGACCTTCATGAAAATGCGCCAGAGCCTTACCAAACTTCAGGGCTTTATCTACATTGAGTAGATGATGCGCGTTTTCATGGAAACCTGTGATTCTTTCGGTGGCCAGTCGCCGGCCGAGGGCGAAGATCAAATAATCGTAGTGAAGTTTTCCTTCGAGTTCGCCATTGGCAATGACCACTTTGCGTTCAATAGGATCAATACGCGCGACCTCAGCTTCGATAAAGTTCACGCGCCGGCTGAGAATGCTATCGCGTAGATTGAAGGAGACGTCTTCAGGTTGACACTTACCGAAAGCCAATCTCACCAGCCCCGGGTAGAAGACAAAATTCCGGGTACGCGAAACCAACGTCAGCTGATGGTCGTCGCCTAGCTGTTCAGCTAAACGTTCAGCGGCAACAACCCCGCCAAAGCCGCCTCCCAGAATTAAGATCTTCGCCATTTGCCTAACCTCAACAATGCATCTGAGCTTGGACGCCCTTCAGCGCCCTTTGTCTCGTGCTCTGCACGGGCCGTACCAGTTACTCCACCTCGGTCTTTGGGCGAGCTTTTTGGCGCAACCGCTTGCTTTGGCAGACGCTGGCTGCGGGGTATTGCGCAACGACGCTGAATTTTCGCCCAGCACAGCAGAATTACGGCTTCTGCTCTTCCGGAAAGCGGCAGATTCCCGAGCTCCCGAAACGCTCTGGCGGCGGCACACACGTTGCTCCCTGCTAGCTCATGATGAACGAAACAACCTTTCCACTAAGCGAAGCTCAAACGAATCTCGGCAAGCGTCTCGGAGTAGTCGCAAAGCGAGCATACGCGTGGCACGCTCTGGAGGCGGCAGCCGTTATCCACATGCTGGACGTTGATCCTGACCAGGGATTGACAGCTGCGGAGGTTGCGAGCCGTCGGCTCGGTTATGGATCAAATAGCAGTGACGCGCTTGCATCCAGGCGCCGAAACGGACTCTTGCTGCTGCTGTTCTCAAGCGTCGTTATCGGCTTTCTGTTGACGGCAGCTGTTCTGAATCGTGCCGTAGCGGACCGCGTTGAGGCATTTTCTATTTTGGCGGTCCTGGCAATCATGGCGATTGTGGGTTTCGGCTATTTGCTCAAGGGAGCACACGAACTGGATGCGGTGCAGGATGCGACGCGAAGCAAAGTCCGCGTGAGACGCGATCGTCAGGAAACCGATGTTATCGCTGAAGAGCTGGTACCGGGCGACATCATCATTCTCGGAGCCGGAGACTGTGTTTCCGCCGATGCTCGACTTATTAAGGCCGAACAACTACACGTTCAGGAGACGGCCTTGACCGGAAAGAGTTCTGACGTAGAAAAGCTGGTTCCCGAAGTACCCGCCGCCGCTCCTGTGGAGATGCGGCAGTCGATGGTCTACCTTGGCACTACGATCAGCACCGGTAGCGGTGTTGCCGTTGTGGTCGCCACCGGCCTGGAGACGGAAGTCGGCAAGATTGCTGCTCGTGACAACTGAGATGAATTCGACAGGCAACAGCAAGGTGCCGGCAATTGAGTTTCGCCACGTCTCTTTCAGTTTCGATAGTCAACCGGTCCTCGTTGACATTACTTTCAACCTCGAACTGGGTGAGATGATCTTTCTCACCGGCGTCTCTGGTTCAGGAAAATCCGTCCTCTTGCGTTTGGCCATGGGCCTGATCAAACCGGACGCGGGCCAGATCTTCATTGAGGGTCGGGAAATTGAGACCCTTGCAGAAACCGAACTCCTCGCAATCCGCGGCGGGCTCATGGGTATGGTCTTTCAGGAGGAATCGCTCTTCACCGGCTTACGAGTTTACGAGAACGCCGCCTATAGGCTGAAAGAGCATGGTTGGACTGAGGAGCAAACAAGGCAGGCAGTAGCTGACGTGCTGGCGTTTGTCGGTCTTCAAGGCGAGGAAAATAAATTCCCGGAAGAGCTGTCAGGCGGAATGAAGCGGCGGCTGGAAATTGCGCGCGCCCTCATCGGTTGGCCTCGCATCATGTTATTCGATGAGCCGACGATGAGTCTCGATCCGATTGTGGCGATTCAAGTCCTTGATCTCGTCATTCGCGCTCGTGACATTAATCACGTCTCTTCACTCTACGTAACGAAGAAGATCTATGAGATTCCTCAGCTCGCCAACTTCCGTGCCTCACAGGCTGAAGACGGACAGGTTGTGATTACCCGGGCAGCTCCCGAATCATTACCGAAAACGAGAGTGTTTGTTCTCGATAACGGGGGGATTGCATTCATGGGAACAGTTAATGAGTTTCAAGAAAGCGATCTGCCCGTGATCAAAGAACTGCTTGCACTCGATCGCCACGACCATTCGAAAGATATTTACTTCGCCGATCCCTGGGACAAACGGCGCCTACCCAAAGAACGACTTCTGTGAAAACAACCTAATCCCGGCGTTGAAACGCCGGGCCTAAATTCAAGCGCCGCTACGCGTCTAAGAGCCGCAGAGTGCAACGGCAAGTGTAATGGTCAGTGCCCTGTTACGGGCTGGTGGCGACTCCCCACCGAAATGAAATTGCGGGACGCTGTATCCATCCGTAGCCAATTCCAAATCGCGGCCAGGGCCCAGCCGCTCAAATAGCCAGTCACCGCAGTGACCACGATCAGGCCCACGGCCAGACCGATGCTAAAAGGCATAATGGTGTAGGGCGGCTGAATAAAATGGAGTCGGAAAATCCAATCTGTTAGCAGTTGGGCCATTCCGCTTAAGACAAGCGCCGCCCAAACTAAATGGCAAATGCCCATGAAAGCGCCGAATAGTAAACCTAGTTTGTGCCTGCTGATCATGATTCTTACTTCCTTCCGAGGTACTTCCTCAGCTTAAAAACCAGGCTGCCTGAAACTGTTGCACCAAAGTTCGATGAGGCTTAGAGCCCTTGGACCGGCCCCCGGCGGATCTGTGGTTGAACAGATCCCCCCACTCCCGAGGACTGGCCCACGGGCCGGCGCCACTAACCTGCCGCTTTGGCAACAGCCTTGGCGGCCGTCTCTTTAATGTCGAGTTTGCGAGCAGAAGGTTTTGTCTTCGTCGCAAACATTTTGATTTCCAGCACACCATCGTTGAAAGTTGCTTCCGCAGTGTCGTTCTTGACACCCGCAGGCAGCGGCACCTGACGATAGAAGCTGCCATAGCTGCGCTCCGTGCGATAGTACCCTTCGCCTTCTTCCTTCTTCTCTTCGTTGCGCATCCCCGAGATTGTAAGAACGTCTTCTTTGATTTCGACCTTGATGTCGTCTTTCTTCATCCCGGGCAAGTCGCAACGCACTGTGAGGTGTTCCTTATCCTGAACAACCTCCAGTTGCGGCACCCACTCAACATCTTTCATTTCCATACGGAACGGAAAGAACTCTTTCCCGAAGACCCTGGGAAACCGAAAGTCTCCGAAGTCTTCAAACATCCGATCCATGTCCTCCGCGAAACGACGCATAAATGCAAACGGAGTCCGCACCAGGGGCGCTTCCTCACTCTTCTGCAGTTCGGTCCGCTTCGTCTCGCTGTCTTTTTTCTCTAACATATTGCTCTCCTTCTCAGTGCCGCGACTCACTCCGCGGCATCAATAATTCGCTGGTTTCAGTTACTGCGTTGCCCCTGATTCTGGTTTAGAAATAGGGATCAATTCGCAGATGTTCCTTGACGGCCAACACACCTGGCATGTGGCCGATTGAACCAAGCACCGCCCGCTTTTCCCGCCACGAATGAACACGGCCCCAAAGCTCGACCGCGCCATCGTTAACTTCGATTCGCAGACGATCCGCTTCTCTTTCGGCGCGACGATCAAGTGCGTCCTCAATCTCCTCGCGCAGTTCTTTCGGATCGATGGCCTTCGGAAGAATTCGGATCGTATTCAGAACTCCGACCACTCCGGCCAACTTCAAGACAGCCTTCTCGGCGTCTTCACGCTCGCGCCAGATGTCCACATCTCCTTCGAGAGTTACCCAACCATCCGAAACCGTAGAGCGAATGCGTTCGTCAGGGACCAATGCGTCCCACTCCAGCGTATGTCGGACTGCCTTCGCTATGTCCGAATCAGTGCGGGCGAAGGCGCCAGTCGGTCTGACTTCAATGTCATTTGCAACGTCCAAAACGCCGGCAACCCGATGGGCGGCGTGTTGCGCAGCCGATTTTTTGGCGTAGCTGCTCACGGCGCCGGACAGTGTCACCACTCCGTCGCGAACTTCGACGCCGATCTGCGCCCAGGCGATCCGAGAATCCCATTTCAATTCGCGGAGCACCTGCTGTTTGATTTCGTTATCAGTTTTCTTACGTTCCATAACTCCTCCCTCGCTTGAGGCGGTGATTTCTCCTTTGCGCTTACAGGCCTGGGCCGGCAGCTTTTGTTTGTGGCTCCGCAATCGAATGTGCGCAGATAGTTTTGTAGGTGTTAACTACGTCTGCGTAAGCAAGCTCCTGGACCTTCTTGCCTGTTGTTTCCTGTGCCTTAAGTACGATGTCGTTCATGGAGAGCATGCCTTTCAGCTCTCCTTCGACACCTACGACCGGCAAGCGTCGCACCTTGTGATCTCTCATGATTTCGAGAGCCTTACGGACGTTATCCTCAGGAGTTACCGAGTAAACCGCACCCGAGATTACTTGCTCTGCAGAGATGGCGGCGGCGTTGCAATCACGCATTGCCACCGCCATGCAGATATCCCGGTCAGTAATCAATCCCACGATCTCTTTGCCGTCTTTAAGCACGGGTAACACACCACAGTCGGCTTCCCACATTGTTTTGGCCGCCTCCGCCAAGCTGGCGTTCAAATCGCAGACTTGGGCCTCACAAGTCATGATGTCTTTGACTTTCATAAAGCTCCCTCCTCCAACATTCCTGTTCAACCTTTAAGTAGGCAACGAGCATGCCCGCCAAACGTCTGGAGAAGTCAGTTGTTTTGTGGCCGTGCGGGCACCTGCTTGGGGAAACTTACTCACTATCCTCGCGAAAACTCGCAGGGTTTTCGTCTTCGCGCGCGCACCGCTGCCTTTAATTTCAACCAAATCAGCTGGCATGAATCATGCAGCCCTCAGTCTCAGAGTTGGGAACCTGGCGGGAGGCAAAATGATGGAGAACACAATGAAGACACGACAAATACCACGAACGGAATGGACGGGGTTTTTCGACGAGCTGAGCAAGAAGTTGGAAGGCAAAAGCGTTGCTCTCGAAGTGTTCGGTCCCGAGATTGGAGATCAGGTGGAAGAGCGGCAGATGTTCTTTGCGGGTCTTACTGCCGATGTGACGGACAAGGCCGGAAAACAAGACCAGATAGAAATCATGTTGGGAGGAAATCCGAGCGCCCACTTGACGCACTTAATCACAGCTCCGATCGAGGTGGACCTGCAGCAGACAGAGCTCGGCGTTGCGTCGGCCCTGCAAATCAAAGCTGCCGATGGCACCACCAGCCTGCTGCGCTTGAGTTGAGCTTACAAAATTGCCGATTGGCGATTTGCGATTAGGTTCCCGCGTAAGGGGCCAATTGGCAATCGGCCATCGCCAATTGACAATCTCAGGTGGCTTACGTAAGCAGGTCTTTCAGAAGCATGCCGGCGGCGTAAGCGAGGGCAGCTGCAATTGTGCCGACCAGCAATGTCGCAAGGCCAGAGCGCCACCACGAAACAGTGGACCACTTGCTCTTGGCAGATCCAATTGCGACGAAGGTGATGCCCGTAATGACCATCGAGACTTCGAACGCGTGCGGGACTTTTAACAAATAAGGAAGTAGGGGAACCAAGCCGCAAGTCAGGAAGGCGGTGAACGTGCTGATAGCCGCGATCCAGGGCGAACGCACTTCCCAGGGAAGTCCATATTCCTCGGTCAACATCGTCCGCACCCAGCGCTCACGATTTGCGGTTACCAAATCAACAATTCTTTCGAGATCCTCGCCCGCGAAACCCTTCATCTGAAAAATCTGTCTCACTTCCTCGCGTTCTCCTTCAGGCGCCAGCTCAATATGGCGATACTCCGTCGCTTCCAGGCGACGCCAGTCGTCGTGCTCGGCCCTGGTACCGAGGAAGTTACTAGCGGCCATTGAAAAGCCGTCCGCAAACAAGTTGGCAAAGCCCAATGCCAGAATGATCCAGGGAGAAAGGCTCGCGCCCGCTACACCACCCACCACTGCGAAAGTGGTGACGGCGCCGTCGATTCCGCCGTAGATCCAATCGCGCAGATAGTTATGCGATGGTCCGGCGGCCAGCCGCTCGCTGATCGCCTCCGCTGAATGATCGTGTTCCATCTTCTTCATAGTGTTTCCTTCGCGGCAATGATCATGCCGAGATAACCAGAAGTAAGGGGCTGAGCCCTATTGTCTGCGGGCTTTTGCGCAAACTTTGGGAAACTCACTCAGGAAAACCCGTGCGCCTCCGCTTTTCCGACTGAAAACCCAGATAGATTGACAGGGCATATTGCTTGCTCCAAGAGATGGCAGTTATTGACGTGTTCTGCGCAGTCAAGAAGGAGTGGGAATCGTGAACAAGAAGGTTTACTTAATCGGCGTTCTGCTGCTGGTCTTATCGAGTGCGATCGCTAAGGCACAAGAAGTTACCAAACCAACTCAAGGCGACGAAAAAATCATCAGCGCTACGAATCTTGTGACCGTGAACGTGATCGTCACGGACACCAGCGGCAACTATGTGCAGGGTCTGAGACGCGAACAATTCGCAGTAACAGACGAGAAAGTAAAACAGCAAATCGCTCACTTCTCTGATGAGACAGCTCCGGTGTCAGTGGCGATTGTCTGTGAGCTTCATAATTCATCTGTGGCTAGGACGCGAGCCATGCTGACTGCCTTAAAGCAGTTCACGCGCGGTTTGGACACCGCTGACGATTTCTTCTTCCTCGCGTTTAGCTCGCAAGGCAGCGTTGCCTCCGAATTCGTGCCGACTGCCGATCAGGTGCTGGATCATCTCGCCAACGTTAAGCCTGGCGGTCCAGGTTCGCTCTACGACGCCGTTTACCTTGCTGCAGACCGGCTGCGTAAGGCGCGCAATCTTAAGAAGACAATTTTGATCGTTTCCGACGGCGAGGACGAGAGCAGCCGCACAACCTTCAAAGAGTTGCGCAATCGGCTGCGAGAGTTTGATGTGCAGATCTACGCTGTGGGTATTGCCAATCCCGCCATCGCCCAGACGGCTAGTTACGGCAGATGGGAATACGAAGATGTGACCCGACAAACTGGCAGACGCCACTTTGCAAACGAGTCGTCAATGGGCCGAGCTGTTCTGGCTGAGATGGCGCGCGTCAGTGGTGGTGCAACCTACTTCCCAGAGAGCGAAAACGAGCCGGAGCTGGCCGGCATTTTTGCGCAGATCTCCCTGGAGCTGCGGCATCAATACACGATTGGTTTCTATTCAACAGAGCAGAATACAAGGAGCGAGTGGCACCGCATTCGTGTGCACGCGAATGCTGGATCGCGCCAGCTCGAGCTCTCGTACAGGCAGGGGTACCGACGAGCCAATCGTTAACGCAAGATCAACCATCAGGTCGCTGTGGCGGTCGAAAATGGGAAGGGGCGAATAATGTTAGTTCAAGAAATGACCCGCCATGAATGTCATGAGTTTCTGAAACAGATCGCGTTTGGCCGGCTCGGCTGTGCGCGTCGAGGCCAGCCGTACGTCGTGCCGATCTATTTTGTGTCTGATGAGAAGCATCTCTACTGCTTTTCAACCATTGGACAAAAGATAGAATGGATGCGCGAAAATCCTCTCGTTTGCGTTGAAGCTGACGAAGTAGTCAATCAACTTCACTGGAAGAGTGTTGTTGTTCTGGGAAAGTACGAGGAGTTATCCGATGGCCCTCATTGCAAAGGGCTCCGGGAATATGCGCTCGAGCTGCTGCAGAAACGCGCGATGTGGTGGCAACCCGCGTATGTTGCAGCTCCGCCTAAAGGTCTGACAGAAACACCGCTGCCACTGTTCTATCGAATTCACATCAACGAGATTACGGGCCACAAGGCAATTCCTGATTCCTTCGAAGAACTTGGATCGAAGGTCGCCGCACAGGTCAGGCCCAACGCGGGGCGGCCGGCAGCTGGATAAGGGTAACCAAATGTTTGTCAGAATCAATGAAGCAGAATCACGAAGCTTGTTGAGTACACTTAAGGTGGGACGCCTCGGTTGCATCGTCGACGGCGGACCTTACGTGGTCCCCATCAACTACTATTTCGAAAATGGTTACGTCTATAGCCACTCGTTGCAAGGTTTGAAGATCACCGCGCTCAGAGAGAATTCCAGAGCGTGTTTACAGGTTGACGACGTTGCGAGTGGCACCGAATGGCGAAGCGTGTTGGCATTCGGCAAGTACGAAGAAATTACTAAGCCCAGCGAACGAAGTCAGATTCTAAGCAAGCTGCTGCAATACTTTCCGCTGCTCACTCCGGTTGAATCAGCAATTGTCGAGGATGCGGGACCACTTTCAGTGATTGTCTTTCGCATACGCATCGATCGCATAAGCGGGGTCGCTGAAGAATAGCGAGGCCTGCTCCGTGCTCCGCAATAGCCCCCTGGGAGGCCGTTTTAAAACCCGCTGACAAAACTGCGAATTCCTTCTCAAGTGCTGGGTCAAAGTGCGCACAGATGGTCCAGTTCATCAAGGATCTGACCCTGTTCCTGGCGGCATAAAGGCGCGTTTGTCTCATTCAAGGGAATCGAAATCTCTACCGGCCATGAAGAAGCCGATGAAGCCTACGGTTGGATGTGTTATGCGAGGACCACCGGGGCCTTGCCTGGTAATTTCACATTGACGATGGACTTCGCGGGTACGAAGGCTCGGGGAACCAGCATCGACGTTACCGGTGGTGCTTGGACCCTCCCAGTTTACATGTCGTCAAAATTCTCGCGGCTGAGACCGATCTCGATTGACCCTTATCAGGGTGTGATTTTCGGCAACGTTGCGGGAGGAGGAATGACCTGGGACAAAACAGGAACTACTGCTACGGTCGAATTAAAGATGCTCATCCAGGGCGGTACCCAGACGATGAGCGAGATGCCTGGCAGTGCCTACCTCTACGGCACCGTAATCTATGATGAGAAGGGACGCGGAACGTTCGAAGGCACAATCTACTTCGATTTTCTGTGAGCCGTAACATTGCCGATTGCCGATTGGCAATCGGAAATCGTCATTCCCTGGCCCACTAAGTTTTCAGAATCTTCGCCAAAGCCACGAGCAGCTTCTCGGCCGTGTAGGGCTTGCCCAGAAACATCGCGACTCCT
>JBAPXA010000236.1:0-24183 GCA_049283975.1 Pyrinomonadaceae bacterium | reverse complement strand
GTGCGCAAGCGCGGCGCATCAGTCCCGGTTAACTCACTGCTTTCTGACAAACTCAGCAAAGACCTTGCCCGGCGAGGCTTCAAGTTTGTCGGCACAACCATCTGCTACTCGTTCATGCAGGCAGTCGGTTTGATCAACGATCACGACTTCACTTGTTTTCGTTACCGGCAGGTAAATCAATAAAGGGGGAAACCGAATCCCTTTGAATCCCTGGGGTGGACTGGGAGTGCTTCCGAAGGAAGTTTGGTACCTCTGCCTGGCGATCCTGGTAAATCGCGCAGGGACGATGGTGCTTCCCTTTCTGACGCTTTACCTGACAGTAGATCGCCAGTGGTCCGGAGGCACCGCCGGACTCGCGTTAACAATCTATGGCATTGCGGCAATCATCGTTGCGCCACTCGCGGGGCGGCTCTCGGATCGTCTGGGTAGTTTACTCATCCTCAAACTATCACTCGTTACCAGTGGACTAATTCTATTTGTTTTTCCTTTCATCACCAGCCTGTACGGCATCCTCGCGATAACTGCCATCTGGGCCTTTGCCAACGAATCGTTCCGCCCGCCGAGCATGGCCTTGATCGGCCGCTTAACTGGGCCGGAGCAACGAAAGATGGCCTTTGCATTGAGCCGGCTGGCCGTGAACCTGGGTATGAGTATTGGGCCCGTGATTGGCGGGTTTCTGGCGATGAGATCTTTCAAATCTCTTTTCTACGTTGACGGTACCAGCGCCATCGTTGCGGGGGCATTGATCGCCCTCATGCCCTGGCGCATTCAACAGGGGGATCCGGAAGCGATGGTGACGGATGCGCAAGGAACGCCAGCGCCCTCTGTTGGCTATGCGAGCGTCCTCCGAGACCGCCGCTTCGTCTATTTCCTGATCGCAATGTTGGCCGTCGAAATGGTGTTCTTTCAACCGCTCGCGGCGATGCCTTTGTTTGTAGTGCGCGACCTGCACCTCTCGGAGGCGGCCTTTGGAATGTTGTTGGCCATCAACACCGTAATGATCATCTTGATTGAAGTGCCCCTAAACACCGCGATGTCTCACTGGTCTCATCGCCGGACGATCGCGTTAGGCTCTTTGCTCGTTGGTGTTGGTTTTGGCGGACTAGCACTTAGTGGCGGCGCCGCAGCAGTGGCCGCAACCGTTGTTGTCTGGACCGTTGGTGAAATGATTTTGTTACCCGCAAGTTCTGCCTATGTTTCCGAGGTGGCACCGCCAGCGCAAACGGGCGCTTACATGGGCCTGTATACGATGGGATTCAGCCTGGCCTTCGCGATCGGTCCATGGTTGGGAGTACAAGTGTTGGAACGACTCGGACCGGTCGCTGTTTGGCTAGGCACCTTGGGATGCGGATGCATCACAGCGTTCATGATCTGGCGAAAAGGAGAGAGTAGCAAGTAGGCAGAAGGCAGTAGGCAGTAGTTAGTAGTCAGTAGGAAGTAGTTACTAGTCAGTGGTAATAGTTAGTAGTCAGTCGGTCTGACTCGGCGCCGAGCGATCTAAAATCGGCAATCGGCAATTGGCAATTTGAAATCGGAATGTCACGGAGGATCCTCATGGGACTCTTTTCGATCTCCTCGCTCATGCTCCTGATTTGTATCGCGACTTGTGGTTGTAAGGACTACTCGACTGGCTTACAACAAGGTGCCAGTCGCGCCGACGAGACGTCGGCGATTGCAACGCTGCGAACAATCGCGCAAGCACAGACGACGTACAGCATTAGCAACGCCGGCCACTACGCAAGCTTTGAACAGTTAGTAGAAGGCGGCTTTCTGGACTCGCGCTTTAATCACACCAGTCCGGAATATCACGGTTACGTTTTCACGCTAGAGACTAGAAACTCAGGTGACGAGCCGTCTTTCTACACCTGCAACGCCGATCCGGAAGCGACATCACCCCGGAGCGGACGACATTTTTACATTGACTCAGATGCACTCGGCATCAGAGTGAACGTTACGCAACGAGCTACTAATCGGGATGAAATCCTGCGTCCGTGAACAACTAAAAAGAGAAACCGCCAAGTACGCCAAGCAAATATGAACAGAGGATGATTGAATCCTTAAACAATCACGAGAAACAAATTACTGGTTTCTCGCGGCAAAAATATCCTTGGCGCCCTTGGCGTTCCTTCTTGGCGGTAGTTGTTCGGGTGGCATTTCATGGAAACCGTTTAAACGGTTTCCCTTTGTAATTGAGAAAGCGCGGCACCGGCCTTAAGGCCGGTGAGAATGAGACGTCGTGGGCGCTTTTATCCGAAATAGCTTCCAGGCCGCCCACACGAAACTCGGAGACAAACAATGGACAAGATCAATCTCGACGAAAAGCTGGGCCTAATTCACGAACACTGGAAACCCCATGTCATCGGCGACTTGAATAACCAGCAAGTTAAGCTCGTGAAGTTTCAGGGACCGTTTACCTGGCATCATCACGATCATGAAGATGAATTGTTCCTGGTAGTAAAAGGAAGGTTTCGCATGGAGTATCGCGAGGGCAACCAAACCATCTCGGAGCGGGAGCTCTGGCTGGAACCGGGCGAGCTGGTTATCGTCCCGCGCGGCGTCGAGCATCGTCCAGTCGCGGACGAAGAAGCCCACGTTCTGCTTTTTGAGCCTGCCACTACCCTGAATACAGGTAACGTCGAAAATGAATTAACGGTGCATCACCTCCAACGGCTGTAATCGGAATTTAGCCAGTCACCGCGAAGGAACCAACGGCTAGTGCTCTCTGGAAAAAGCGCTGACAAGTCAGCGCACTCCAAAAACTTGTGTCTATCAAAAGAGACCCGACTTTGGAGTGCGGCAACTCGTTGCCGCTTTTGTAGCACCAACTAATAGTTTCGCTACTAACTGTTTGCGTAAAAGAAATCGTGACGCCGCCCGTTTCCTGTGTGAAGATGGGGTGTCTTGATTTCCTGTAGGGGCGGAACTCCGTGGCCGCACCACTTCTTAAAAATGGGGCGCCCACGGAGGGACGCCCCTACAAATTTCTAAAAAGAAACGACCGAAGATGCCGAAATTTGAAATGGAGGCTTTAGCCGTGAATCGAACTTTTCCCCTGTTACTCACCGCCGCATTGCTTTTGACAATTTCAACTGCAACGTTGGCACAAAATCCTCAAAGCATCGTTACCATTGCTCCAGTCACCTCTGCATCCGGCAATAGCGCGCCGCAAGACATTCGCACCGCCCTTGCCAGTCTCCCGGAAGCTGACACTCTGGTCTTCATAAATCCACGCCGCATTATCAACGAGGTCGCACCGCGAGTGATGTCCGAAAAGGATCTCGAAGCAATGCGGAAAACGTTCGCTGACATTAATCAGTTTGCCGGAGTCGATCCGACCAAGGTGGACTTCATTGTCATGGCCGTTCGTTTTCGCAAGCCCACCGCAGATCTCAAGTTCGTGCCGCCGGAGTTTATGGCCGTCACGAGTGGCGATTTTAACTCGGAGTCGCTGATGAACCTCGCGCGAGTGGCTTCAGAAGGAAAGTTCCGGGATGAAACGTACGGATCAAAAACGCTTTCGCTGATGACGATCGACCCAATCGCTAAAGAGTCGGAAAAGAACCCGTTTCTCAAGTCGTTCGCCGAAGTCGGAGTGGTGGCGCTCACCGACAACTCGATTGCTGTTGGTACGCCCAACTACTTGCGCGCAGCGATTGATGCCGCTGGGGGCAACGGTCGCATAAGCATGGGGAACCTCAATTCCCTGCTGCGCGACCCCAGTGTGCTTGCGAGTGCTGCGGGTTCGCCGATGGGGTCGTTCTCCAGGAGTTTTGGCATCTTCGGTACGGAAACAAATCCACGGGCACCAAAGTGCGAGTCCAATCTGGGAGATTTCTACGTGGCACTGACGATGGATGCCACGAACTTCATGTTGCGCGGGGCAATGGGCGCCGACAATCCCGATACAGCGAGCATTATGAATAGCCTTTTGTCCGGATTTTTGCGGCAGGCTGGTTCTTTCATGCCCGGCAAGGCCGAACAGTCCGTGCTGAACAGCTTGCAGCTCACGGCGAAAGATAATGAAGTCGTGCTGAGCGCCGATCTCCCACAGCAAATGGTAATCGACTTCATCAAATCGCATAGTCAACCCAAAAAAGAGGAAGCGAAGGCGTCCACCCCGACGCCGGCGAAAAAGCCAGTCGTGCGCCGCAAGCGCCGGAGACCGAGTCAATAGCAAGGAGGCAGGGGCAGAAGGCAAAACCATTTTCCATTTCTCATTTTTCATTTGACCGGCTCACTTGTCGCTCTGTTAGTCGGCCAGCCAGCGATCCGAAGCGGATAACACTGGCTCTCAATTGACTCGCCGCTGCAGCCACTCAGGGTTAGAGGGAAATGAAAAATGAGAAATGAGAAATGACAAATGGAAAATGGTTCAGTATTCGCCTGGCAGCGGGCCCAGCGACGATCCGAAACGAGCATGGATCCAGCAGCAGCAATTGCCGTCCTGACGGCGATGATTACACCGGCAGTCTTAATTTCGGCTTGTGGCAGCATGATCCTCTCCACTTCCGGACGCCTAGGCCGGGTGGTGGATCGTGTGCGCGCGCTTTCTGATCGACTCGAAGCGAGCTCGACGTCAGGCAACGCGGAAGTAGCACACGAACGCCAGCAGATTATTTTCCTGCAATTGGACAAACTAACGAGTCGAGCGCGCATACTTCAACGCTCGATGGTAACTTTCTATGTGGCCCTGGGGATGTTTGTGGCCACGAGTGTGGCGATTGGCATCGTCGCCATTGTGGACAAGCCGCGCTATAACCTGGTGCCTGTCTTTGTGGGAATCATCGGCGCTTGCTTCCTCTTTTATGGCAGCATGCTTTTGATTTTTGAAGCGCGCCTCGCGCTCAGTACGATTCACGTCGAAATGGATTTCATTTGGCGGCAAACAACTCGCAGCGCCCCGGCTGATATCGTCGAACAGCACAAGCCCCATTTTGTTCACTTTCGCAGGCGTGTTTGAATGGGTTTCGGGTTCCAAGTTCAAGGTTTCGAGTTTTCAAACACGTTGAGGCTCATATGCAGTCGGATTCAATAAGAGCGGCCTCCTATCTTCGCCTACTGGAGACCGGTGAGTTGCTTTCACGCGTCGAAGAGCTCGAGGCTTTACTCGAACGCTGCTCAGTTTGTCCGCGCGACTGTTTCAACAACCGGCTCAAGAACGAGATCGCTGCCTGCTATTCGGGACGACTGCCAATCGTCTCGTCTTATACGCCACACTTTGGTGAAGAACCTGCCCTCGTGGGGACGGCGGGAGCCGGCAATATTTTCTTTGGTAACTGCAACCTTCGCTGCGTCTATTGTCAGAACTATCAAATCTCCCAAACACACAAGGAACAGATCAAGAACGAAGTAACGCACGCACGGCTTGCAGAGATGATGCTGGAACTTCAGGCAAAAGGTTGTCACAACATCAACTTTGTTTCGCCTACTCATTTTGCGCCGCAAATGGCGCGGGCGGTAATGATCGCGGCCGAACAGGGTTTGCGACTGCCGATTGTTTACAACACGAATGCCTACGACGCGGTAACAGTGCTGCGGTTACTGGAAGGCATCGTCGATGTCTATTTACCGGATCTGAAATATGCCGAGGACGAAGCCGGTTATCTTTACTCGAAAGTGAAAGGCTATAAGGAGTATTCGCGGCTCGCGATCGCCGAGATGTTTCGGCAAACAGGTGCTGAACTGGTCTTTAATGACAACGGGGTGTTGCAACGCGGTTTGATTATCCGTTTGCTGGTGCTACCTAACGACATCGCCGGCATTCGTGAGTCAATCGAATGGATCAGAGACACGCTCAGCCCGGGCGTGGCAATTTCGCTGATGGCGCAGTATTACCCCACGAACCAGGCTGCTACCAATCCGCGCCACATACTCTTGTCGCGCCGCATCAACGAATCGGAGTGGTTGCGGGCAGTTACCGTTTTGGAAGAGATGGAAATGGATAACGGCTGGATGCAGGAGTTTGACGGCGCGGCTTACTACTATCGCCCCGACTTTTCCAATTCGGAGAAGCCATTCAAAGACATCAGGGATTTTCAATGATAGGACTTAGCTCTTTGAGTTTTGGTCTTGGGCTATTTGTCCTAATCGATGACAAGGAACGGAGTGCGATCTATGAGAGCTACCTGGAACGACACCACCATTGCCGAGAGCGACAAAACGATTGTGATTGAAGGCAATCACTATTTCCCGCCTGACACAATCAGCAAGGAACATTTTCAACCCAGCGACAAGCACACTACCTGTCCCTGGAAAGGCGAAGCGAGCTACTACAACGTCGTTGTCAATGGCGAGGTCAACAAAGATGCGGCGTGGTATTACCCGGAACCGAAAGCCGCGGCTGCGGAAATCAAGGACTATGTGGCTTTTTGGCGGGGCGTGAAGGTCGAATAATTGGCGATTGCCAATTGCATTGGCATCTTTCAGGGAGCGATTTTACTTCGCAAGTTGGTTGCAATAAGTTTACTTTGCAAGGTCCTCGTAGGACATAAGAGGAGCTATCGGCAGTCAATATCGGGGAATCGGCAATGCCCATAACTGTAAACATCACCGGTTTTCTCACAGACTTCACGAACGGTATAAGTAGCATCGAGCTTAAATCCTCGCCGGCCACTGTCCGCGAGGCATTGGCTGAGCTTTGGCAACTACATGTTGGACTACGCGATCGAGTCGTTACGGAGCAGGGTCAGTTGCGTCAGCATGTGAACATCTTCCTCGACGGCGAAAATATTCGTCGCAAGGAGTTGTTGGAAACTGGAGTCTCGGGGAATGGAGAGATTACGATCCTGCCTTCGGTAAGCGGAGGATGAAAGAGATTGGCGATTGCGGATTGCCGATTGGTAAATAGCGCGACTAAATGGAAAAAGAGGGGGTAAACCACCCTTCCTGACTGCGCGTTTCCTTCCGTGATCTGCGCTCCCTCGATCAATTGACAATCGCCAATCGGCAATCGGCAATGGAATTACGGCAGAATCCCTTCCGGCACTAACCACGGATGAACATCCAATGCCAACCGTCCCGCCTGCACTGCCGGATCGGTTTCTGCCAGCGCTTTGGCTTCAGCCAACGATCCCACTTTGAAGACGAAAATGCCGCGCAGGGTACCGTTGTCGCCAAATGGTCCAGCCACCACGAGCTTCTTCGACTCAGCGAGGCGATTGATGTTCTCCATGTGCGCTTTCTGTATCGCTTCCGTCTGCGGCGTCTTCTCCGGCGTCCACTTCTCGCCGCGCGTTAGAAAAGCCAGATAGGCAGTTGTCATTGTTTCCGGCGTGGCCGTTCGCTTCATGACTTCTTCTGACCACCAGGGGTGTATTTCAGTGATCAAGTGACCGGACTTCACCGCCGGACTGCTATCGGCCCACTCCTTGGCCTCCGCCGCCGACTTCGCGCGCAGGATATAAACACCGCGAAGCTCGCCGTCGTCGGTTAGCCGGCCGGCAATCACCGCATTGCCACGTTCAATCAAGGAGTTCACATAGTTCATCTGCGCCCGTTCGAGCGCCATGGGATTGGTCGTCTTGATCTCTTCCCAGTTTGGCGCTCTTTTTAATAGCGCCATTTGGAACTCAACCATCTTGTGTGCCGGGGGCGTCTTCTCTTTGTCTTTAGATTTCTCCTGCGCCCAGGCATCGGCGCCGACACTCAGTATTAACAGTAATGAAATGACTATTGCTTTCTTCATTGAAACACCTTTCACGGTTGAGCTAACTCCGAGCTTAGCGGGGGAAAGCCGCCCTTCCTTACTGCGCGTTCATTCGAAACTTGAAACTCCGAACTTGAAACTCGAAGCTTTCTTTAGGTCACGGTCGCAGTTTTCACGCAAACAACCTGGGGCAGACCTTCTTCGATCGTGTACCAGGAGTTTCCAGCATCGTTCGAGCCAAACAGTTTTCCATTACGCGTGCCAAAATAAAGCCCCATCGGCCGCTGCTGATCGCCTGACATGCCATCACGAAGAACAGTCTCAAACGCATTTTCCTGTGGCAGCCCGTTCGTCAGTGGCTCCCACGAATTCCCGGCATTGCTGGTTTTGTAGACACGCAACTTCGCTTCGGGAGTACAACGAAATTCATCTGATTCAAGCGGAAGGATGTATGCGGTATTGGGTTCGTTGTGATCTATCTCGAGCGCAAAGCCAAAGTCTGAAGGCACGCCGTTGGCAATGTCAGTCCACGAATCACTACCATTGTCACTGCGATAAAGGCCCCAATGGTTCTGCAGAAAGAGTCGCTCCGGCTTGGTAGGATGACTGACGATCTTGTGCACACACTGTCCAAACTCAGGATAACGCTGATCCTCGGGCAGAAACTGTGCGCGCACACCAACGTTCCGCGCTTCCCACGATTTGCCGCCATCGTCGGTGCGATAAACACCGCCCG
The DNA here is from genome assembly GCA_049283975.1 of Pyrinomonadaceae bacterium. Taxonomy (GTDB): domain Bacteria; phylum Acidobacteriota; class Blastocatellia; order Pyrinomonadales; family Pyrinomonadaceae; genus PSRF01. The sequence goes on along the minus strand of JBAPXA010000236.1, from coordinate 15,802 downwards.
TAGAAATAGCGATGTGCATCCGCTTCTTATTAGCCGGATCAGGAAGAATTGTGTGCAAGCACAAACCGCCACCGCCCGGTTGCCAACGCGGGCGATGCGGGTGATCGTGCAGACCTTTCACCAGCGACCACGTTTCTCCTGAGTCGTCTGATCTAAACAGCGCGGCGGGCTCAACTCCACAATAGAGCGTCTGCGGCTCCTGCGAGTTTCCCGGCACGATCTGCCAGATCTGCTTGAGGGATGTTTCAGTGTCGTCCGGGAACTTAACGCCATAAGTTTCCGGCTCAGTCCAGGTCTTGCCGAAATCAGTGGAAGCACTGAGATATGAACCCCAGAAAGAACTGTTCACCGCGGCCCAGAGTTTGTTACGACCGTCGCGGCCGTCATAGTTCATCGCGTAGATGGCGCGCCCGGGGAAATAGGGCCCGCCTACTTCCCACTTTCTTCTGTTCGCATCTGACTTCAGAACGAACGCGCCTTTCATTGTGCCGACCAGCAACAGCTGATCGCCGGACTTGGGGGTTACATGATTTATCTCGGGCATTGTGATGCTCCTAATGAATTTGGTGGTTACTGCGCCTTACCGCCAAGGCGCCAAGTTCGCCAAGAGTTTGGAAGGCACCTTGGTTGAATCTGAATCTTAATTCGCACTGCCGTGTACAGTCCTTGGCGATCTTGGCGATTCTTGGCGCCTTGGCGGTGTTAAGCTCGCATCGAAATCACGCCGGTCGGCGAAGATACGTCCTCAACACTGGTGGTGTGGCTTTCCGCAACAACGCTGCCTTCGCTTTCCACTCCGCGGCACGGCTCAGCTCCACAAGAAACCGCGTCTCCCCTGCTTCCAGGACTGCGACCGCCGCACCGTCACGATAAAGAACTCGATTTGAGGAATGCGCTGTGATGCGACCGCCGGGTGTGATGATGCCGACAAGGTTTAAGGGATCAGCCGCACTAACGGAAATCATCGTTTCCAGGGCGGGTGCACGACGAATCGAGCGCACGAGGCCCACGGCTTCCGGAAGGGCAAACTGCTCGCCGGAGATCCCGGCTACAAACCTGCCGCCACGAATCTCGCCGCGCGCCTCCAGTCGGTGATAAATACGCAGCAGAACGCGCCAGGGGATCGTGACACCTTCCCGCTCGAGCAAACGCTTGAATACCACGCCATATCTTTTCAAGAAAATGCGGGCGATCTTTTCCGCCGCTTCCGAATCAACGACATCCCCGCTGCCGCGCTCAAGAATCGACCAGCGTCCGGCCGTGGCCATATCGTAGACAGCTTGCCGGTGCTTACGACGCGCGGCGGCGTTGGTCTTGCGATGGGACGGAGTCAGCAAAGCACGCAGACCTGTAAAACTGTCTGAGACGACAAGTCCCTGGGCCACGAGCTCGGCAAGCGACTCTTCAACCTGACTGCGTAAAAGTTTTGTTACCTCAACGATGTCGTTGAAGAAGGAAGCACCACGCGTTTTCAGATAGTCATAAACGACTTGCGTCGTTGTCGAGAAAGTAAGTTCCTCGACTGACGGCCGCGGAAATGCCGAGTTCCAAAGTGCAAAGTCTCTGCGACGCAGCAACGCAATCGGTGTTGAACGTACAGGTCCGGAACCGCGCGTTTTTTCTCCACCGTTCTTGGCCCCAACCCCGGGCGTCAAGCGCGCCCAGACAACTTCACCAGAGAGACACAAAGCATCGAGCCAGGCCGGGTTGTATTCCAGCAAGCGACTGGGAAAGATCTCACCTTCCCACGCTGCTGCCGGAGCTTCGAACCCTTCGAGCTGTTCAATTAATGCCAACACACTTTGCGGTCCTTCCATCTGCTGATCCGGCGCGACCTTCTGCCATGCCAACAGGAACCGCACAAAATCGGCACTGGAAACGGGCTCAATTTCCTGACGTAGACGATTCAGCGTGTAGCTATGAATCCGCGCCAGCAAACGTCGCGCACACCATTCGGTTTCTTCGCTTCCTGGGGTAAACCGTCCCCGCAACACAAAACCTTCCGCTTCAAGTTTCAAAAGCGTCGCATCGATGTCGCTCGCGGGCAGACCAACCGAGGTGGCCAGGCCTTTCGCGGTGACCGGACCCAACCCTTCCAATCGGCCACGTATCAGCTCGACCAATGCATCTTCGCGAGTCCAGGTTGTTTGGGCAGCGGAAGCTGGTGCGGAGATGGGTGGAGTTAACGAAGCCTGCGGAAACACTGCGAGTAATTGCGGTAGTCGTTCGGCCGCAACCCATAACTGTACGGGCGTCCCTCCGAGGGCGCCCCCTGCGTCGCTCGGATTGGGGTGGCCACTGAGGGCCACCCCTACAATTTCTTCAGTCGCGGTCATCCTTGCCGTTGCAGGCGGGACACCCGCGATCCCGTTAACTTCAAGCACGGCCGCGCGCCGATCACTCGCTAACTGTTCTAACAACGATTTCCATTCAGGCGTTGCGTCGGAAGCATCAGCAGAGGCAAGCTCTTCGGACACCGCGAAGTGGCCCAACAACCCTTCGGCCTCGGTAACAAATCCTAGTTCAACTAGGGCATCATGCAGCTCATCCGCATTTCTCGGCTCCGGCCATACTTCTTCACGCACGCGATCGATTGCTGATTGATCGAGTCTGCCAATGTCAGCAGCTTTTTCGGGATCGAGCCAGCGCCGTTGAAACACAGCGCGAGTGCGACGTTCTTCGAGCGGAGCATCATCGAGAAAGGCATAGGGCCGCGCGTTCAGGATCTCCGCAGCGAGCGGCGAGGGCTCGAGCAGATCTCGCGCGATTAGGTTCTTTTCGTCTCGTTCTATTGCTGCCAACAGGGCGATCAAGCTGTCCACGTCCATTGCTTCTTCCAGACAGTCGCGCACTGTTTGGCTAACTAACGGATGTTCGGGGATCTCGCGCTTGCCGGTGAGGTTCTCAGCACACGCCACTTGATCGGGGAAAAGGGCCGTCAACAAGTCTTCAGCGTCCATCCGTTGCAACTGCGGCGGAATCTTCTTCCCGCCGCGACGACGCAAGACAGCCAGGGCGCGGGTGACGTTCCAGCGCCAACGAATGTTCCACATCGGCGCGTCCAGCAAGGCCTGACACAATAGCTCGCGCACCGTCTTGGAGCTCAGATAATGAAACACATCTTCAAGCGGAAAACTATGGGTGGGTCCAAGCGACAGAATGATCGCATCTTCAGTGGCGGCAGCCTGCAATTCGAAGTTGAACTTTCGGCAGAAACGCTTCCGCAGGGCGAGGCCCCAGGCGCGATTGAGCCGGCTGCCAAACGGTGAGTGCAACACAAGCTGCATGCTGCCGCTATCGTCAAAGAACCTTTCGAGCACGAGATTCTCATGCGATGGCATTACACCGAGGGCTGCTTTCGCGGCTGCCAGATACTCTACAAGTTGCTCGGCCGCGGCGCGCACAATGCCAACTTCGTCTGTTAGGTAGTTGACTGCAGGCTCGAAATTGAATGTCGGACCTGAGGACTCGGGATGGGGCGCTTCAGCGGTGAGGTCAATACCGCCTGCAATATCTGGCGCGTCACCTCGCTCGCCAACTCGATCCGTAACTTCTTCCCGCAGTCGCGAGACCGCGTAGGAAAGCTCATGAGTTCTTGCCGGAGCTTCGCCTAACCAAAAAGGGATCGAAGGTGGTTGTCCCGCCGCATCTTCAACTCGCACTTTTCCCTGCTCCACGCGCAACACACGCCAGGAAGTGTTGCCGAGCTGAAAAATGTCGCCCTGCAGACTCTCGATCGCAAAATCTTCGTTGACCGAACCAATCACCAATCCGCTTGGCTCGAGCACAACCGCATAGTCCGCTGTATCTGGTATCGCACCGCCTGACGTAATGGCTGTTAACCGGGCGCCCCGCCGTCCACGCAAACGCTGGTTTACGGCGTCGTGATGAATGTAGGCAGAGCGTCGTCCCCTTTTTGTGGAGAATCCCTCGGCCAGCATCTTGATAATTTCGTCGAAGTCCTTGCGCTCCAGGTTTCGATAGGGATAGGCGCCTCGCACCATTCTGTAGAGCTCGTCTTCCCCCCACTCGTCCGCCGCGACGATGGCAACGATCTGCTGGGCCAGGATGTCGAGCGGCTGTTCCGGAATTGAAAGTCGATCGAGCTCGCCCCGCCGCACCGCATCAAGCAACGAAGCACACTCCACCAGCTCGTCACGAGAAAGCGGGAAGATTCTGCCTTTGGGAAATCCGGCCACCGTATGGTTTGACCGCCCAACCCGCTGCAGGAAGCTCGCAATCGAACGTGTCGCTCCGATTTGGCAGACCAGATCCACATCGCCAATATCGATTCCCAACTCGAGTGACGCCGTCGCCACCAGAGCGCTGAGCTCTCCTGATTTGAGTCGTTGCTCAGCGGAAAGCCGTACTTCGCGTGCCAGGCTGCCATGATGAGCAGCGATGTTCTCGTCGCCGAGTCGCTCTCCCAAATGTCGCGACACACGTTCGACGAGACGACGGGTGTTAACAAAAACCAGTGTCGTTTTGTGTTGGCGAATTAGTTCGGCGAGTCGATCGTAAATCTCTTCCCAGACTTCACCTGACATGACTGCTTGCAGCGGCGACTCCGGAACTTCGATCGCAATATCGAGTTGCCGCGCGTGCCCGGTGTCGATGACTGTGCAGTCAGGCATGCCGTCCGCCTTCACCTTTTCCGTGCCGACAAGAAATCGCGCTACTTCTTCAATCGGACGTTGCGTTGCCGACAAACCGATTCGAACGAGTTTCGAATTTCGAGTTTCGGGTTTCGAGTTTTCGCTTTCGTGACGCACAACGAGGTCGGCGAGGCGTTCGACCGAGAGTGCGAGGTGTGAACCTCGTTTGTCGCCAACGACAGCGTGAATCTCATCCAGGATTAGCGTCCGCGCAGTCTGCAACATGCGCCGTCCGCCTTCGCTGGTGAGCAGGATGTAGAGCGACTCCGGCGTTGTGACAACAATATGCGGTGGGCGTTTAACCATCGCGGTGCGCTCGGCAGCGGGAGTGTCTCCAGTGCGCACGAGCGTGCGAATGCTAATCTGCGGTAATCCCAGGGCACTTAACTCTTGCTGAATCCCCTCGAGTGGAATTTGCAGATTCCGCTGAATGTCGTTGCTGAGGGCTTTCAGCGGTGAGACGTAGACAACGTGCGTGGTGTCGTCCAGTTCGCCGGCGACTCCGAGACGCACCAGATCATCAATCGCAGCTAAAAACGCTGCCAATGTCTTGCCGGAACCGGTCGGAGCGGCGATGAGGGTGTCGCGATTTGATTTGATGGACGGCCAGGCGAGTTGCTGTGGCGCAGTGGCAGCAGGGAAGGTCTTATGAAACCAACTCGCCACGGCTGGATGAAAAATTTCTTTATTCATGGGAAGCGAGATTATACAAAACCTCGCCAGTCTTGCATAGATGAAACAACAGCCTAAGCATGGGCCGCTCCCGGGTTCGTCGCGTAGCGACGGACCCAATCGCAAATACCTGATTTAGGCGTCGCTGACGCGACGCACCCGCGAGGGTCACCTTGATCCCGGCCTTGAAAGGCCGGGCTTAAATCACCCCGCCGCTACGCGTCGTACTTTACACAGCGACTTTTGAGGCAAAGCCACCAAGCTATGTTCTCTTTGTGCAAAGCTCCGAAGGAAATCTTCGTTCATGCTTCCTACCCAGGGGAGATTCTTAGTTCTCACACGTTGTCTTTAGCTTATCCAGGGCATCCGCCCATGCTGCTCGCAGACCGTCCGCCTCTTCACGAGTTTGAATGCGCGTGTGATTTACGAGTAAACCAGTCTTGCCTTTACCCTTCCTGAAACTGCACATCGACCTGAGTGGGTGCAGACGAGCCGCCGGTTTCGAAGGTCAGGCGTAGATCTTTATTTTCTCGTACGCGCAGAAAGGTTCCTTTGTCTCCGTCTTTGTTCGCAAAAGTCCCGCCATCTTTGACTTCAGCTTTTGTGGCTGCTCCGAACCACTTGCTTAACTCCCCGCCATTCGACCAGCTCTTGTAAACCTCAGCGACCGGAGCGGCAATAGTCTTGGTGGCACAAACAAAATAGCCTTCGAATAAGCCGTCCTTCTTGCGCACGTCGTGATGTTTTTCATATTCAACGGCAATTGTTGCGCACCACCAGGGATCGAGCTTTTGCGCATAGAGGCGGTTGTTTATCTCGCGGCGGCCCAACTTCAGGCCGTTTTCCTTATCGAGCTCGGTGAACCACTGATCGAGGGTCTTGCCGGTCGCAGCCTTGGCAGCCTCATTAGTGACTGGGTGATCTGATTTGAAGGTACTCTTCATTCGCAACTCTCCTTCGGCATCTGTTCTTAAGCTTCTATTAAACGAAAGTGCGAAATCCTTTAACCGTCCGATGGGTGATCGAGCTTTTGTTCGTGTCCGTTCATGTGATTTCGTGGTTTGTACAGATCATAAGAACGAACCACGAACCAAGACGAATCGTCACGAAAGACACGAATGCGGCTGACCCGTGACGACAACAAGTGCCTACTGACCACTGACCACTCAGTCACTCGAATTGTTTCTTAAATTCTGCAAACTGCTGTTTTAAGGTTTGTACTTCGTCCTTCAAGGCAGTAACGGTCTCTTCCAACTGCTCAATTCGATCCCGATCGCTTTGCCTGGATAAAAGTGGCCTTGCCGCCGGAGCTTCAGAGGCGATTTCTTCAGCGGGCGCGCCCGAAAGCAAGTGAGCAAAACGCGCCTCTTTCTGTCCCGGCTGGCGCGGTAAGCGAACAACCATTGGATCAGGGTCGTGAATGGTAAGGGCATTTACAGTGGAATCAACCTCTTCAAGGCTGGTGAAGGTGTGCAGGCGACCGCCGTGGCCACGCAACTCGCCGATAGTTTGCGGCCCGCGCAACATCAAAACGCACATGACAGCGGTTTCGGGCGGATTAAGGTGCATCACTTCGGGCATGACGTGTTTGTATTTCGGTACGCGGCTCGTGCTGCCGTGAAAGACGTAGGTGAGATTCTTTTCTCGCAACGTCTCCAGCGCCTGGGCCACTTCATTTTCTGAATAACTCGTAACCGGATGACGGTTGTTCCTCTGATTGCAAGCGAGCGTGAGGGCATTCAAGGTGAGCGGGTAGTACTCAGGTGTCGTCACCTGTTTCTCGACCAGCGCACCGAGGACCCTCACTTCAATCTCGCTGAGAACGGTCATTTATCCCACCCCTGGTTTCTTCTTGGCTTTCCGACGTAATCGTTCAGCTTTGCGCAAAAGCTCTTGGTTGCCACGATGAGTGAGTGTCTGGACAGCGGTCTCAAAACTGAACCACCCGATTCTGCGGGTCTCCTTCCGTGGAACCTGAGCGGCAACTTCCAACAAAAAATATTTTACCTTTACACTCTCGCCGTCCACGGAAAAGGCGTCTGTCCCGACCGGGCCAATCGGGTTTCCGACGTACCCTGTTTCCTCGCGCACTTCCCGAACACCCGCTTCCAATTCGTCTTCACCTTCCTCGATGTGACCTTTCGGTAGGAGCCATTCCAGTTTTGACTCTACTTCCTTACTGGGACCAACAAGCAGGTACTCAACATTTTCGTTGCTCCCCCTAAAGGTGATGCCGCCGGCGTGGGTCGGCCGACGCGGGTTGCCTGGTTTTCTCCGGATTGATGTCATTCGGGAATCACTTGCGCTTCCTTTGCTTGCGTTCGATCCATTTGTATTGCCAGAGGGCTGCTACAAGGAATGCGACTAGCGCACTGGGGTAGGTTAACAGGATCTGAATCTCTCTATTTGCGACAAACGAAACTCCGCCGAAGGGGTAAACGATCGTGGCGGCCAGACCTGCGACAAGCAAACTGTTGATGGCAGAAACAGTGTGCGCCAAGCCGCCGAACGTCCTTACAAATCCTTTGTCCGATTCTGCCGGGCCAAAAGAACGATAATCTTTGAGAATGCCAGTGTCGTCGAAGCGATTCCGGAACAGTTCACGAATTCGCTTTGCGTCGTCCTTGTAGCCATCCGTCTTTTCATTGCGTTTAATTATTCTGAAGAGAGTAACGATCCCAAAACAAAGCAATGCGAAGAGGGCTGCCAGATAGATCAGACGTAAGGGCTCGCCGTGAGGTCGGTGTTCGGCGCTCGCCAGGCCAATCAACCCCGCAGCACCGGCTGTAATAATGCCGAGAAACCAATTAACCCGGGTTTCGCCTGTCTGTTCGTTCTTCCAAAAGGACTCGGCAACGTTATGGTATTCGGCGAGCAAAAATTCCTTCACCGCAGCGCGGGACTCAGTGTCTTGGGGGGTAGGCATGATTCCGTCCTGGTTTACGGATCCTTCGCGCAGCGAAAGCCTGAGACCATCCAACGCTCATGCGCATGGAAGAAGTTGCGATAAGTCGAGCGGATGTGAAGTTGCGGCGTGGCGAATGAACCCCCGCGCAACACCTTTTGATTTACGAACCACTTGTCGTTGTATTCATCGAACTCTGATTTGAATCCGGGATAGGGCACGTAATCGGAAGTTGTCCACTCCCAAACGTCGCCAATTAACTGGTGACAGCCGGCCGAGTTGGTCCCATCGGGAAAGGCTCCGATCGACGCGACGTTCCAGTAGCCATTCTCAAGGAGGTTCGCCCGATTGCTAGTTGCTGGTTCATTACCCCAGGGAAACTTTTGCAGCGCGTTCCCACTACTCCCTGTCTCCCCTTCTCCCCGTCCCGACGTCTCCCGGTCCCCGCGTCCCCGCGTCGCCGCGTCTCCGCGTCTGCCCGTCTCCCCGTCCCCGACGCGCGCCGCCTTCTCCCATTCGGCCTCAGTCGGCAAGCGCTTCCCAGCCCACTTCGCAAATGCAGAGGCCTCATAAAAGCTCACATGCGAGACCGGCTCGGTTCCCTTCTCTGCGGCAGGATGCAAACCGGAAAAGTCACGAATCAGCCATTCGCGATCATGCAGCTCCCAGTAAAGGGGCGCCTTCCATAGCTCCTTTGTTACAGCTTCCCAGCCTTCAGAAAACCACCAGCGATAATCGTTGTAGCCGCCGTCATGCATAAACTCAAGATAATCGGCATTGCTGACAAGCGCGCGGTCGAGGGCGAAGTCCTGAAGAAAGACCTGGTGTGCCGGCTTTTCGTTGTCGAAGGCGAAGTCGAAGTCTGAACTTTGGTCTTTGGACTTTGGACTTTGTAAAGACTGGTCGGTAAAACCAAGCCAAAAGAGTCCGCCGCCAAATTCAGCCATACCTTCGACTTTAACTACAGAGTCAGGAGGAACGTGCGGTGGCACGTCATATTGGTCACAGAGCAAGTGCTTAATATCGTAAACGAGCAACTCCTGATGTTGCATTTCATGTTCGAGACCGAGCCTTACGAGGGATCGAATCGTGGAAGCCTCAGGATGGGCAGCCAATCCCTCGAGAAAGTCGAGCATTAACTCATCAATGCGTCGCCGATAGGCAGCTGTTTCCTTAACCGTGGGCCGCGACTTCGTTCCCCGTTTGGGCCGTTCGATGCGCGCGCCAAAACCCTCGTAGTAAGAGTTGAAGTAGAAGAGAAACTGCGGCGAGTAGACTTCGTAGCCAGGTTTGTATCGCTGCAGCAGCGTCTCGAAAAACCAGGACGTATGGCCGATATGCCAGCGTGGCGGGCTCATGTAGTCCGCCGTTTGGATTACATAATCTTCCAGCTCGAGAGGCGCCACGATCTGCATCGTCCGCGAACGGACGTGGCGGTAAAGATCCCTCAGAGTTGTCGGTTTGGAGGTTAGAAGTGGAACCGTAGAAGCCATGAACTGAAGCCTTTCATTCTCACCGCGCTTCAAGCGCGGTGCTCACTCCGACAAATCAATCAGAAACCGGTTTAAACGGTTTCCAGTGTACGGGACCTCATAACACCGGCTTAAGCCCGGTGAGAATGAGACGCGATTCTCGCGCTCCAACGGTTTGAGCATCCAAGGATAACCGCCAACTCAACGCTCCAGCAAATTGTAAGTGGCGTACCGCCGTGGACGCCCTTTTGTAGTCGGCTAACTATTCTGGGCGCCCACGGAGGGACGCCCCTACAGGTCATAGAAGCGTCTTTGTCCACTCAATATATCCGACGGCGTCGAACTTCCGGCCCGTGCTATTCGAAGTCATATAGCGAATCTTGCCGAAAATCGGACGCTCAAACCAGGGGCGATCGTGCTTCCCAAAGCACCACAGAATCCCGGCATAGGAATTGGGGTCGCGGCCGTCGAGAGCATATTTGTTGTTCAAGTGCTCGAGTATCGCAAACGCGGACTCGTAGGTCGGTTGCCATTCGATTACCCGCTTGCCCCAAAGCATGCGCACGTAATTGTGCATCTCGCCGCTCAATAACAATTCTCGCTGCGCTGCATTCCAAAGTTCATCCGGCGTTTCACCTGCTTCGATCTGGTCTGACGTCAACAGATCCGGGCGCGGATCCTCGATGTGGTCCCGCATCGTTTGCTGCACCCAAGGCGGCAAAGAGGCAATCGAGTCGTAGTTCGGATTAAAACGCGTGAAATTGAATGAAAGCTCGCGACGCACGATCGCTTCCTCCAAAAAGGCATCCTTGGCCGCGCGCGGAGCTTTGGCTTTCTTAACGGCTTCGGCTATTTCCTGAATTGAAATGAAACCAAAGTGCAGGTAGGCACTAAGTCGCGAACTGCCGTCAACGTCGGGTTTGCTCCGCAGCTTGTCGTAGTGCGGCAGAATCCTGCCGATGAAATGCACGAGACGCTGGCGTGCGGCCTTTGTCCCACCCCGGTACTGTCTGGACGGCAGAACCGAATGGTCAATGGCACATTGCGAAACCAGCCCGGCAATATTCTTTTCGTTGACCTCCGTTTCCGGACAATCGATTTTGAGTGCGGTCGCCTGCTTGCGCAACTTCGGCAACGGAACCCGGCCTAAGTATTCAGGCAAGAGTTTTTTGATTTTCGGACGGATCGTGTAGGCCGCGTATTCCTCTTTCGTGTAACAGCTGAGCGGGATGACGCCGTTCGCATCGACAACAAAAACCGGAACCTCAACTTGCTCCACAAGCCGCCGGTTATGTTCAGGGATGATGAAACAGGGATAGTCGTCGGTAACAAGGAAGGCGGCGTCGCTGGCTAAGTGCGCCACCGTGTCGCGCGGATCGTCTTCGTCACGTTGCAGGTAGAAAAGATAGCGAATTCCCAAGCGAGCGAATTCAGCCTGTTTTTCCGCCACGCCCTCAAGAATGAAGGTATGAATGCGATCGTTCGCCCAGGGATAGTAAAACTTCAGCCCCTCGTAAACTACGAGGGGCAGATCGCGCTCATTCGCCTGTTGAATGGCAAAGTTCAGCGCGTCGTTGTCGCTTACGCGCTTGAACATTTGCATCCAGTAAAGAACGTAGCGGCCTTGTTGGTTGTCTGAGAAACTGTTTAGTTTGGAAACCCGCTGGGAAAGATTCATTGCTGATTCAATTATTCGATTTGACAGCTGTTCGAATTCAAGTCTGAACTAACAAAATACGATCCACAAAGTCACACAAAACAAGTCGAACCATGAATAATGTTGTTTCGTGAGATTCGTTGATGGTTTGATTTGACCAGCCACTCGGTACAGTACGGGAGCGGTAGCGACCGCATTAGCGATGGCAATGTTTGGGTCTGAACCTCAGAGACGACTTAGTTGAAGGCGGTCGCCGCTCCGTACTGTACCGAATGGCTGCGAAAGTTGGATGCGAGTCGTTACACGCGTTATCCACTCTAGCAAACAAGAATCGCCTTGCTGCCTGGTTCTATTACTTTTCCAATCACACTCACCTGAGGGTAGTTTTCAAGCAAACGTGATAAAAGCGCCGCGGCTTTGTCGCTTGCAATCGCAATCAACATTCCGCCGGCAGTCTGGGGATCAAACAAAAGCTTAACGAGATTGGGATCGATGCCAGGGTCAATCTGAACGTCGCCACCAACATATTGCCGATTGCTCTTGTCGCCACCAGTTAGCAGCCCCTGACTTGCCAACTCCAGAGCCCCAGCGATTAGGGGAACTTCGGCCGAATCAATCTCAATCGTTACCTTGCTACCCTTCGCCATTTCCCACGAATGACCCAGCAATGCAAAGCCAGTCACATCAGTTGCGCCCTTGACGCCAAATTCCCGCATCGCTTCAGCAGCATATTTCCCGGGGGTCAACATTGTCTGCACCGAACTTGCTGCCGCGGCTTCGCTAGTCTTTCCTAACTTGATCCCGGTCGAAATCACTCCCGTGCCGATTGGCTTCGTGAGAATAATTACATCTCCAACTTGTGCGCCTGAATTTGTTGCAATCTTCGCCGGATCAATAACGCCGGTTACCGAGTAACCAAACATGATCTGTTCATTGTCGACACTGTGCCCACCAATTAGAGTCACGCCGTGCTGATTCAGTGTCTCCAGACCACCACGCATTATTTCGCCCAGGATTTCCGGCGCCACGCCCTTCTTGGGAAAGCAGGTGATCGCCATCGCGGTCAGGGGAGTGCCCGCCATCGCCCACACATCGTTGATGGAATTGAGGGCGGCGATCTGACCGTAGACAAAAGGATCGTCAACTATCGGGGTAAAGAAATCGAGGGTCTGCACGATTCCGAGGTCGTCGCGAAGGCGAAATACTCCCGCGTCGTCGGCAGTATCAAAACCGACAATCAGGTTTTCGTTGAAAGGCTGTTTCGGTAACCCGCTCAATACTTGAGCGAGGATGCTCGGAGGCAGCTTAGCCGCTCAACCGGAACACGAGACCATTTCGGTCAAACGCATGAGATCACCTCCTCTCGTTGAATGGAATCGAATGATTATGGTTTATACCACAGCATCCAGATCCATTGCCGATTGGCGATTGCCGATTGGCGATTGCCGATTAGCAACTGATCGAGGGAAACTCTGAGGTGATGGTTAATAGTAATGCTGGCCAATGAGACCAATCGGCAATACGGCCCCCAGAAATGCCAGAAAACAAAATCCATATCGGACCCGCTGGGTGGTCCTACAAAGACTGGGAAGGTGTCGTCTACCCACAGAAAGCCGGATCGAAGTTTGATCCGTTGAGCTACCTGTCGCAATTTTTCGACACCATTGAGATCAATAGCAGTTTCTACCGGCCACCGACGCCGACTACGACCCAATCCTGGGCGAAACGCGTCGCGAGCAATCCGGCCTTCACTTTCACGGCGAAGCTGCACCGAATCTTTACTCACGAACGCGGGAAGGCTACCGCCGAGGATGAAAAAGCTTTTCGCGAGGCCATGAATCCGCTCGCAGAAGCAGGCAAGCTCGGCGCAATCCTTATTCAATTTCCCTGGTCATTCAAGAACACCGATGAGGAGCGCGCATACCTTTCGCGGCTCCTGACTCAGTTTCAAGAGTATCCACTTGTGCTCGAGGTACGGCATGCCTCCTGGAACACGCCCGGAGTCTATGAGGAGTTGGAAGCAAAAGGAGTGGGAATCTGCAATATCGACCAGCCGATATTCGCGAAATCAATCAAGCCTGCGGCCTTGACGACCTCGGGGATCGGCTATGTTCGCCTGCATGGCCGCAACTACGGAAACTGGTTTCGTGAGCAGGCGCCGCGCGACGACCGTTACAATTACCTCTATTCGCTGGCGGAGTTGGATCCCTGGATTACTCGTATTAGGGAGGTCGCGAAGCAGACAACGGAGAGTTACGTAATTACCAACAATCACTTTCTGGGAAAAGCGGTTGTGAATGCCTTGGAGATCAAATCGATTCTGAACCGGAGTAAGGTGCCGGCGCCACTGCCGTTGTTTGATAAATACCCGGAGCTCAAAACTGTTGCCGTGGCAGAAATCCCTCAAGATCTCGCCTCAGAACCGCGACTGTTCAGTTAGGACTCTGCAGAGTACTAGTCCGCTACGCGGACTTACTCACCGTCTGGGCAAAGGAAATAGGCAAACCATCAGGATCTACTGCCACGGCCAGCTTGATCCCTTCCCCTTCGCGTTGCGTCGGCGGCATTACGAAAAAGACTCCCTTAGCTTTCATTTCTTCGTAAGTTTTATCGACGTCCTCAACATTAAAGCCAATCGAACAAGTCCCGGCATCTTTATCGGCGCCACCACGTCGATCCTGCTTGATCCCGCCGCCATGCAGGGCAAGCGTTGTGGTGCCCGTCAAAAACTCTGTCCATTCAGGCGATTCAAACTTGAGCGGGATGCCAAGCTTGTCACGATAAAACTCAATAGAACGCGCCATATTAGAAACAATCACCATCGTGTAATCGATTTGTTGAAACACCCTTCCTCACCCTCCAACACATCAACTCAGTTTCTTGCGTTTTGGACCGCTTCCCATTCCCACCAGCACGTCGAACTCATCTTTAGTTAAAGGCATTACAGAAAGTTGCGACTGCCGGATCAACGGCAATCCGCTGAGTCGTTTGTCGTAACGAATTGCAGGCAAAGGTACTGGGACGGCAAAGGCTTTTATCGGTTTCAGATCGACCGCCACCCATTGCGGGTCTGGCGCCGTCGGATCCGGATAAGCACCCTTCGCTACTTCCGCGATTCCCACTACCGCTTTGTCTTTTCCTGAGTGGTAAAACAGGACGCGATCCCCAGTCTTCATCTCGCGCAGATTATTTCGCGCTTGATAGTTCCGCACGCCAGTCCAGTCAGTACGCCCGTCGCGCACAAGATCATCCCAGGAATACGTTTCCGGTTCCTGCTTCACCATCCAGTAGTTGTTGCGCTTTGCTTTCTTCGTCGCCATTTGCTGTTTTCTTGCTGGGTTTCGACTGCGCGCTTAGAATAGCCTTCGTAATCCTACATACCAATTCATCGGGAGAAGATCATGCTCAAAGAAGGAAGTGTTGCGCCTGCATTCACGACCACTGACGCCGAAGGAAACACGGTCAAGCTGAAAGACCTGCGCGGTGAAAAGGTCGTGCTTTATTTCTATCCCAAGGATGATACACCCGGCTGCACCAAGGAGGCTTGTTCGTTTCGAGATGCGTTTTCTCAGTTTAAGAAACAGGGCATCCGGATTCTAGGCGTTTCTCCGGATAAGGAGTCGGCCCACAAGAAATTCACGGAAAAGTACAAGCTGCCTTTTACCCTGCTGGCTGATACGGACCGTTCTATCGCTGAGGCTTACGGAACCTGGGGCGAGAAAAAGTTTATGGGACGAACCTACATGGGCGTACTGCGCACCACTTTTCTCATCGATGAGAAGGGCAAGATCAAAAAGATCTTCGAAAAGGTCAAACCCGATGAACACGCTCGTGAGGTGCTTGAGGCATTTAAGGACTAGCAGGGCGGCTCTTCAGGATTAAGCAGCAACCCAACCGCCAATCTTTTCGGTTTCCCCTTCCGGCTTTCTGCCAGGCATCAGGCCTTGTAGGGCACTGAATGAACTGGGAACATCCGGCTTGCGCCGGGGTAGTTGTGGCGTCTCGATCTGCATGGTGGTGGTGTCGGCCGCCTCGTTGATGAAATACATCCGAGTGTTATCAACAACTTCGGTGCGTATTTCATGTGTCCAGAGCAGCAGGTTGGCAAGGGCATCGCCGATTTCATCCTTGCCAAGCTTTGTTTCCTGGGCGATTTCCTTTTGCGTTCGCGCGTTCTTTTTGATTGCTTCTCTAACGCGCTCGATCGGAGAGAGTTTACTCAGCAGTCGCGACAAATTTTGCGAGGCGGCGTCGCTTCCCTGGGCTTCTAAAGTTTGTTGCGAAACGTAACGCTTGCGAGCTGATTTGTATTCCCGCAGCACTTGCCGGCTTTCAGTTACCTTTTTGCGAATACAACTCTTGCAATAAAGATTTCTCCCATCCTTCCGCGCGCGGCAAATCCCAAATTCAGACAGGGGAAGTGCCTGGGCACAGATCGGAC
>JBAPXA010000235.1:0-7334 GCA_049283975.1 Pyrinomonadaceae bacterium | reverse complement strand
GCGCTCATGGCGGCCTGGGACTGGGCCTGGCAATCGTACGGCAGTTAGTGGAACTTCACGGCGGCACCGTCGGAGTAATGAGCGAGGGAGAAGGGAAAGGCGCGACTTTTGTTGTTAAACTCCCGGTCTTGCCGGTGCAGCCGAACGCGCTCGCAGGTAGTCAGTCCAATTCGCCCCACATTGAAGCCAGCGCCTCCGTAGATTGTGCAGATCGTCTTGCCGGTCTTAAAGTTTTGGTAGTTGACGATGAAGCCGATGCTTGTGAATTAATTAGTTCGCTGCTGACAAGATGTGGCGCCGAGGTGACGCCGGCCCGCTCAGCGTCCGAAGCTCTTCGACTTCTTAAACAGGTTCATCCCGATGTGATGGTTTCGGATATCGGAATGCCATTTGAAGATGGTTACGAGTTGATGCGCAACGTGCGCGCGCTTTCAGAGGAGAACGGTGGCAAGGTTCCGGCCGTTGCTTTGACGGCCTATGCGCGACCTGAGGATCGCATGCGCGCCTTGCGCGCTGGCTACCAAATGCATGTGTCAAAACCGATCGAGCTAACGGAGCTTGTCACCATCGTGGCCAGCCTGGGCAATCCCATGAAAAAGGGATCGACTTCATAACGCGCAGCGTGGCGCACGCTCTTAGGCACTGGCGGCTCGTCTCACCTGATTGGTTACTTGGGGGCGGTTTCGCGTGAACTGGGCGCAAGAGCGCCGTAACATTCGCAGGCGACCTTTTCCAGCAGGATTCGGTTCGAGATACGCAGATGTCCTCGCGTGTAAGAGATCGCACCCACCAATTGCAGCTCATGCGCAACTACGGTAATGCCCGCGCGCCGCACACCCAGGTGTTGCGCGATGCGCTCTTGAGTGATCTCCACCACGCTTGAATTAAGTCGATCGGTAATCATTAATAACCAGACGGCGAAGCGTTGCTCCATGCGATGAAGAATGGCACAGGCAGCGCGCTGTGCCACCTGCGTCACGTAGTCCCCCAGGTAGGGAGTAAGTGTGTGTTGCAAACCGTTTCCGCGTCTCAGTTCTTGCTCGAATGCTTCCTTTCGCATTCGCAGTGCGCTCCCTGCGATCGCTACTGTTAGGGAATGGACTGCCGGGCGTGAGCCCAGGAGCGCAGGCAGTCCCGCGACACCGTCCTTGCCCACCATTCCGACTTCCGCGCTCTTGCCATCCTGCATATCTGCCTGGCAGGAGATGATTGAGTTTTCCGGAAAGTAAACAAAGGCTGAGCTCTCTCCCTGCTCGGCCAATCGTTCGCCGGGTGTAAATGAGATCGGTTCCAGCAAAGGCATGAGCCGCGTAAACTCCGCGTCCGGCAACTGATTTAGGATTCTATTGCTAAGCATCTCTTTCATTGCTGGTACCCTATCAAGAGCGTTAGACACCCAAGTTCTCCGACGTCACGCCTAAATGCTTTTCCAGAGTTGCGACTCTTAGTGCAAGCCATACATGACCATTCCTTTCAGAACGATGAAGGAAAGAACCTGGATCGGGTACAAACCCGGACTTTCGGGGAGCGAATGTTTACACTGGATGAGCCGGACGGAATTGGATTCTAGTCGAAAAGCGAAAGCCCTGTATAGCTAAAGACGTCACCAGGTACTGATGCCGTTTGGAGTGATCGGCTGACAATCTTTTGGATTAGGCCTGATTCGGACCCATAGGGCAGTACCACCAGGCGGTAGCTGGTGGGCCATGCGATTGGCGATTGCCGAGTGCCGATTGCCAATTAGCCCCGTAGCGAAAGAAGCCAATGGGAAATCAGCAATCGTCAATCGTCAATTGAGACGGCCAATCGACAATAACCGCGATCAGCCCGCGATCTTGTCCAACGTGAACGGCAGCATCTTCCGCCACCAGGGCCAGTCGTGATCGACATCGTGTCCCCAAAGATCGAGCGTGTGGGGAATTCCTTTGGAGTGCAGAATATCGGAGAGATGTCGACTGCGTTCCGGGGCTTCGTAGTTGCCCTGGCCTGAAAGGATGTAGATAGAGTCTGCCTGCCGCAGGATCGGCAGATAGTGATCGTCGTTTAGGTTTGGCAAGTAATCAGCAGGATTATTGAAATAGACGTTATCGTCGTGAAAGTCTTTCAAGTAAGAGCGCACGTCATAACTCCCACTTAGAGCAATCACGCCACGAAACAAATCGGGATGTTTGAAATAAGCATTGGCTGCAAGAAATGCTCCCAGACTTGCTCCTGTTGTAATTGGCCGCGCATCAGCGCCGGCTTCCTGGCGAATCAACGGCAACACTTCTTCGACGAGATAACGGTCAAAGCGCATGAGCAATTCTGCCTTGAGGTTCGGTGGCATTTTCTCGTTTAGCAAACTCCAGCGATTCACACTGTTGACTGAGTAGGCGCGAATCTTGCCGCTTTCAATGTGATGACGAATCGCATCGACGAGGTGAAATCGTTCGTACTCCAGATAATCTGCGGCCGCGGTGGGCAACATCAGGAGCGTTTGGCCGGCATGTCCGTAAGCGACGAGTGGCATCTCCATATTCAGGTTCGGACTGTGCCAGGATGTGGTGCGGCGTTCCATAAGAACCTTTCAGCTGATAGCTCGGGCTTAAGATAGAAGATCTTGGGATGTGTTTAGTGTGCGAGATATTCTCGCAGTTCACGCGCTAGCGCAAGGCAAGGAAGATATGACTAGTAATGTAGTTATGAACCGATTTCTCTTGCGTTAATGCTGAGCCATATTCAATATGCGCGGCAGATCTCGTCTGGCGCTGGAGGTGAATCTTGATCACTCTGCGCCTGCAAGCAGTCGGAGGCGGGTATCTGCGCGCGACAAACACATAATACCGACCCTCAACCATGAGTGATCATGCAGAATCCTAAGAGGCTAATCGAGCCGTATGGCGGCAGCCTCATCGATCTAGTTGTGCCACTCGAAGAAAGAGAAGCGTTACTTCAGCGCGCTTCAAACCTGCCACGCATTCAGCTTACTGAGAGGGCAGTTTGCGATCTCGAGTTACTCGCCACCGGCGGCTTCTCGCCGTTGCGCACCTTTCTAGGACGTAACGACTACGAACATGTGATCGAAGAGATGCGTTTAGCCAACGGGATGTTATTTCCGATTCCCGTGACCTTAACGATTGACAAAGACGCTCCGGTAAAACTCGACGCACCGGTCGCATTGGCAGATTCCTATAACAACCTCCTTGCCATCATGCGCGTCGATGAGATTTACGATTGGGACCGCGCTCGGGAGGCCCAGCTAGTATGCGGCACAACGGATCCGCGCCATCCTTTGGTAGCGGAAATGAACTCTTGGGGCGATGCCTGCATCACGGGCCCTCTGGAGGTGCTACAACTTCCGCCTCGATACGACTTCCGCAGGTTGCGAATGGAGCCAGCAGAGGTTCGACGTAAGCTCCAACTCATCGGACGAAGCAACGTCGTTGCTTTCCAGACTCGCAACCCGGTGCATCGCGCGCACGAAGAAATGACAAAGCGGGCGGTGCACGCCGTCGACGGCGCACTGCTTTTGCACCCGGTCGTGGGATTGACCAAACCCGGCGACATAGATCACTACACTCGGGTACGCTCGTATAAGGTACTGACAGAGAATTACTATGATCCGCAGCGGACCTTATTAGCTCTGCTTCCATTGGCCATGCGGATGGCCGGACCACGCGAAACCGTCTGGCACGCAATCATTCGTCGTAATTTTGGGGCGAATTTTTTTATTGTGGGCAGAGACCACGCCAGCCCCGGAACAAACTCTAATGGTCGTCCTTTCTATGAGCCTTACGCTGCGCAGCAACTGCTGGCCAAACATAGCGCCGAAATCGGAATGGAGATATTGCCGTTCGCTGAGTTTCTGTATCTACCCGAAGAAGCTCGTTACGAAGAAGCTTCGCGGATTCCGCTCGGTACGCCAACAATAACGCTTTCAGGCACCGAAGTCAGAGATACTTACTTGCAGCAGGGACGCTCGTTGCCAGACTGGTTCACCAGACCGGAAGTTTCGGCAGTCCTGGAAGGCTCGCATCCACCACGTCATCGGCAAGGGTTTTGTCTTTGGTTCACGGGATTGAGTTGTGCCGGCAAAACCACGACCGCAAACATCGTCACCACCAAACTTCTGGAATATGGTCGGCGGGTTACGCTGCTTGACGGTGACGTGGTGCGTACACATCTATCGCGCGGGCTGGACTTCAGCAAAGAGGACCGCGATGCGAACATCCGTCGCATCGGTTACGTCGCCTCGGAAGTTGTTCGCCATGGAGGCGCTGTCATTTGTGCTGCAGTCAGTCCTTACAGAGCCACACGCAGCGAGTGTCGTTCAATGGTAGGCAACGATCGTTTCATCGAAGTGTTTGTAGATACGCCGCTTGAGGTTTGCGAAGCCCGCGACCCGAAAGGCATGTATGCGCGGGCACGCGCCGGGGAGATCAAAAACTTCACGGGCATCGATGATCCCTACGAGCCACCGATTCGTGCCGAAATTACTATCGACGCCGTCCACCGTTCAGGCGAAGAGAACGCTAACCAGATCCTGACTTACCTCATTGAGCAGGGTTTTATCCTGGAGATTTAAGTCTCCAAAACACTTGAGATTCGCCGCATTACGTCCCCTTCCGACGCGATCTACGCCGTTTGCTCAGATTAGAGGTCGTGCCGTGTTTTCTCGCGTTTAGAGGTAGGCGAGAAAACAGGCTTGGCTGATCTTTCGTGAGAACTCGAATTCCTGGCCTTTTTTGATAACCGATAGCGCAACGGTACTTATGGGAACCAATGAAACGGCCTTGCACAAAAAGTCATTCCTAATGGGTCGGTCTTATAAATCTGGATTGGAGGAAGAACAATGCAGGGATCAGATCGCTTAGAGTCAGGATCCAGTTTCATTCCGCAGTCCGGCAAGGCGATTGATCTTCCGACTCTGACCGGAAACCTCTACAGCACCTTGCAGCAAGAGGTTGGTCTGGGGGGTCAAGCCCTGGAACGTGATAGCCCGGATCTGGCAATCACGATGTTTCAAAGTGCACTTCAGAAATTAACGATTGACCAGCCGTTTTACGACAATCTGGTTCACAACCTCCTTTTAAGTTACAAGCTTCTGATCGAAAGACAACTGAAGCAGGGCGACGTGTCCACCGCGCTGGATTTTCTGCCTGCGGCGTTGCGGCTGGAGATAGCGGGCAACATGGCTCAGGACTCCACCTTCC
The DNA here is from genome assembly GCA_049283975.1 of Pyrinomonadaceae bacterium. Lineage (GTDB taxonomy): Bacteria > Acidobacteriota > Blastocatellia > Pyrinomonadales > Pyrinomonadaceae > PSRF01. The sequence goes on along the minus strand of JBAPXA010000235.1, from coordinate 2,142 downwards.
TCCGCAGGTTCGCCGGTGCCTTTCAAGGCCTGGGGATTGTCTTCTTCCAACACAACCTGAATGAAGCAAGCGTCTTGTGCTGTCGAAAAGCGATCTCCGTTTATCCCAGTCCAGGTTCTTACGTAAATTTGACTAATTCGCTAGCAGCCGCAGACAAGCGGGCCATGCTTTCGGATTTTACGTCGGAGATAACACCCGAACAGCTTGGTCAGCATATTTTCATTGCCTGCGTTCCGAAAAGCGCATCGACGTTTCTCAAAAATCTTCTGGTGAACCTCACGGGCTATCGTGATCTGTTCACGGTTTACGCGGCCGGGCAAAGCGAACATGAAATCTACCTGCCCACACTTCGTGAGTCTGCTCATTTTGACACCGTTACGCAGCAGCACTGTCGTGCCTCGGACGCGAATGTCCACTTGATGCAGGGCTTCGGCATCCGTCCCGTCGTGCTGGTTCGCAACATCTTTGATTCCGTAATGAGCCTGCTTGATTTTTATGACCAGGGCGCATTTCAGACGTCGTACTTTCGTGCTGATTGGCCGCTTCTGAATAAAGAAACGAAGATCGATCTGCTCATTGAAAACGTGATCCCCTGGTACTTCCAGTTTGTCGCCTCCTGGGACCTGGTTGAAAAGCAAAAGCGGCTCGAAGTCCACTGGCTCAGTTACGAAGACCTTGTCGCTGACAAACCCACGAGCGTGCTCAAGGTCCTTGAGTTTTACGGCCTTGGAGCGTCGCGGCGCGGCATCGAGGAGAGAATTGAGGAAGTCGAATCCGAGGGACAAAAGATACGCTTCAATAAAGGAGTAGCAGGACGAGGAGGGGAAGGTCTTAACGATCGGCAAAAGGAACAAATAAGGCGACTGACGAGATTCTATCCATCAACAGATTTTGGACGCATAGGGTTGTAATTCGAGAAGGAGAGGAAATGGAACACAAACTGCAAAACTCGAAACGCCTGGATATTCTTGGAAACGGCATTAGGTCAGATCAAGAGATCTTTAGCTCGGTGTTAAAAAAATGGGGGCAGAGATTAGCTTATTGTTCAATTTTTGCAGCAGTCCCCACGGTTTTGGCTACGCACCTAGCCGAGGCACGCCCTGACGAATCGAGAAATCGGGAACCAAACGTGGCCGAAGGGAAGGCGCGGCTTCGTGAGAAGCTGAGTCTCCACCGCAGCAACCCGGCATTGCTCAAACGGCAAAGTGAATTTCGCCTCCCTCATCAGAAAGGCAAATTCAGTTTGCTGACTGCGCTGGCCGGAAACGACAACTGTCCAGGCCGCAACGTTCCTGGCGGTAACTATACAGCCGCGGTGCCCTACACCGACTCCGGCGATACGACTGGGGCAAACAATAGCGTTTCGCGGGTCCACTACATTAACTATGGTTATTACTACTGGGACACACTCGGACCGGATCATGTTTATTCCTTCATTATTACCAGTCGTGGTCCAAATCCGCAGATAGTAGTCTCAACCACCTCAGCGACATACAAGCCTCTGATTTATGCGCTACATGGCTCCATTGGAGGGTGCCCCGCCGGAACGGGCAATCAGGCTTTTAACGAGATAATGCTAGACGACACGCGCTGGGGCGCCGGAAACACGGCAATATTTCAGCCCGAGGCAATGGCACGCCTGCCCTTGAATGTTCCGCTGCACCTCTTCATTGACTCTCGTGCGAACGATGCTCAGGGGGTGGGGCCCTATACGCTCCGAATGCAGGATGTAACGATTGCCAACTCCTGCGCTAACCCGATCGACTGTCCTGAGTTCTTCATCCAACAACAATACTTCGATTTCCTCAATCGCGAACCAGATGCGCAAGGATTCGGAGGGTGGCTTACTCTGCTCAATAACTGCCTTCCCGGCGATCCCAACTGCGATCGCCTCCACATCTCATCGGCCTTCTTCCGTTCCTCTGAATTTCAAGGCCGTGGTTACTTCCTCTATCGCTTCTATCCAGTCGCCTTTGGCCGCAAGCCTGACTATCAAGAGTTTACCCAGGACCGCTGGAGAGTTAGCGGTTTTCTTACGGATGCGCAGTTGGAAGCTCAAAAAATAGAGTTTGTCAGCGAGTTCATGAACCGTTCGGCCTTTGTTGCTAAGTTTAATGGGCTCGACAACACGCAGTATGTGGA
>JBAPXA010000234.1:0-1506 GCA_049283975.1 Pyrinomonadaceae bacterium | reverse complement strand
GAGATTCATTCATCGTGGGGGATCAAACTCCAGCTCATTAGCAACTAACATTTCCTCTGACATCCTCGATAAACTCTCATCAGCGGCCCGTAACCGTCGATCTGGTTAAGGAATGCGGAGCAGAAAGCGCGGTCAATCCTTGCTTAAAGACAGTTTTATCGATTCCATATTCGCGCATCTTACGAGAGAGCGTGCGCACGCCGATCCGGCAGCTCTTTGCGGTTAAACCGACGTTGCCGCCGAAATCGTCGAGTTTTTGTGCCAGATACTCTTTTTCCTTTTCTTGCAGCCATTGGTTCAACGGGGCATTAAAGGTATTGCCGCCCGTGCTTGGATGCGCCTCGAAGCTGACCTCGGGCAGATCGACATGTTCGATGGTTCTGCCGGTGTTGAGAACGATGGCGCGCTCGAGGACATTTTGCAGTTCGCGAATGTTCCCGGGCCAGGAATAGTCCAACAGCCGGCGCATCGCTTGCTTGGAAATAGAGCTGATCCCCTTGCGCGCGGCCACCGGATGGCGATGGAGAAAATCCTGCACCAAAAGAGGAATATCCACTTTTCGTTGCTGCAACGGGATCAGGTGGATCGGGATGACATTGACCCGGTAATAAAAATCCGAGCGCATTTTGCCTTCGGCGACCAGCTGCTTGAGCGGCACATTGGTGGCCGTGATCACGCGCATGTCAACGTGAATATCGGCGCTGCCACCGAGTCGCTGTACCTTCTGATCTTCCAGGACCCGGAGCAATTTGCCCTGCATGACCACTGAGATGCTCTCGATCTCATCGAGAAACAAGGTGCCGCCATGGGCTAGCTCAATCTTTCCCGCTTTGGCTTGTACCGCGCCGGTAAAGGCGCCCCGTTCATATCCAAAGAGCTCGCTCTCGAGCAGCGACTCGGGAAACCCGGCGCAGTTAATCGTGACAAACGGTTTGTCGCGCCGCCCGCTGTGGTAGTGAACCGCGCTGGCCACCAACTCTTTTCCGGTGCCGGTTTCTCCTTCGATGGAAACCGTCATCTCGGTGGGCGCTACCATGCGGATGATTTCGAACATCCGGTGCATCTCGGCCGTTTTGCTGAGCATGCCGCCAAACTCGGAGCCGTTCTTTAGACCCCGCCGCAGATGGCGGATCTCCATGTAGACCCGGGTCTTCTCCAGCGCCACGCGCGTCGATTCCTGCACCGCGCCCAGATCGAACGGCTTGACCACGAAATCGGCGGCGCCATGCTTCAGAACGTTTACCGCGGTATCGATGTCTGAATACGCTGTGATCGCGATCACCGGAACATCAGGACAATTCTCCTGGATGTGAGCTATCAATTCGGTACCGCTCATTCCCGGTAAATTGATATCGGTGACGACGAAGTCGATGTTTCCCTCGGCCAGCAATCCTACCGCCTCTTCAGCCGAACCAACTCCCGCAACGCTGTAACCATCATCCAGATATAGCCGCACCATGAGATCACGGACTACAGCATCATCGTCAACCACAAGAAGGTTGGGTG
>JBAPXA010000233.1:0-5663 GCA_049283975.1 Pyrinomonadaceae bacterium | reverse complement strand
GCGTGGACAGCGGTCGCAATAAAACAAAAGCGCCGAAGGTGCGACAGTGATTTAGCGAATCAATCGACTGTCGGTCCTTCGGACCTGGGGTCAGTTTAATTGCTTGTTCCACGCCCTCACGGGCGTGACTATTAACTTCCGGCCCTTCGGGCCAGCGTTGCACTTCCAAGTTGAATTCACCAATGATGAATGGAAAATGTTTCTCTTTTCCCTTCTTCACCCGTTCCCCTATTCCCCTATTCCCCTACTGTTCTCCCAGCGCTGCGTATTTAAACACCCTAAACCGATAACGCTGGCGCTCGCGAATATTTCTGGCAATCACGCCGTGCAAGTTGTCGTCCCACTTCGTATATTCATCGATGAAGCGATCTGATGCTGCCTTGTCACCCTGGTATTGCACGTCCAGCACCTTCTTTAACAGCTTCCCCACCACCTCGTGATACTTATCGTAATGGATTCGCAAGCGGCCATTTTCGAAGGTAAGCAAGCCGTTTTCCAGAAAGAAGTTCCACTGCATTAGCTGCATCGTGTTGTAGGGCTGATCGCGCCGCGGCTTGTTGTTTTGCAGCACGCGCAGGATGCCACCGGCATAGACCGAGCGCTGTTGCGCGTCGTTGTAGTAACCCTGCTTACGGAGCGCCTGGGCTGCGAACAACGAAACCAGATCCGCCTTCATCTCTTCGAGGGCACTTGCATTTTCCTGCAACGCCTCATCGAGATCGCGATTGTCCTTAGTGCGATCGACGCCCAGATAGTGCCCCACTTCATGCCAGAGCGTGCGGTAAAAATTTCCATCCGAAGTTAACTCTTTTGCTTGCTCCGGTCCCACCGCTGCTTCAAACGTGCCGCCGGTGCTAACGAAGATATTCGGGTCGCGCATGATGTTAGCGCGCAGCAGAATCGTGCGACCGTAGCGTCTTGCCAGGTAACTCTCATTCGGGAGAATCGTGGCGGTGTTGCCACCGCGTGATTGCGCAAAATCGGCAACAACATCGTAAACGCCAACCGGAATGTCCTCGCGGATCTTCTTGTGCTGCTCGTATGGCAACGAGTCTTCAATCGCCTGAAGTCCCTGCATGGCCTGGCGGAGCGAAGTTGTTTCCTCTCTTCTGGTACTAAGAACATTGAACGCAAAAAACGTCTTCACGCCATAAAGCTCGTCGTCATAGGTTTCATAGGATCCAATCTGCGCGTTCAGGTTCTTAAAACGTCCGGTTATCCAGGCTGCATCACCCGACTCGTAGTCATCGGTCAGCAGATCGCGCGCACGGTTACGCAGGTAGCGCGCAAATTCATCGTCATCGGCTTGCACCGCATTTGCGGCTTCATGAAGTAGATCGTGAGCCCGCATCAGTTCCGGGGCGTAGGCTACCGAATACGGCACTGCATAGAAGCCGGCAGCGCCCGCTGCGCCGCGAGTTCGGTTTCCCGCAAGCTGCGTCAGTTCGGCTTTCAATCCCGGATGAAGCGTATCAAGCACGGGGTAGGTGCGCAGTGTCGCCAGGTCCTTTTGCGCATTCACTGCAGTGGCGCGGCGTACAACCGTCCGTAAGTCGAGAAGTGCGTCGCGTTTTTCCGGATGCGCTGCAAGAAACCCATCGATTTCTTCTTTCTTGACACCCCAAGGGTAGACACTCTTTCCCGGCTGCACGCCTTCAACCGGCAGGAACGGTTCCCGTTTGTTTTCTAATGTCGTGGCAATCGGTCCCTGGAACAAACGATAGATGGTCAGCAGATTCTGTGTTGCCGGCCGCGATCCGAGGCGCTTATCGAGTTGCAGTAGCTCGCGATACGACGAAGTGGCTTGCGGGTGACGTTGTTGTTCATAGAGTTCCTGAAAGATCTTGCCGACTTCGATCAGTTTCGCAACTGTTGTCTTTTCTCCGGCACTTAAGTGTGAAACATCTGGTGCGAGACGAATCGTTTGCGTCTTGTCGATTAATGGCTGGCTCTTTTCGAGCGGCCAATACCCGGCGGGTAGGCTCTGTGCAATCGTTTTTTTGTTCACGGACATGGCGGTCATACAGAAGAGCACCAAAGCTATTAAGCGAAGCTTACGCATAATTACCTCACAATTTAGTTTTCAGCATTTTGACTATTTTGATCTGCTTCGTCCAGACGAGCCTCGTGGAATGTCTTCAGTTGGGAAGGGCGGCTTGCCCCCGCTTCTTCACCGTACATTCCTCCAGACAGTGGCCACACTCCTTTTGTCGGACGTTTCATGCGCTAGTCTTGTGGACGCTGCTGGCGCTCCGCGAGATCTTCTAACATTTTCTCGTAATTCCTCCCGCCGCGCAGCGGTACTTAGATTGCCAAGTCGCATGCTCGATGTCCGCAATTTCACCAACGCCTTTATCAGGGCCGAACCTTCATTCTCCTAACGATCAACCCGGCTGGTCACTAAAAGATCTGGATGCAGGGGACCTAGATCAGAACCTAACCCGCCATGAATTACTTCGACGGTTGCCAATTGGCCTCGCGCGTCGCTGGCACCGTGAACTGCGACGCCGGAAAGTTGGACGCGCCTATGACATGGCACTCGAGATTGCGCGCGCAGTTCCCTACGGCTCGCGGGTGCTCGACGTGGGCTGTGGCAATGGCTACATCGCGCATCATCTGCGCGCTCTGCTCGGATCCACCGTTACCGGGATTGACCTCGCGCGGACCACTGAAGCCCGGATCCCTTATTGGCAGTTTGATGGCCAGACGTTTCCGGTTGCGGATAAAGCGTTCGATGTGGCTTTGTTCTGTTACGTCCTCCATCATGCCCAAAGCTTGCAACCAATTCTGGCGGAAGCGCGACGAACGTTATCTGCTGGCGGTCTGCTGCTGGTCTATGAAGACATTCCTGAGCACTGGTGGGATCGGATTGTCTGTGCGATTCATAATCGCAAGTGGCGAAAACGCACCGGACCCTGCACATTTCGAGGCGAACGTGAATGGCGCGATACGTTCGATGCGGAAGGATTTGAATTGTGTAGCACACGCCGGCTTTCACGCTGGCGCAAGGTTGTGCACCCGGTTAGCCGCCAGCTGTTTTTGCTCCGGCTGAGGGAAAGTAGAACCGGGTAGGAGTTCGTTTGGGTGAGGTGTGTCAGTCCGCGCAGCGGACTGATCTGGTGATAACCGAAGCTACGGCTTCTGCAACGCCGTCAATGCCGCCAATACCTCTTCGCTGTGCGGCGTTACCTTCACTTTCATGAACACCTGAGCGACTTTGCCCTTCGGATCAATAATAAATGTGTTGCGAGCCGAAAGCTTCATCCCGTTGTATTCCATCACTGAGCCGTAAGCGTCTGAGACTTTTCCGTCCACGTCGGAAAGCAGTTTGAAATTCAAGCCTTCCTTTGCACAGAACTCTTTGTGCGACTCGGCGGTATCAACGCTGACTCCAAGGATGACTGCGTTGATGGCTTTGTATTTCTCGATGTCACGCTGGAAATTTTTAGCTTCGATCGTGCAACCCGAAGTAAAGTCCTTCGGATAGAAATAGAGCACCACCCACTGGTCACGAAAATCCTTTAGACTCGCCGGCTTCCCTTCATTGGTGGTCATCGTAAACTCAGGGGCCATGGAACCCACTGCCGGTGCTTCGCCGGCAGCTCCCGCGAAATTCGACATTGCCATCAAAGCAAACATCACGATTGCACAGAGCAAAACAAACTTCCTCATGATCCTAATCACTCCTTCTCTCTATTCTTCAACCAGGTCCGCGGAGATTGCCGGCGATTCAGGTCCTTGTTCCGCGGCAATTCTTAGTAGCCAGCGAAGCTTCTCCTGTTGCTCGTCGTTCAAATCAACAAACTTAACTCCGAATCCGGTTCCGGAGCCGTAGTGCCTGACTTCACCTTCCAGGTAAAGCCAATCGTCATCGGGGAGCAAAACGCGAAAGCCGACAATTTCTCCCAGTCTAACCGAACCGACCGAGTCGAGATAACACCCGCCTTCGGACAAGTCGGTAATGAGGGCGCTGTTCGCTTCAGTTGAACTGTCCCACATTGCGTCGAGGCTGACACGCAGACGGGGTTTTGCTCGACGATCATCCATAGGGGACTCGGTAAACTAGGTCAGCTCTCCGGGCTTGCGCAACATCTTGTCGACTTCGCCCAGGTGCGTCTCTTCTTCGGCAATCATGTTGCGAGCGTACTCCTCGAGCAGCACCGAGCGATCGCGCACCAGATCCAGGAGTTTGCGATACAGGGCCAACCCCGCTTCCTCGGCGGCCAGCGACTCCAGCAGAATATCGTTGATGCCATGCTTATGCGTTTCGAGTAACGCTCCAATCTTCAGCGAAGGGTGCTCACCAAAGTGTGTGACCAGCTCGCCCGCCTGATTCGCATGCGCGAGGCAAGTTGCGGCTTCGCCCCGCAGCCAACTAGTGATCGGAATGCGGTTATGGCCAAACACCATCAGCGCATAGTGGGTGTAGCGAACGACACCTGCCAGCTCAGTTTCGAGAATTTCGTTAAGAAGTTTTAGCGCAGCGGCTTTGTCAAAGCTCTCGTCCGGCATGGGGCCTCCTGAATCTTGGGATCTTTTTCATCTTGGATGATTACTCTCGGTAAATCAACCATGTAGATTGCCGATTGGCGATTCGTCAATTGGTTCGAACTCGTAACGCGCCAGGTACAATTTGAAAAGTAGCAGGCAAGCGGCCCGGCAGCTCACCATCAACTTCGATTGCTATCTCTTCCGTCTTCAGCGTCGCGCGCGCCTGGACTTTCGCCGCGAGGGCATGGCCAACCTGCTGCATCCCAAGATGCGCGCCCAGATAGAGCCGCGGGGCATTCGTGAAGATCTTGAACGCGCCTAAATCTCCCACACTCACGATATCGAACTTGCCGTCGTTGAGCTTAGCGTCCGGAGCGATCTTCATACCGCCACCGAAGTAACGCGCGTTCGCGATGCACAAGGCGACGAGAGTCAGGTGCTGCTCCGGCTGATCATCGGCCTGTACGACTACGCGAGTCGCCTTTGACTGCATGGCGGTCTGCAACATCGATATGCCGAATGAAAGGCGGCCAGTCAGCCATTGAGGACCTTTAAAAGGAAACCATTCGGGATTTCGTTGCTTCACGCGTTCGATCACGTCGGCGGTCATCCCGAAGGACGCGACTCCGAGGAAGTAACGAGTTTCCTGTTCACCGCCGGTAGTAGTGAATGTAGCGCGGCCGACATCGATGCGGCGTGAACGCCCGGTGCGCAAGATCTGGGCAGCATCGCGTACGCGACGAGGAATGCCGAGCGTTTTCCGGAAATCCCCTCCAGTTCCGCTCGGCAGCACTCCGAGCTCTGCATCTCGGCCGGACACCAGGATGCCATTAGCGACTTCGGAAATCGTGCCGTCGCCACCACACGCAATGAGCAGTCTGACGCCTTTACGGGCGGCATCCGCGGCGAGTTCAACTGCCTGTCCAGGACGCTCAGTAAAGAGCGGCGTGAAGGCGCCAAAGTGCGATCTAAGATCACTCGCGATGCCCGGCCAGGAATCGCGAGTCGCGCCGCCAGCAGAAGCAGGATTGATGATGACGACGGGCTGGGGCATGGATCAGTGAGTAGTGGGGCTGTAGACGGTGGTCAGGAATCAGTAGTCAGTAGTTAGTAGTTAGTAGTTAGTAGTTAGTAGTTAGTAGTTAGTAGTTAGTAGTTAGTAGTTAGTAGTT
>JBAPXA010000232.1:0-17034 GCA_049283975.1 Pyrinomonadaceae bacterium | reverse complement strand
CCTTTCCTACTCCCTGATTACCATTTTGAATTTAACAAAGCGGGGGCAAGCCCGCCTTCCTTACTGCGCACTTTAAACCAGGTCCCGCTAACTATTTCAGCTGCTCGTATTCTTTCCTCGCTTGGATCAGAATCGGCAAATCAGCATCAGCATCTTTCCACAACGCAAAGAAGTTCTGATAAGAGGTCCGGCTCTTTGCTATATCGCCGCTGATGGCCGCGGCCCGCGCCAATCCTATATGCGCGAGCGGACGAAGTTCTGACATTGGGTCAACGCCACGATGATCGATGATTTTTTGAAACTCCGCAGCCGCTTCCTGTCCTCGTTTCAGATCCAGATAAGCCGAGCCCCTTAAGTAATTGTTGTAGTGTCCAACGATCAAGCCGAGGTCATAACGGCGTACGGATTCGAGCAACTGTATGGCTTGCGCTGGATTACCACGGCTTCTCTCAACCTGGGCCCGGACAACCGGCGCAAACATATTCACCGTCACTGTATCGTTTGGGTATAGCTTTAACGATTCCTCTAACAGAGCCAGTGCTCGCGTAGCCTCACCACAATCGGCGAAGAGGGATGCTGCGCCATTGATAGTCATTTTGCCTTTGTGCAGTCCTAGTGCAGTCGCTACGTTGGCTTTAGCCTCGGAGCATTTTCCAAAAGCTGCCTGTCGGAACGCGAGCCCTAATAAAATCTGCGCGGCGTTATCATTTCGATTTTGACTCTTGAAGGCTTCGAAGGTGCGCTGCCTAAGCTCTTCAGCTTTCTTTAACTTACCTAAGGCTGCGGCAGCTGAAGCTTCCATCGCCATAAATTCCGGTTCGACTGGTTTACCTCGCGCCCATTGGGACTCGCGTTCCATGACGGCATGATCGCCACGAACGAAGGCTAAGTGATAGTCACTGAAATGGACTGACCGTCCGTCCGGATACAACTTTCTCAAGTCTTCCATTGCTTCCGCGGCTTCGTCAAACCGACCAAGTGCCGCGAAAGTACCGATCAGATTATCTCTAGCAGCAGTATTGTTCGGACTCAAGCGCACGGCTTCGAGAGCTTCTTTCAAAGCCTCCTCATATCTACCTTGTTCCTGATACCTGAGCGCTAAATTGTTATGAGGTATGAAGTCGTTCGGGTATAAGCGCGTCCAGGTTTGCAACACTTCCATCGCTTTGTCCACATCGCCGAGCACGTAGTTGTAATATTTCTCCGATATGTAGAGACGCTCGCGTTCGCTCACGCGATCGCGCAGGTCGAATGCCTTCTGCGCGTAGGGTTGGGCTTCTTCCATTTGCTCGCGATTGCCATGAAACACAGCTATGCGTGCGTAAGCCATGGCAAAATTCGGATCGAGTTCAATGGCCCGCGTATAGAACCTTACTTCTTCCTCATTCCTCCCCTGGGCGCGCGCTTCGTTGCCCATCGTATAGGCCTTGAGAGCTTCTAATGAGGACGTTGTCGCCTGGTCGATTGGCACATCATGTTTACTGATGGAACTAAGCGATTCGCCCAGCTTCTCTCGCATTTGCAACGCGGCCTTGCCAAGCGAGGACAGCACCTGCTCCTTACTGTCTGCTTCGACCTGTTCTCGAGCAATCGATTCACCCGATTGGGCATTAATAGCATCGAGCGTGATCACATAATGACTACCCAGGCTGGATACCGACCCGGCTAGCATCGCTTTCAAGCCTTGCCGCTGACAGATCTCGCGCGCGATATCTCTGGTAACCCGCTCATCCGGCGCCCGGCCCATAAACCGCAACGCTTCCCGAACCCGCTCATCTGAATAAATATTTAAGAAGGGCGATTGGCCGAGTTGCACCGCAAGAGCTTGCTTTAAAGTCCCGTCAAAGACTGGATCCCCCGTAGTGTTGACGAAGTCGGCAAGCAGAATGGTGTCCTTGTCCGTCAGCGCCTGAGCACGATTGAAATAGAAGAAGACTCCGGCGCCGATGGCCAACGCCACGAGTGCGGCAATTACAGTGGCGCCCGTCTTATGGCGTTTGATCTCACTCACAAGGTACTCGGCGCTTGACGCCGGGTGAGTTGCAGTGTTTTCCGCAGTCGGAGCAACCCGATCTGAAATTGTGGGAACCGCGGGTACTGCTGAAAAACTGGATCGCGATACGCTGTCAGGCGACACGGAACGTTCCAGCTCGACTTCAAACTCCAGCTTCTGTTTGAGCCGCCGCAGGTCTGTCAGCAACTCCCTGATTGTCTGGTAGCGTTCTTCCCTCTCTTTGCGCAGCGCCTTGTTGATAATCCACTCGAGCTCGGCGGGAACGTGAGGCGCGAAACGAGCAAGCGGGGGCGCCTCTTTTTGAGTTATCGCCACAATCACATCGGTCGAAGTCTCACCCTCAAAAGGAACTCTCCCAGCCACCATTTCATACATCACCACACCAAGACTCCAGATGTCGCTGCGTGCATCTACGGGCTTGCCGCGTGCTTGTTCGGGAGACATGTAGTGGGACGTGCCCATCACGACACCAGCGTCTGTTTGCACGAGGACGCGGGTTGAAGCTTCACCGTCGGCGGGAGTTCTGTCGGTGGCATCCTCAGTGAGCTTAGCCAGCCCAAAATCCAGGACCTTCACATAGCCGTTCTTCCTGACCATGATGTTGTCGGGCTTAATATCGCGGTGCACTATCCCGGCCCCATGCGCTTCTTCGAGCGCACTTGCTGCCTGGACAGCGATATCGAGGATCTCGTGCGGCTCGAGAGCAGCACCAGACATATGCCGGCGCAGAGTTTTCCCGTCGATGTATTCCGTGGCGATAAAATGTGCCCCGTTGTCTTCGCCTACTTCATGAATCGTGAGGATGTTGGGGTGGTTCAGAGCCGAAGCTGCACAGGCTTCCTGCTCAAAGCGATTCAGGCGATCTCGGTTCGTCGTAAACTCCTGGCTGAGAACTTTTATCGCGACTTTCCTGCCCAACTTTATGTCTTCAGCGAGATACACCTCGCCCATACCGCCCGCACCGAGCTTTTCCAGAATCCGGTAGTGTGAAATCCTGTCGAATGGCATTGACTTCTAATCACCCAGGAAATGACCAGATGCACCGGTTCGTGAAGAAGTGCGGAAAGCCACGAGCGCGGCGTCGAGTCTTGAGATAATCCACGGCCTCGATCTAGCTGTCAAACTAATCGGCTGCCTTGCAGAGAGTCAATAGCGCTTCGGGCGCGATACCGCTGACAGCAACCCGTTTAAGCCTTGAAGTCTGACCGGCAGTAATTGCCACCGCACTACGCGAAACCCGGAGCGCGCGAGCAAGTACTCGCACGAGTTCGTCATTTGCTGCGCCATCGACTGGAGGCGCGGCTAAACGAATACGCAGAACTCCATCAGCCTCGCCGACAACCTCGGTTCGTGAAGCACGCGGCACCACTCGCACCGTGAAAGACAGCTTATCTTTTGTTTTGGAGTAATCGATCATCGACCATCAGTCCGAACGGCTGGTGTTGAAGCCGTAGCTTTGTGTCAGAAGTCACGCGCTCTGTTTCGGTCGGCTTTGCCGCCGGGTGTGAGGCGGTGGCTCCGCCCCGCCGTCGCAACCGGATTACTGCCGGGCTCTGCCCGTATTGCGGGCTTGGCCCGTCAGATTTGTTGGGCCAAAGGCCGAACCAGGGGCACAGCCCAACTGTCAGGTGCACCTGTACGGCGGGGCTTAGCCACCTCGTCACACCCGGCAAAGCCGAATCGCACCAGGAAGGATTTTTACGGGAAAGCAGCATAACGTCCTGCCTCCTGCTCCTGTCGTCTGCTCCTGCCTCAGCCGAAAAAGACTAATTGCCACCCACGCAGGAGCGTGCCCACGACTGCTGCTTGAAAGATCCAGATAATGACCAACCCCACAATTGGCGAGATATCAAATCTGCCGACGGGTGGTACCGTACGCCGCAATGGGCCCATGAACGGTTCCGTGATGTTCACCAAAAAGCGCATCACGCGATTCGAATGGCTCACCATCACCCACGAGAAAACTATCCGTATGAAGATCAGCAAGGAATACAGGGCCAACAATCCGTAAAGCACATAGCCTACGAGCGGTCCGATCGCTGCTCGTTGCGAGCTCAGCAGGACGCCGGCGACCGTGTTGGCTACGTTTGCCACCAATTGCAGTACAAACCAGCCGAGCAGGATAGTTATCAGGATAGTAACGAGCGGCGCGTACTTTGGATCCACTCCGAAACCCATGAGCGCGCGTCTTACCGGCGCAACCAGGGGATCTGTCAGGCGCCGAAGGGTGATGGAAACAGAACCAAAGGGATTGAGGTCCACTTGATTGGCGATCAGGCGAAGCACTACGACGAGGATGGTCCCGAGAATCACCAGGGTCACGGCCCAGCTCACAAAAAGATAGATTCGACTAACGATTAGCATGGTATCGATATAAGGGTTTAGGCTGGCGGGCTCTGGCGCTCGCCAAAAATTGCAGTGCCCACTCGCAGCATCGTCGCACCTTCTTCCACCGCAACTTCGAAGTCATGAGTCATGCCCATCGACAGCTCTCCGGAGTTTCGGGCAAAAAGTCCGCCAGCTTGTAATTCGTCTCGCAGATCTTTCAGCCGACGAAAAAACGGGCGCACACTTTCCGGATCGTCGAAAAAAGGTGGCAGGAGCATTAATCCCGTCAGCTTCATCCGGGCACAATCGCTTACTACTTTAGCCAACTCTGGCAGGTCAGCAAGGGAGATACCTGACTTGGTTGTCTCACCCGCGAGATCAACTTGGATTAAGACCTGCAACTCTTCTCTGCCGCTTTCAATGCAGGCACGTTCCAATCGCTGCGCGAGCGAAATCGAATCGAGCGAGTGGATCACATCAAAGAGATTGACTGCACGTCGAACCTTGTTTGCCTGCAAGTGTCCGATCAGGTGCCAGTAAGCATTTGAGTGCCGCCCCACGGCTGCAATCTTATCTTCAGCTTCCTGAACCCGGTTCTCGCCAAAGTCAGTTAGACCGAGTTCAATTGCCTGGCTAACTACGGCCGCGGGATGTGTCTTGCTCACCGCGACGAGCTTGACGCTTTCAGGCGTACGACCGCTCTTCCGCACTGCCGCGGCAATTCTTTGTCGCACCTCAGCAATTCTGGTTTGGAGAACCTCCGCAGCAGCAGCCATCGTTATGAACAGTAGCAGATTGATTGACGATTGGTGAAAGCTTCGCTTTCTTGACACCCCAGAGAGGCATTCGCATAATGCTGGCACTGTCCACAACTTGCGGATGTGGCGGAACTGGCAGACGCGCAGGTCTCAGAAGCCTGTGGTGGTAACATCGTGGAGGTTCAAGTCCTCTCATCCGCACCAAAAAACTAATCGCGAGCCCGCCCCAGCGGCTCGCTTTTTGTTTGCCACAAGACTCCCCCTCGCGGTGTTCTGGTATCAGGAGCCCGAATATTCAGCCTATCCAGGGGAGAAATTAAATGAGTTTCGACTATGCTGCGGTCAGCGAGCCTCTCGCCGAACGACAAACTCTGAAGCCAATTCCCGCAGGCGTGACCAGCCATCTGCGACTTGCTGAACTCCCGGTTCGCGACCGGGTACAGCGTTTGGTTGAGCTCGCCTTCTCGCTCTTGCGAGAAACGGAAACACTCGCTCGTGACAACGCCTTTACCGAGTCGTCAGGCCAACTTAAGAGCCTCGACCTCGAACAGGGCATCGACTTCAACGAAGAAGTTAAGCAATTCGAAATCGGCTTGATTATGCTTGCGCTCAACCATGTCGGTGGAACTCAGGCAAAGGCCGCCCGGCTTTTGCGGATCAAACCGACCACGCTCAATTCAAAGATCAAGGCGCTCGGCATCCAGTTTTAGGTTGAACAACTCGAGTTTCGTCTGTGGGCGGGCGCGTGACTAGGGACGCGCGCCCGCACGGGGTCAGTTCACCGCTTCGGAAGCGCTGTCCGCCTGCGCCTCGCGTCCGTCGGAAACGGTCAGCGGCTGTTCGTCAAACAGGTTAGAGTCCACCAGGGTCTGCACCCAATACTGCCCGGGTGCGGGAAAAGTCACATTCACAAAAAAACTGATGTTGTCCGCAAAGCCGCCAGGCGCGATTTCAAAACTGGTCGGCTGAGATACGACTACGGGATGCTGCCGATCTGGCGTCAGGATCCGCACTTCGGAAAGGTGCGCCCCCTCTCCTCGCCAGTGATTCACCACGGCAAACTTAATGAGAGTCACGGGTAGTTGCTGCACCATGATGTTTTGAAACACACCCATGAACGAGAGTTTATTGCCGGCCTCTAGCCGGACGTCATCGCAAAATAATGTGAAGAGCAATTTCAAATTAGCGTTTTCAGTTTGTGCTGTTGTCATTTAGTCCTCTCGTATCGCGGTAGTTCTACTCCTGTTAGAAGGCAGAAAAGGCGAGAGCTTGAATGCTGACCGATCGGCCCACCGGCTATCGCCCGGTGGTACTGACTTCAACTAATCGACAATCGCCAATCTGCAATCGGCAATCGGTCGCCTCTATCCTAACATCTTCTTGAAGGCCGCCTCGTCCAGTACGGTCACGCCGATTGCCGTGGCTTTTTCCAGCTTTGAACCAGCCTCTTCACCAGCGATAACAAAGTCGGTCTTCTTGCTTACTGACGACATTACGCGTCCCCCGCGAGCTTCAATCTGCGCTTTTGCTTCGTCGCGCGTAAACGAAGCAAGGGTGCCGGTTAAGACGAATTGCTTGTTGCCGAACCGTTCATCCACCTTTTGATCGGCGCTACGAGCGAGCGTGGTTTTGACCCCCGCCGCAGCTAAACGTTCGCAGAGCTCGGCGTTGCCGGGATCCTCAAACCAATCACGAACACTTTCAGCGACTGTTAAGCCAATCTCGGGAATGTCGTCTAACTCCTCGACGCTTGCCTTGCCCAGGGCTTCAAGGGAACCGAAGTGTCGCGCCAGCAAACCTGCAGTGCGATCACCCACGTGACGAATGCCGAGGGCGTAAACTAGATTAGGAAGGTCGCGAGTCTTGCTAGCTTCAATTTGGTCCAGCAGATTTGCCGCCGACTTCTTTGCCATCCTTTCCAGTCCGGCAACGCCATCGAGGGTGAGTCTATAAAGATCACCAAAATCGCGCAGCATGCCTTTCTGCACCAATTGATCCACGAGCGACTCGCCCAATCCTTCGATGCGCATCGCACGACGTGAGGAAAAATGCAGTAGCTTGCCCTTGAGTTGCGCCGGACAGTCCGCCGCAATGCAGCGCGAAACAACTTCGCCCTCGACCTTGGAAATTTCGCCGCCACAAACCGGACACTTGCGCGGCATGCGAAACGCCTTCTCGGCCCCAGTCCGCTTCGACTCAATAACTTTAAGAACTTTCGGAATGACTTCGCCGCCTTTTTCGATTAACACCCAATCCCCGATGCGTACGCCCAGGCGTTTCACTTCATCCGCGTTGTGTAGCGTCGCGCGCGAGACTGTGGTTCCCGCGAGCAATACCGGTTCGAGATTGGCAACGGGCGTCAAGGCTCCAGTGCGACCAACCTGAACTACGATCGAGAGAACCTGAGTGGTCGCCTGGCGCGCCGGATATTTATAAGCGACTGCCCAACGCGGCGCCTTTGCAGTTGTCCCAAATTCATCCTGCAGCGTGGTGGAGTTCACCTTCACGACGAGCCCGTCGATCTCATAGTCAAGCTCGTCGCGCTGCGTTTCCATGCGGTTACAAAAATCAATTACCGCAGCGATCGACTGGCAACGCTCGCGATGTGGATTAACGTGAAAACCTGCAGCTTCCATCCAATCAAGCGCTTCCCAATGAGTCGGAAAGGGCTTGCGCTCACCGGCGATCAAATCGTAAGCAAACATATCCAGACCGCGTTTAGCCACAGCCTTTGAATCAAGCTGTCGCAACGTTCCGGCAGCGGCGTTGCGCGGATTCGCGAATCTCGGTTCGCCTTGCTCTTCGCGCTCGGCGTTAGTGCGTTCGAACACGCGCCGGGGAATAAAGACTTCGCCACGCACTTCTATTTCCGGTCCGGGAGTGGATTTCGCGCGCAACCTCAGGGGCACGCTGCGAATCGTGCGAGCGTTCTGCGTTACCTCTTCGCCAATCCGGCCATCTCCGCGAGTTACACCACGCGCCAGCACTTCAGCTTCGTATTGCAACGAGATCGAGACGCCATCGATCTTAAGCTCCGCGACGTATTCAACCGGCCGTCCTTCGGCAAGGCGTTGACAGCGCTGATCGAAAGCAATTAACTCCTCAATGTTGTAGGTGTTCTCTAACGAGAGCATGGGACGGCGATGAACGACTTCGGGAAAACCCTCCGCCGGACGTCCACCCACGCGCTGTGTGGGACTGTCAGGTGTGATTAGTTCCGGATGCTTTGCTTCGAGTTCCTGCAGCCTCGCAAGCAAGGCATCATATTCGCTGTCGGAGATTTCGGGATTGTCGTTGACGTAGTACAGCTCCTCGTGACGATGAATCTCGTCCCGGAGTTCGACAATCTCTTTGTTAATGGTGGGTGCCTTGCGAGTTGATATGGCGGTAGTCAATCCAGGCTCCTGCTTTAGATCACTGCGCGACCTCTTCTGTGATCACGGGGTTTTTCGTACCACTGGTTCGTAATTTTTCGGCCTTAAGCTCGCTCTTGGACTCTCCCAGGCGACTAATGACACGTCCCAGAAACTTTACGCTCAAGAGAAAATCGTCGAGGCGGATGTTTTCATCAGGGCCATGCGGATTCGACCCGGCGTAGCTAACACCAAACGAGGCGACGGGAGTCGCCGGAGAGGAGACCCCGCAAACGGCGCCGACGGGACCACTCGAAGGATCCATCGGATAGACAAGCGCCGCAGTGCCATAAACCTCAATTGCGGGTTCAATCACGGAACGGGCCACGCGCGAAGTAGAAGAAGCCTTCGCGAGGGGTGCACTGCCCAGTTCAATGATCTCGATGTCTTTAAAGCCCCGTACGTCGAGATGCTCACGCAGCAGTTCCAACACCAGGGAAGGCGTTAGATCGGGAACCAGCCGAAAGTCGAGACGCGCCATCGCGGTACTGGGTAACACGGTTTTGGCACCCGCATCAGTGTGTCCCGTTTGAATGCCGCAGATCGTACAAGTCGGGCCGAAGATATGTTCCTTCACTAAGGCAGGTCCTTTCATCGAACGCACCCAGCCGCTGATGCGAAACTCTTTCTTGAGACCCACTTCATCCAATTCGATCGCCAGTAAAGCTTCAGCATCGTCCGCACTGATTGGAGCGAGGTGTGAAGAGAACCCATCGATCGTGATCACACCTTTTGGCGAAGTTATCGTAGCCAGGGCCTGCACCAGACGCCATGCTGGATTGGGGACGATGGCGCCCCACTTCGAATGTAGATCCGCGCGGGCGCCGTGGGCGCGCAATTCGAGAAACGTGATGCCCTTGAAACCCAAACTAATTACCGGCCGCTCTTTGGTGTCGCGGTAACCCTCATCCCAAAGGCAACCCTTCGCAGCCAATAAGTCTGTGTGCTCGCTGGTAAATTTGAAAAGATTGGGACTGCCCAGTCCATCTTCTCCTTCAACGATGAATCGTAAGGAAATCGGCAGTTTGCCAAAGGTCTTTTGATAGGCTTCCACGGCCACTAACCGCGCCAGCAGGTCGCCCTTACTGTTTGCGGCGCCGCGTGCGTAGAGCTTCCCGTCCAATATTGATCCCGAGAACGGGCCCACAGTCCAATCTGTCAGATGACCGACCGGCTGCACATCGTAATGCCCGTAGACAAGATAAGTCGGCCCACTGCCGCACTCGCCGTAGATAATGGGATAACCAGTTCCCATCTTAAAGAGTCGCGTTCCGATCCCAACTCGTTGCATTGCCTGCTCGACCGCTTCCACCATCGCGCGCATCCCGGTGCCGCGTGCAGCAACCGAAGGCATGCGACAAAGCGCCTGCAAACGCTCGGCGAAATTCCGCGCATTGCGATCAACGTACCGATCGAAACGAGCTAAGGTCATGGTGGCCTGACTGACTTACTTACTTTATGACTTCATGTTCTCCAGCGACGCGGCAATTGTTTCGGGTTTGTAGAGCAGGTATCGAGGATGCTCGGCACTTCGCTCAAAGCCTGCACAAATCAAACCAGCACCAAATGCTTTTTGAAATTCAGCGCGAACACGAAGTTGTTCGGCGCGCGCGCGACCCACATCCAGCTTCACCAGGGCACCCCAGTCCCCCGGTATCTCGACAGTAGCCTGCACGTCAGGTTGATTTTCGAGTGCGCAGCCAGTCGCCAGTTGGTTGACGCGCGGGGAATCAAGCTCCCAGTTGGCAAACAGTCGATCGCTGTCGAGGCCGTTGGCGTCTTTCTGACCCGGATCACTACCGTAGTCCGTTCCATAAAAGTTCTCGGCGTAACCGCGCACCACAACGCCGAGACGGTTCAAATTGAAATGGGCGTTGCGCGATTGCAGCGGATCCCAGGTCCACTTAATAAAGCGCCGGCCTTCCGCGAGCGCCCTTTCTCTTTGCGCCCATTTGAGTCGCGCGCCGATTCCCTGATTTTGATATTTGCGATCAATCGCCATCATGTGCGAATAGCCGACGATCTCGTCAACTCCGCGAACCGCGATCAAGTGGTGAACAAATCCCGCAAGCTGGCCCGCACCCGTGAAGGCTCCGAGGGTCCAACCGCCAGCCTGGCGAGATACGACCAGATGCCGGCGCGGCGAAATCTCCAAATCAGGCAAACCAAAAACGTCTCGTTGCAGCCTGACGCAATGATCGAGCTCTGCGATCGTCAAGCATTCGCGAATCTTGATCTCAGCCATGCGCTAGTAGGCCTTCGCCGGCCGCGCGGGCAATTGCATCAGAATGCGCAGGCCACCTTCGTCTCGATTTTCCAAAGTCACGCTGCCGCTCATCACTTCCAACAAACGATGCCCAATCAGTATTCCTAACTCATTGATATCCGCTTCGCGACCGCCCGGTTTCTCCTCTGGATCAAACACACGCGCCAAGTCAGCGATCGGCGGACCAGAGTCGTCGATTTGTAAGTGCAGCAGCGTGCCGTCGGTGATCTTCGCGTTGAGCGAGACGCGCTGATCGGCCGGACTGCGACTCAAAGCCCACGCCAGAAAATTGTAGACAATCTGCCGCAACTTTCCCCGATCAGAAACTACGGTCGTAACATTAGGTCCGACTTGGTAGTCGAGAGCCACCTGGTGCACATGCGCAAACCGAGCCAACGCCTGGCACGACTCGCTTAGCGTCTCTTGTAAAGAAAATTCCTGCAGGAAGACTTCCGTCTGACCTCCTTCAACGCGCGAGAGGTCGACGAGTTGATTTAGACTCGTTTGCAATTGAATGCCGGAGTCTTGAATCTTTTTGCAAAAACGCCGCTGGGTCTCGGTCAGCTCTTCCTGATCGATAAGGATTTCGCTGAAGCCCAGGATCGAAGTGAGGGGCGTGCGCAACTCATGCGACATCCGCGCCAGGAACAATGAACGATAGTGAGAGACCCGGCGCAGCTCACGATTGGCCGCTTCGAGTTCTGCCGAACGCAGCTTTAATTGTTCTACCAGATCTTGCACGCGCTGATCCGGATCTGAAGCGCGCGCCGGCCGTTCTGCGTCACGCTCGAGGTCTTTAATCCTGCCGTGGCTGTTGGGAGTCTCATGCATGATGTGCAAACTGGTCAGGCGACCCTGGCAGACAGCTATACAACGATCTCTCGCCGACTCTTCCTCTGCTCAATCTCCGAATTTTTAAGGGAACTTCAATATAGTGGCCGCAGTTGCACGTGTCAAAGCCCTGCTTCTTTTTTTTGACTGATTCGTGAGCTATCATTCAAATGCCTGCACGCACACCTTCCTGTGAGCGGGTCACACATTGATTCGCCCATGAATGGCCAACTAAATGAGCAGCCGCTCGTTGAACTAATCCGGGAGATTGAATCGCAACGCCATGACGGCGTGTTGCGGCTGCGGCATGATCCCGTCAAAGTCGTCGTTTATTTCGAGGCTGGGGCAATCATCTACGCTGCCGCTAACGTGCGCGAACTACGACTCGCCGAATACATTCGCAAACAAGGGCTGCTTTCAGAGGAGCAGCTGCAATCACTCCAGAACAACCAGTCGGACCTCGCATTCGCGGCGATGCTCAGCCAGCAAGGCCTCATCGATCAAAAGACTGTGATCAGGTTAATTGCAACTCAGGTCGTCGACGTCTTACGTGTGGCCCTGCTATGGACCGAAGGCGAATGGAAGTTTGATGCGCGCACGCGTCTTGATGAACCCTTGCGGGTGAAGATAGATGTGCAGGGCCTGATGTTACAGGCGACTCGCAAAATGCAACCGGAAGCTATTGCGCGGCGCTTGCCAAACCGCGCCGAGATCTTTATCCCCGTTTCCGGAATACCTGATTCGGCGGCCCTCCTCCCTATGGAAGGTTTTCTTTTCTCGCGCCTTGAAGGACCGCTCAGTCTCGGCGAATGGGTATCACAAAGCGGACTTTCCGAAGCGGAGGCACTGCGCACGATCTATGGTCTGGCGCTTGCCGGCTTTGCGAAGCGTGAGCGATGGCCGAGCGCGCTCACAAAAGAAGGTCAATTACGTGTGGCCCCCATTGCGGCGACGCCCGTTGAAAGCAGCGCCGAAATAAGTCCGGCGGAGATATCCGTTCACACCCTCGCGACGGAACTCGAGGAGTTGCTCAAACGATTGCAGGACGCTACGAACTATTATCAAGTACTAAAAGTCGAGCATGGGGCCAGTGGGGAGGAAATCAAAGACAGCTATTACGCCTTAGCGCGCCGTTATCATCCGGATCGCTTTCACAAGCAGGCGGGTACCCCACTGCACGCCAGCGTTGAGTCAGCTTTTGCGAAGATCGCGCAAGCGTACGTAACCCTCTCAGATGCCGGGCAACGAACTGCTTATGACGCCAAGCTCGCAGCCCAGGAAAAGATTCGCCGCTCGACGATGGAGATCCCGAAACAGACTGAACAGGATCGTACTCGCGCTCAAGCAGCGAAGAAGGCAAAGAGCGAGGCAGCAGAGGATAATGACTCTGCACGGGCCGAGAGCAATTTTCAGGAAGGGTTTATCGCTTTGCAGCAGGGGCAAACCAAGGCTGCGATCGTTAGCCTGGCAGCGGCCGCCCGTTTGGCCCCCACCGAGGCACGATTTCGAGCTTACTATGGACGAGCACTCGCGACGGGCGAAGCCACGCGTCGCCTGGCTGAGGCTGAGCTGCAAGCAGCGCTCAAACTAGATCCTAACAACTCTTCTTATCGCTTGATGCTGGCCGAACTCTATTTTGATCTGGGCTTCTACCGCCGTGCCGAGGGCGAACTAAAACGCGTGCTAACCGCGGAACCAGACAACCCCGGGGGCCGCAAATTATCTAGACGCCTGGAAGCCGCCCTGACGTCGTAGCGGGCATCACGGTTGGTCGTCGCCTGTTCGGCCAAGTAAAATCAAGCGCAACCAATGTCGACAATGACAACAAACGACAAGAAGCACGTCGACGCCTTCACACAACTGGCGTCGGCCACTGATGAGTTTGAGCAATACAAGAGTCTTCACGCGGTACGTATTGCAGAACTGGCCGACGAAATAGCGCAACATTTTTTGCTGGCAAGTCGGGATCGTAAATCGCTACGTGCAGCCGCACTGCTGCACGATCTCGGCGAAGCAGCGATGGAAAGGGACTATATTCAACGCGCAGCAGGGTTAAGTGATGAAGAACGGATTGATATGACGCGACATCCCGTCATCGGGGAACAAGAAGCCGCGCGCGTCGGCGCTGATCGCGCTACTACGTTGCTGGTTCGCTGGCATCATGAGTGGTGGAACGGTAGCGGCTACCCCGACGGACTAAGTGGTGATGAGATACCGCTTGCCGGCCGAATCCTGCGGCTCGCTGATTCCTATGCGTCCTTGACCGCCAGCCGTCCTTTTCGCGCGGCACAGTCTGCTGCGGCTGCGCGGCAATTAATGACTGAGCGCGCCGGAATCGAATTCGATCCGCGAGTGGTGCAGGTGTTTCTGCAACTCGATCTCGCTGAGCATGTGGAACCGGCCGACGTAGAAGAGCCGTCTGATAACCACGAGCATGAAAGCAAAGAATTGTTTTCGTCGTTTATGAAGTAAGTCGCAGAAGGTTAATAGAAAGTGGGTTACAACAACATCGACGCATTTGGAAACGGCTGGCTGGCGTTCGAGCTCAACGTCCTGCGCCGCTTAAAATTCAAATCGGTGGCCCTTCCCTTAAGCGGCGAACCGAACCTGGGCGTGCATTTGAAGCGTTGGGACGTGCGCGTGATCGCAAACGATCCTTTCACGTGGGCCTTCACTAAGGCGACGGCGCTAATAGAAAACTCATTCCTGAAACTGGATGAAGCCGACTGCGACATCGTCCTGGAGGACGTCTATGTGCCGCGCGAAAAGCTGGACAATGTCGCCCTCGTGAAGTGGTTCAATGAGAGCGATTCCTGGTGGTTTGATAATGTACGCGTCAACGCCGAGAAACTTCAGGATCCGCATAAGCGCGCTCTCGCTCTCACCGTCGGGATGATGGTCGGAGACTATGTTCTTAGTTTTGATAAGCAGACGCTACGGCTGCGCGAACCCTTATCACTGTCGAAAGTCTTTCGGCAGCTGGAGGCATTGCTGCCCCAGCCTTACGACAACGCCTTACGAAACCAGAGCAGCAACCAGGATCTGCGGAGCTTTGTTGCCGAGCGACAACATACTGACCTGCTTTTTTTGAGACTGCCCCCGCCAGTGGTCCAGGTTAAGCCTGCGCGCGGCCCGTCGAGTTGGCGCGAAGAATGGCTTCAGGGCGGCGATCATTTTTGGAATGACTTTGACGTAAAGCGCGCCGGTCGACTCGGCGCTCCAGTGCAAAGCAAGCAACAGTACCTTGGGCTGGTCGAAGACTTGTTACGCACAGCTTCACACATCCCTTCCTGGGCGATTGCTCATACAGAGAATGGCTTCATCTCGGGTGAGGAGTTGATGGAAACCGTTGGCCGCATTAGGAGAGTGGAAGCGGTCTACGTAAAAGACTTTTCCGACTTGCTGGGCGTCAAGGCGTCGATTATCACCGCGGGAAGCTGAACATTTTCCATATATCATTTCAAATTTCTCATTTGTCATCTAAAGAATTAGTTCCTTGTTGACAGATCGCCAGTGAAAGATCGCCAGTGACAGATCGTCGATGACAGATCGTCGATGACAGATCTCCGGGGCGAAGATGGTATCTGATGAAGAAACATTACACATGAAAACGGGTTTTCAGCACAGGCTGAACTATCACTGACAAATGAGAAATTTGAAATGATATATGGAAAATGGTTTTTGTCCTCCTGTTCCAAGCCTTAACCACCCCTGACAAACCGGTATCCCAGGCCTCGAACTGTTAACAGATGTTTTGGGCGCGCTGGTTCGGTTTCGATGTAGCGCCTGAGGCGAACGATAAAGTTGTCGATTGCGCGCGTGTCAGTGTCTTCGTGAAGTCCCCAAACTTCTTCCAACATCGCCTTCCGCTTCACAATTTCTCCTTCATGTTTGATCAGATAGCCCAGTAGTTGAGCCTCCATCAACGTCAGCCGCACCGTCTGCTCCGAAGTGCGCAATTCCAGATTTCCGAGGTCGATTGTCTTCCCGTCAAAAGAGTAAACACCAGTTTGCGTCTCGAGCTTTGCGGAGACTGGTTCAGTTTCATTTACATCACTTCGCAACCACTCGCGGCGCCGCAATAGGGCATTGATACGGGCTATCAAAACAGACAACTCAAAAGGCTTGGGGAGATAGTCGTCGGCGCCAGATTCGAAACCTTTGAGCACGTCTTCCGGGCGCCCCCGCGCCGTGAGCATTAGCAGCGGCACATAGTGATTTGCGGCGCGCAATTCGGACGCGACCACGAAGCCATCTTTGCCGGGCAGCATCACATCGAGCACCACCGCGTCATAGCGTCGTTGTTCCTGCAACAACCGTTTAAGAGCCGCTTCGCCGTCGCCGACGGTTTCAACCGTATAACCCTCGGCTTCAAGGTTGTAGCGCAACCCATCGGCCAGATGTGCTTCGTCTTCAACAACCAACACGCTGCTCATAGCTCAACCCTCGGCAGTTGAATCGTGAAAGTGCTGCCCTGACCAACGCCCGGACTCTCGGCGAAAACCCGGCCGCCAAGTCTTTGGACAATGGAATGAACAATGAACAATCCCAGGCCCGTGCCTTTAACGCGCGCCATCACCAACCCAGGTGCCCGGTAGAAGCGTTTGAAGATGCGTTTCAGTTGCGCGCGCGGAATTCCGATGCCGCAGTCAGCGATCCGAACTGCCACGTGCTTCTCATCAACGTTAGCCACTTCCACGTTAACCAACACCTTGTCATCGGAATACTTGATCGCGTTATCTAGCAGATTAGAGATCGCCGCGCGCAAATCATCGGCATCACCCGCAACGCGTGCTGGTTCCCCATTCAGTGACTCGTCAAAGTTCAGCGCTTCGGGCGCGAGGTTATGACGGACCCGGGTTAAATCAACGCACTCCCGCACTATCTCTCTGAGATCGTTCACCGACGACGGCTTCTGATCCCGCCGGCGATGATTGGCACGACCGGCGCGCAGTACCTGCTCGACTGTATGCAGCAGTCGATCGTTATCGGCGAGCATGATGTCGTAGAACTCGTTACGTTGCCGTTCGTCGACGTTACGGGTTTTGAGCGTCTCCAGGTAGAGCCGAATGGAAGCGATGGGGGTCTTTAATTCGTGAGTAACGGCATTGATAAAAGCGTCGTGCTGTTCGTTGCGGCGGATTTCGCGCACGAGGAAGATTGTATTGAGTACGACGCCGACGATGATAAGGGAAAAGAAAATGATTCCCAGGATAAGCAGCGCGACCTGGCGCCAGTTAAGCAGGATCCAGCCGACATAGAGAGCGACGGCCAGAGAGACGAGGCAGGCCCCGAGGGTGATGAAGAAGATTACAGACTTGCGACGGCCACTTACAGGCATGGCTCATTGTAACGGGGGAACGGGGAAAGAGGGGAACAGGGACAAGGGGGAAAAGGGAAAAGGGGGAAAGGCTACTTACTCTT
>JBAPXA010000231.1:0-6376 GCA_049283975.1 Pyrinomonadaceae bacterium | reverse complement strand
TCTAAGTTTACGTTATTGCTTTTGCAATTTGAGTTTGCAAGGCACTCCCGAGGAGGACGATACGCTATGTTAGACTGAACTCATGACTCAGTCTTTTGCGCCTGGCGACGATCTGCTGTTCCAACTGGAAAGCGGTTTCGGATTGCTGCGCATCCTGGCTATCGAGGGGAGCGGTCGGGAAACAATCTGGCATCTGATGGCTTATGAAGAATTCTTTCCCTCGGTTGAAGCGGCAGAAGCTGCGCTCGCTGAAGCTGCCAAGCTTCACGTGCGAAAAGATCATCTCGCATTAACTGACCGCGCGTTTGAACGAACTCCGGCCGCGCGCCTTGGCAATCGACCCGTAACAGACGCTGAACTGCTTCCCTATCGTGAATGGCTGGCATCCGAAGAAAGACTGGCGTCTGACCGCTCGGCCCTTTTGATGCTAGGAATCCGATAATTGCCAATTGGCGATTGCCACTTGCCGATTGCGATTGGCGCTTAGCCGGTACAGTACGGGAGCGACCGCATTCAACGAGCAGAACTTCTCAAGCCTCGACGATGGTCGGAGAAGCACCAACTTCTATCTAGTATATTGCCCGCGTTGCAGGCGGTCGCTACCGCTCCCGTACTGTACCGGCTAATCGCCAATCGGAAATCTGCCTGGCGATCTTGAAAAACCTTGGCGGCTTGGCGGTTGTTTTTGGGTTAGGGTCCGAAACGGAAACGATACTCCAGCGAGTTCATGAAGCCGTTGATCATGTTGCGCGCGTTGCCGGTGGTTTCCAATTCCTGAATCCAGAATAGAAAAAGGGCGTCCGGATCTCGTCTCAGATAGCCGAAGTACTGCATCACGACAAAAGCCTCGTTGTAGTACTTATTGTAGACCTCCGGACTCTCTGAGATATCTCGCAGCACCGTCGCGCGCGTGCGCGTCCCGTTTCCCAAAGCAGCAATCCAAAAGTCCCGGTTGGGCGATGTTACCCCGGCCGTAGCCAGCAACATATCCACGTACTCGGTATTGTTCAGGCTATTGAATTTCGTTACGAAGGCCGGCCGCAACATGAAGTCGTTGATGAATGCGACTTTCGCAGCCTCCAGTTGCGCATCGCTGAGGAAGCCGCTCACGCGCGCCAAATCCGGAATGAACTCAACGTAGTCCGGCTTGCGACCAAAACTCACTGGGTAGAAGCGATAGACAAAATAGCCGCGCTGCTGAAACTCTGCCGACTGGAAGAAGTTGCCGGACACGTGAATCCGATCACAGGTAATGTCTCCTGGAGGACAGTTGTTAATGGTGTTCTGCCAGCCGAGAAATCCCGCCGGATCAGGTTCGCGTCCAAGGAAGTCGATGTAGTGCTGCCGCACAAAGAAGGCGGTCTGGTCGATCGGATTTGGCCCATTCGCAGCATCGTTATCGTTGATCGTAATGATAGCAGTATAGGGAGGCCCCAGCACCACACCGTTGGGATCCTTCAAGCTGATCGTGAATGTCTCGGCTCCTTCCGCATAAGCATCGTCAACGATCGGTATTGAAATCGTCCTGGAACTCTCACCCGCAGCAAATGTGATCGTCCCCACCGAAGCGGCATAATCGCAGCGAGAAGAAGCCACGCCGTTGATCACATTGCAGTTTGCAAGGCCTGCGGTATCCCCGGTTGCATAACTCACCGTTGCGGGGCTTGCCGTATTACCCAGGCGTGTAAACACGACCGGCACTCCGCCTTGACCTTCCGTTACAGCAAAACTAGTGGCGCCGGAGACGACTACGCTGTTGTTCGCCGACGATCCAAACTGTCCGCGAATTTCACCGCTCGTAAAGTTGCCTGTATGAACGTTGATGTAATGAAGTCCGGCCTTCAAATCCGCAACTTGTTCCGGCGTCACGGTGATCTCAAAGTCGTTCAACTGGCCCAAGGGTAGCGGGACCAACACTCCCGCATTACTGCCTGCGGCTGCGGGCCCGTGAATGTGAGCATCGGTTTGCGCACTGGTTAATCCGCTGAAACTTAGCGAGAGCCGTGCTGTCTGTTCATCTGGACTCAGGAGCAAAGTGGCACTCCCGGTCCCAAGGGAATTTGTCGCCGGCACCTGTTGCGCACCATTAAGCATGGCCGTAAAAATCAGCCCAGGCTTTGATTTGATCTCGTAGACCGCCCCGTTGGACAACGATACGACAAAGACGTTCCCGTTGGGCCCGGTTTGAATGTCGGTTGTGATGCCAAAGTCTCGTCCTATCAAAAGACTATGGCTCTCGGCGAGATCAAACTTATCGAAGTTGTCAGCAACCAAATCTGATAGACCCGGATCACTAAAGACAAAGTGTTGCCGGTCGGCCGACATGTTGAAGCGGAACAGGTATCCGTTTGCGAGCGTGACCCGCGAAGCGCCAACCAGTAGATCGCCTTCATAATCCGGGCCCAGTCCCCTGCCCCGGACGAAGCCAATCGGCGACGGAGCCACGGCGTACTTCCAACTGAATTCAGGATCGACGTATTGCGCGCCGGGTAGCATGTAGAGTCGCGCGAGCGCTGCCTGCGGCGTGTCCGCAATATTGCTCGGCGCCCAGCGAAGTTGTTGTAGATTCCCCGCGCCATAGGTGCTCTCAATCGCTTTGTACTCGGCAACGCGATTGATAGGGCCGATAGCCTGGATCCACCCACCATTAAAGCCAGGGCGCACATGGTTGATTTCATCAAACGAATCATCGCCGTTTTCCTGGGTCCAAAGGTTGCCACTAAGCGGATCGAAAGCCATGCCGAAACTGTTGCGCACGCCGTACGCGTAGACCTTTTTCACATTCGTAGCCGCTTCACCACTGAGGCCCGTGCTCGCGTTGGAAAAGGGATTGTCGGACGGAGTGGTGCCGTCGTCATTGAGACGCAGGATCACTCCGGTCATGTGAGCATCATCGGGTTCCGGCCCACCAAATTGGTCATCGGGAACTGGGCCACCGCTCGTGATGTTCTGGAGCAAGCCCCGGCGTCCGTTGTCACCAAAAATGATGTAGAGCTTGCCGTCGTGGCCGAAGCGCAGTACGCCGCCGTTGTGATTTCCGCGCGAGGTTTGGCCGCTATCCTGCTGCAAGGAACGCAGGCTGATGAGCTTGCGATCGAAAGTTAGCGTGGTACCGTTCCATATATAACGGTCAACGCGATTGCCAAGTAACGGTGAGGCGTCGACGTTGGTTGTATCCGTTACCGTCGTGCTTTCCGACCAGAACAGGTAAACATAGCCGTTCAGCGCAAAACTGGGATGCAGCGCGATCCCCAGCAATCCCCTTTCAGATGCAGAATTAACGGCCAGGTCGAGCACGGTACTGTGCAGAGATCCATTCTGGATTCGCTGCACTTTGCCGGTAGCCTTCTCAAGAACGAAGAAATCATTCGCCCCGATGAACGCGAGGCTCGTCGGCTGATCCAGACCCGAAAGGACAGTGCTTACCGTTAGATTGGGATCCAGCATCACCGGCGCTGCCGCTGCCGCTTGAACGATTGTGAGCTTAATCCCCGAGTTGTTAGTCGTATCAAAATCCGTTTCGCTCGCGGATACAGTGGCACTGGTGTTCAGCACCGTGGGCGTCGTGGGCACGACAACAATCGTCGCCGTCGCAGAAGCGCCGGCGTTCAGCGTCCCAATTGAGCAATTTACAGTCGTAGTGCCGTTGCAAGTCCCCTGAGTCGCAGTCGCAGAAACAAACGTCACGCCAGCAAGAAACTCGTAAACAAGATTCACATTTGTCGCTTGGGCCGGACCGTTGTTGGTAACCACGATGCGAAACGAAAGACTCGTGCCCACCTGTCCGGGATCTGGCGAGGCTGAGTTGCTTATAGCGAGATCAATGCTCGCGGGACTGACGGTGCGCAGAGTTACCTGGGCTGAGTGATTCAAAGCGCCTGACTGTCCCGTAATGCCGATCGGATGAGTTCCGAGAGGAGTTCCGGCGGTGGAACTTAAAGTTAGAGTGCTCGTCTTTGGATTAGCATCGGTGAAGTTGAGCACGGCAGGGACAAAATTAGCAGACACTCCGTTAGGCAGAGTGCCAGTGCTAAGACTCACATTTCCGGTGAACGCCGCCAGGGGCGTCACTGTAACGGTGTAATCCGCTGTTGCACCCGGCGTAATCGTTCTCGTCTGCGGGGTCACACTGATGGCGAAGTCCGGCGTAGCAGAGATCGGAGAAGAGATTACAAAGGTTTTGTAAATGTAATCGCCCGAAGTGTTGTTGTCGTTATTGGCCTGGTTTCCGGCGGCGTAAAAATAGACTGTTCCCACGTCGGTCGGCGGCGCGGTCCAATTAAAGGTCCAACTTGCCGTGTGCTGCTGACCGACGAAGGTGCCAAGCGAAGTGTGTTCGATATATTGCCGGCTGCTCCCCGGACCCTGATTATCGAGCACTTGCGTGAAGACATCGGTACCCTGCAAGTTTCCCGCCTTCTCGTCGCCCGTATCTAACGCCGTCAGTTCGAACCCCCAGCGCAAACGTGTCGCGTCGGCGGCGTTGTTATGAGTAACAGTGATCGAATAGGTCTGGCCGGGAACGTAGTTCTGCGGCCCGTTAATGGAAATATTTCCCGTGCCGGCATCGGCAGGGACATGACATTCGGCACAGGCCTCCGGTTCCTCGCCTGGCGCCCCGGTGTAACCCGCGGGGGGACCGGATGAGAATGCGTGGACGGGAATGTTTGTTGTGTTAGAAGAAAGCAGCAGACCCAGCAATGCTGCCAACAAAGACGGAAAGACTATTAGCCGCGCTTGTTCGTATTTCGGCTTGCAGGCGATGCGCATGAATCTACCCGGGCGCGAACAACTTACTTGAAAAATAGCCTAGCGAAAATCGCCAGGCTATTTCACTTTACCAGATTACAAAAACTTTTTTGCGCGGTTACATCATGAAACCGAGATCAGCGGTCGGGAAACGACCAATCAACGGGAACACCGCCGTTAGATCGCTCGACGACAATCCATACCAGGTTGCTAGCGTGGCCGCATACTGCTCCACAGAAGTTGTGGGGATCCAGCGACCGCGCGGTGATGCGCCACCATCAGTGTCGTCTGGTCCGCCGAGCGCCAGGGTTGGATAAGTTCCGAAGAGTCGATTCCCACGAACCGCACCGCCCATGACCAAATGGTGATTGCCCCACGCGTGATCGCTGCCCACTATTCCCGCGCCGCTACCGGCAGGTTGCAGCGTACGGCCAAAGTCAGAAAGTGTGAAAGTCGTGATGCTGTCTTGTAATCCCAGTTCAACGGTGGCGTTGTAGAAAGCGTTCATTGCCTGACTCACTTGTTGCAGCAGTCCGGCTTGGCCGGTTATCTGATTTGAATGCGTGTCAAAGGCGCCAATCTGACAGAAGAAAATCTGTCGTTTCATATTGATGCCGACAGCGGGATCAATACTGGCCTTGATCAAGCGGGCCACTTGCAAGAGCTGGCGGCTGAGTGATGTGCTGGGATTGGGGAATGGCGTCGTCAAGACTGGATTCACAGAGCTGAGCGCGACGTCTGTTTGAATCGCGCTGGTGCGGGTATCGCTCGCGGCCTTGATCAGTTTGAAGTTGTTATCAAGCGTGCGCAGCTCATTGAAAGATGCGCTGCGAGAGGAAATCTCTCCGGACGTGGCGCCGGGCGCATTGTTGAGTTGCAGCACGTTCGCGAGCGTCGTATTTGAATCGCTGACAGCCAATTGCCTGGTGTCGACTCCTGTCAAAAACAAATTGACCCCGGCGATTGAGATGTTTGACGGGAAAGTTGCCGAGCCGTTTAGACCCGTCGTCTTGTCTCCTATCCGCCCGCCCCAGCCGGTCTGACTAACATTATCAGCGATGGCCGTTGCGAACAGTCCCACCTGATCCGAATGCGAGAACAACTGCAAAGGTTTTTTGCCGGTACCATTTTGATAAGTCGTCCGTGTTAGCGGCTCAACCAGCGGTCCGTTATTAACGAGCGCCGCAACGCGACCCTGATTGAACAACGCCTGAATCTCCGCCATGCTCGGGTGCAGACCATAGGACCCGCCCGTAAGTGGCGCGACCGGCAGAAACGATCCAGTACCGGTCTGTGGGAGAGCCAGACCCGCGGCGCTGCGAGCGGCTGAATAAGAGGCGTACTGATCCAACGAGACCAGCATGTTGTTGCCGTCATTTCCGCCGTTAAGAAAGATGCAAACCAGCGCCTTATATCCTGTCGCGGCTTGAGGGGTTAACGCGTGGACCAGCCCCAGACTGTCCATCGTTGAGGCCATCGTCATCCCACCCAAAGCACACGCGCTTGTCTTCAGAAAATTTCTACGTGAAGTAGCCATAGCTTTTATCTCTGTATGTCGTACTGCGATGAAGTAGCCACGAGGTAAGCCGCAACCTGCGCTCGTTTACGTGCGAAGTTCGCATCGGAA
>JBAPXA010000230.1:0-7938 GCA_049283975.1 Pyrinomonadaceae bacterium | reverse complement strand
TTGTACCAGGAGTTCTACGGCAAGCCTTACCAGCCTTGAGCGACCATCAGCCACCGCATTTTATCGGCGGCCAATTCAATGAACGAACAACTACGCGCGTTATTTCCTATTACGCGCTCTTTTAACTACCTCAACCACGCCGCTGTATCGCCACCACCAACCCCAACTATTGCAGCCGTCGAGTCGCAGCTTCGCGACGTTAACGCCAACGGTTCGCTGCACTATCGCGAATGGGTAGCGACCAAAGAGCGCGCTCGCCAGCTTGTTGCCACCATGATTGGGGCGCGACCAGAACAAGTGGCCTTCCTGCGCAACACTTCCGATGGTCTATCGTCGGTTGCTAATGGTCTGGGCTGGCAGTCCGGCGACAACCTGGTCACGTTTAGCAACGAGTTTCCTTCCAACGTCTATCCCTGGCGCCGCCTCCGCGACACGATGGGAGTTGAGATTCGAGTATGCGAGGAACGGAACGGGCGTATCGATCTCAACGAGCTGGTTAGTCTGATTGACGCGCGCACTCGCGTGGTCGCTATCAGTCACGTGCAATACGCCTCGGGCTTTCGCGCCGATCTTGAACGCATCGGAAAAGCAGCACGGCAGCACGATGCTTTGCTGGTTGTCGACATTATTCAATCACTTGGCGTGATTCCCATCGACGTTGAGAGCGAACTGATCGATGTAGCTGCAGCGGCTGGTCACAAGTGGCTCTTAACACCTGAGGGCATCGGGTTACTCTATTTGTCAGACCGCGCGCGCGAGAGAATTGAACCCACTTTGGTTGGCTGGATTAGTGTTATCAATCCCGAGGACTACAACAATTTCGCACAGGAATGGAATAAAGGAGCGCTTGCATGGGAAAGTGGGACCGGGCCTTCGGCGCTCTTCTATGGATTTGAAGCAAGCCTGCGCCTGCTAACTGAAACCGGTGTGGCGCAAATCAAAGAGTATTTAGAAGATCTGACGAATCACTTGTGTGAGCGCTTAGCGAATTCCGCTTACGAAGTTGTCAGCTCGCGAGCTCCATGTGAGAAGTCGCAAATAGTTTGTATCCGCCACAAGAATGGTGTTTCGCCAATGTCGTTGTATGCGCATCTGAGAGAGCGCCACATCATCACCGCCCCGCGAGGCGACCGGCTGCGCATCTCGGCTCATTTGTATAACAGCGTGAAAGAGATTGACGCGGTCATCGACTCTCTCCCGTAGTTAATTTTCCCAGAAAAAGGCTCGTTAAGTGGTTCTACTGGTCCTTAGCGAGCGATTATCGTCCGATCAACTCTCAGGCCTGTATTGGAAATGTACGCGAATAAAACTGCGAGAGGCGCCCCTGGACCAGCCAATAACAGCTGGAAATTTATCGGCATGTTGAAAGACGATGAGTTTTCGCAAAAGTGCGAGCGAGTCACGAAACTCATGATTAATTCTTCAGCTGCTGGCACGGTCATTGCTAAAAGAGAACGCAGAACAAGAAGGGTTTGATAGAAGGGTAAATCGGGTCATGCTCGGCGATTGTAGTGAGTGGAAGCTTTGGGGGAGGCATCCTCTCACAAGTTTAAAAGCAAGCGCTGACTCTTTCGGGGGAACGGAGTTAACGCGAGCAGTACAGTCGGCGAGCAAGAGTTGCAGGGCTGCTGATCGACGTCCTGACGGGGCTTGGGGGAGCCTCCCAGGTAGGTCAGCAGCTCGCATTCGTTTTTAGGTGGTCTTCAACGAGTCTCAGGTTTCAAGTCTCACGTCTCAAGTTCGAGCAGCAACTTGAGAGATGAGACTTGGGACCTGAGACTTTTTAGGGTCTTAAGAGTTTGGCCGGATCGCTCTGTGGTGTGATCTCATCGAGGTTCAGACGCAACATGCCGCCTGCGTCGGAATATGCTTCAGCGGCGCGCTGTTGCGCGCGCCTACGGTTAAAGAGTACTGCGCCGATTAATCCGCCGATACCCAAACATGCCAGCAATGATAATCCGGAAGCCTTAACCACGGCGACCAGCACTCCCGCCGTCGTTTCGTAATAATCTTTTTGGGCTTGCTCTAATAGATAAGGATTGTTTCCCAGCCACGTTACCATTTGCGCATACTCAACTTGATCGATCAGGTTATTGGCTTCGACTTCCGACCCCGCGTTGAAAACGAACACAGAATAATTTCCGACCTTGCGATAGCTGCTGGGGACCGGCTGGCCTTGTTGCCGCAGCTCATTCAGCTTTGCAGTGATGGCGCGATCATTGTCGCTGGCAAGTTGTGGTGTGTTGAACTCAACCAACAGAAACTGGCTGGTGCCGTACGTTGCTCTGACCGCATCGGCATCTCCTTCTGAAGTTATCGCGTCTAGAATGGGCTGATTGGCGACGAGGTCTTTCAAAGAGCGAAATCCCGCCAGGTAGACCACATTAGTTTGGGCCGTCTCCCACTGCGGAAGGTGTTTGACAAGGATTGGAACATCGGCTTCGCCTTTAGGAAGACTTTCGGCCAAACCTTTGGCGAGCTTGATTGCGTTACCGGAGTCACTTCCCGCACCGGAAACAATTACGAGCGAAGTGCCCTTGAAGAAGATGACGCGTCCCGGCAAGGTGAAGCTGCGGGTACCTATGTCGCCCGTTAGTTTGATGTCGGGTGCTTGATTTGAATTGCGAGCCCGCTGGGCAATACGTGTCAAAAGAGAATAGGCGTCCGAGTCGCGTTCGAAGCGTATCAGGCTAACCCCAAACTTTTCGCCCTCAGCAAAGACATACTCCGCTGAGCCTCTAGCAAAACTTAAGACTTCGGCATCGGTTTCGACTTGAGTTTCGTCGTAGTCAATCCTATGACGGACCGTTCCGACCATGCGGAAGCCAGCAACTTCACGAGGGAAGGCGTTCGTTACCTCTTCATTCGAGACCTTAGCGGTTGTCATGTCGAGGCACCCACACAAAACAACAATTAATAGTGCAAACAAGCTCAAAACTCGCAAATTAAGACTCCGTATCATAAGGCTTCGCAGGTCTGTTAGAACCCGGACAACTGTTGGATGTTCCGAGATTATCCTCCGGTTGTGCGATTTGAACTCGAAGGATTGCAGCTGCATGTCTTATCTGAATATGTAGGGGCGTCCCTCTGTGGGCGCCCCCGTTTTTCAGAAGTGGGGCGGCCACGGAGTGCCGCCCCTATAGGAAAAATAAGACACCAGGTGCAGTTTAATGCCAGCGGCGCAGCTCGCGCAAAAGCAGGTCGGCATATTGGCGGGGCTTATTGATATTGTGCAGCACAATCGTGCCGCCCACTTCGCTCGCGTTGTCCACAATCAAATCACCAAAGCCCATCAGGCGCTGCGGAATACTGGCCGAAACGGTTACATCCTGGATCTTGCTCAGCGGAATGTTACGAGTAGTGCGCGCTATCAGGCCGGTGTCGATCTCCATTTTGGCGTCGGTGAGCGTGTAACGAATCATGTTGCGTTTGAGATGAAAGTAGGCGGGAAACAAGAGCAGCGCCAAACCTAGCGGAATTGAAATGAACGGTGACACTTGAAACGATGCCAACAATACGACCAGGGCGATGGCACCGAGTACTGCCAGCAAATAGCCCAACTTAATGAATATCAGAGTCGGTCGCACACTGAAGATCGTGTGTTCCATATCGTCCGCGCCGGCCTGCTCGAGAGACATGCCACTTTGAGTGCGTGCGAGACGAGTGATTTCCGGATCGGATGCCGGGGAACCACACCCGGAGCAAAAGCGAACTCCGGGCGGGATGTACGATCCGCAGTTTGAACAATGCATTCGCTAACCTCGCTTAGGTCGTCAAAAGTAAGCGTCCTGAGCGCTCATCATACCTAAAGAAAACTTGGCCCTGAAATACAAAACGAGGCGGAACCTGCTCAGGTTTCCGCCTCGTTGAAAAACAAACCAGGTTGCGGGGTTTATTGACTGACCAACTGCAACCGTCCGTCAGGCAAGCGAACCGCAAAAACACTCTGTTCATAGATGGTGAGCGGCGCCGATTCTTTTTGTCGCGCGACCGCCAGTTGCTGGCGACTGAGACTGTTGGCTAGATAAGCCGTTTGCGGATCGCGCATCAAGTTGTAACGTCTGCTAATGCGCCGCACATATTCCTGCGTCTCGCGGTAAGGGGGAACGCGATGGCCATACTTCATTACCGCGCCTTCACCTGCGTTGTATCCGGCCAGCGCTAGCTGCACATCGCCAAACTGATCGAGCAGGAAACGCATGTAACGCGCCCCGCCTTCAATGTTCTGTTGCGGATCCCAAATCTTCGAAACTCCAAAGCGACGCGCCGTGGGTGGCATTAATTGCATCAGCCCACTTGCGCCTTTGGGAGACAGGGCATTGCGTTTGAAAGTCGATTCCTGATGCATGATTGAATAGAGCAGGAGGGGATCAACCGCATTGCGTTTTCCGGAATCGACTATGAAAGCATCGACCGCGCTATTGCCCGTCGTAAAGCCGGATAAAGCATTGTTACTGTTAGCGGCGTCAAAGTTTGTGAACGTGCTGTTGTCAATCAAGGGCGCTTGTTTTGAAATTCGGGAGGCAGTCAGACGGGTGAGCTTTCGAGAAGTGCTTGCCGGTTTTCGCGCTGCCGGAGTCTCGATTCGGACGCCGTTGGCAAAATCAAAATTGTCGATGGTGTAATCAGTGCCGCTCTGAGCGAGCGCGGAAACTGCTGAGGTGATCAGAATGAAAAATACGAGGGCGGCCTTGGTCATGGGTCGAGTCCTGTTCGAAGGTTATGTGCTGCGAAAACGAGCCGGAGACGTGAGGTCTTTGGGGCGGTTGCACATGGAATCCAACCGTCCCGGATAGTAACACAGGCGTTAAACGATTGCCAACACCAGAGGTTTTGGGGGATTTTGCTCAGGAAAGTACCACTTTCGTGTTCCGCAATTGGGGCTCACTAAGGAAAGTCACAGTGGATCATCTGGCTTCTTATTCGTGTCCGTTCGTGTCATTTCGTGGTTGAGTTTTGTCGCTCACCCATGCCCCCACCACGAACTCACACGAAATGCCACGAATCTTGCAAAGAACTGGATCGCGGGGTTTAAGCCGGAGGCTGGCCTCCTGGCGTGGCGGTAGTATCATTCCCGCGCGTTAACGAAACCTCATTCTTTTAACCGCGCGCTCCAGCGCGCCTCACAAAAAGAGGAAACGAAAATGAAAAAACTGCTAGCTGTATCTCTGTCTCTCCTCACGTTCCTGTCTCTTTCTGTAATGGGAAGTTCCGTTTCAACGAAGGGGGGAACTCAAACCACTGCCAGTGCCACGAAGAAACGAGGCCCGATTTTCCGAGCCACTAAAGAACAGATCAAACAGGCCCAGACGATTCTAAAAACTCGCGGCTTCTATCAAGGTGAAGCCACGGCCAAATTGGATGACGCAACGCGAGAAGGCTTGCGAGGTTTTCAGAAAGCGGAAGGGCTGAAAGTTACCGGGACCATGAACAAGCTCACGCTCGAGAAGTTGGGCATCGAGCTAACCGACAAACAGAAGTCGATGTGAGTTTGGAAGCATCTCACGCGGGTAACTGCGTGAAGACGGCAGAGGCGCGAGTGTGTTCGTGGAGATGGTCACACTCGCGCTTCTTGCATTCCTCGATAAATTAGAACTCCCTTGATAATTTGCAGCCCAGAAGCCCTTCAGGTGGAGCTTGTTACTAAGGCAGAAATTTCTTCGGTGGGCCTGATCTAACGGTTGCGCCGTCTTCGATACGCCACGCTTTAGCTTGATTTACAATAGTGGAGAATTCTGAGTCAACAATCCGCAGCATCTTGGTCCCCGCATCGACAGAGAGCCTAGTGGCGCTCTTGGTCGAATCCGTTTCGAAATTTCGAATCGTAGGAAACTCAACACTGCGCAGAGTGATTGCATCAACTTCACTGGACCCCCCGCCGAGCGGACGAAAGCCAGCCCAGCCACCATTGATATCGAGGTATTTTATCCGACGCAGATAGTAACCACCCACGAGGCCGACATTCACCGTGTTGTAGGCCAGTCTCACCTGCTGAGTAACAGCAGGACCCTGGTCCGGATTAATTACGATCGCATGCATCGCGCCTTCATCGAATTGGTTGTAGGAAATTTCGATCAGATTATTGGTGCGCGAATCGGTCGGAGAATTTGAATTCGGGTTCATTAGGATCACCCAGGCGGTCGACCAGACCAGCGGAGTCTTCGAATAGTACACACCATTCAGGACGCCGTAATCGATGAACGAATTATGAACGACGCGCAGTCCGATGTGACTGTCGGCCATGATTACCCCGCCGTAGGCGTTGCCGGACTGGCAGGCGGCACTTCCCAGGAATTGATTATGCTCTACCGTTAAATAAGAGTTAGTTGCTTTGATAATTGCAGCCCCCGGTACAGGTGCGGCAATACCATAGAACATGTTGTTGCTCACTTTCGCACGCAGGATTCCATCAAGACTTATCGCGCGAAATACGTCGCTTCCAGCTGACGAATTTGGTGAACCATCCGGTAACAAGTTTGGCGAACCAACGAAAGTGACTCCGTCAATCGTAAGGTCTTCGAGGTTTTGCAAAACCAGACCGTCAACGGTAGGGCCAGTCGCAAAAACTACCTGACTGTTTGAGCCTTGACCACGGATCGTTATCTTGCTGGCGAGATTTAGAAAATTCTTCGCCACGGTGGTTTCGAGTTTGTATTGACCGTGGCCCACTTCAAGCGTACCACCGCCACATCTGGTGAGATCTTCGAGCGCGGCCTTGAAAGCCGGCGCCGAATCGGTGGTGCCGGTTGGATCCCCATCGAGGACGATCACGCCACAGTTTACCGGCGTGCCGTTCTGGGCGCTTTTCTGGGCTATCGTGTTGGGAATCAAAGCAAAGAGGAGAAAGAAAGCCGCTACGACTGTCCGTTTTGCTGTCATTGATTTGCTCCGATGCGCTGCTGCTGCGCAGTTAAAGCTGGGCGGTTGGCGGGGATAGTGGTGAGTCCCTTTGAAGTCAAGCTTGAGGAGTGAGCTTCGGCAAGTTCGAACACGCCAGTGTCCGGCTCAATTTCCGTTGGCGGAACGACTTCGGACGTCGTCGCAGGTCAAGTCTTAGACGGGCTGCACTGGCTGAAAGTCCAATGCTTTTCGTTGTTGTCGGGCGGCGAGGTGATTGGGGAGACCTCAAAGGTCAGCGGTCTTAATGTAACCGTGTTCGCTCGATCACTGCAAGAGTTTTTTCACTACCTGATAACTTGCCTCTAAAGCTTCTGATAGCTTTTCCGGTTGATTGCCACCGCCTTCGGCCATGTCCGGTTTGCCGCCGCCTTTGCCACCAACAATCGGTGCCAGCTCTTTGATCACCTGACCAGCGGGAACCCGCTTCGAGACATCGGGTGAGGTCCGCACAATCAGCGATACCTTGCCATCACCGCTACGGCCGAGCACAACCACGCCTGACTTAAGGCGCGCAAGTAGAGTGTCAGATAGCTCGCGCATTTCGTTGGCCGAGAGTCCGCTGGCTTCACGAGCTACCACGCGCACACCAGCAACGTCTCGTTCTTCATTTCCATTGGACGCTGGGCCGGCGGCGCCGGTCGCGAGTTTCATGCGCAGCTCATCGGCCTCGCGTCGCGCCTTCTTCAGTTCGTCTTGCAACCTCGTAACCACAGCCGGAAGGTCGTTCCGCGTGGTGCGGAGATCCGCCGCAACCTTGTCGACAATCGCTTCCGCTTCGCGAAAACGATCGAACGCGTCTACACCCGTGATGGCGCGAATGCGTCTGACGCCCGAGGCAATTGATTCGTCGCTGGTAATCTTGAAGAGGCCGATGTCTCCTGTCGCGCGTACGTGGGTGCCGCCGCAAAGCTCTTTAGAAAAGACATCGGCGGCGCCATTGATCGAAAGCACACGCACCTTCTCACCATACTTTTCACCGAAGAGTGCCATCGCTCCAGATCGCATCGCTTCTTCAATCGCCATCTCATTCGTCTGCAC
>JBAPXA010000229.1:0-9504 GCA_049283975.1 Pyrinomonadaceae bacterium | reverse complement strand
TATTCGCCCTGTTTTCGGAAATCGCCGAAAATCTAACACAGGCTTTAATTCAGTTCAAGAGAGGATTTGCCATGCCAGTAACTGCTCGTCAGCGCCAGGTCCTGGAATTCATCTCGCGCTACCAGGAGACTCACAATCAGCCGCCGACAATCGCTGAGATTGGTATGCAATTCAAAATGAGCTCATCGGCGAGCGTGCATAGCATCCTGATAGCCCTGGAGCGTGAGGGACTAATTAAACGCATTCCCAACGTTAGTCGCGGTATTGAACTCATCGAACAGGAAACGACTAACGACTCGTACGAAATTCCCTTGCTTGGCACTGTAGCGGCGGGTCAGCCCATTGAAGCGATTCTCACTCACGACACTGTAGCTGTGCCGCGCGACATGGTTGGACAAGGACGCACCTTCGCATTACGCGTACGCGGCGATTCAATGATTGAGGAAAATATTCAGGATGGCGACACTATCATCGTCTCCGCACAGCGGACGGCGCAAAATGGCCAGATGGTAGTAGCGCTGATTGATGGAAATTATGCCACGGTGAAGAAATTTTATCGCGAACCAGATTTCATTCGCCTCGAGCCTGCCAACCCTCAATTCAAACCAATCTTTATCAAGACGCCGGAACGCATCGAGATCCAGGGTATTGTGCGCGGCTTGGTCCGGAGATACGCCGCACCGGCGGCATAAGAGGTTCAGGGTTTCAGGTATCGGGTTTCAGGTTTCAGGTATCGGGTATCGGGAAATACAAATGTCTTCTGAAGGTGTACCTAACGAACTCGAAACGCGTAACGCCAAACTCGAAACAGAGTTTTCCGGCTTTGCGCTAACTGAATGTCTGATTCAAACGGACCCGCAAACAGAAAAGTATTTGCGGCGTGTGATTCGGACCGCATTCGAACTAGCAGTCTACAATCGTTTTGGGTCAGAGATCGGTGGCTTCTGGCTGATGACAGAGCAGATTGAACAACTACGGAGACTTCCCGAGTACTACTCTCCAACAGAAGCTGTCTTTGTCGCGAATGCAGTCGAGATCTATTTGCGGGCACAACTCAAGGGTTTTTACATGGAGAGTTCGTTAGGTTCAACACCCTAAAGCTTCGCAATCCAGTACCTGACCGTTACAATCCCTTCAATGGCTAAAAACTCACAAATTGAGTGGACTCATCACACGTTCAATCCATGGTGGGGCTGTCAGAAGGTTTCTCCGGCCTGTGACAATTGTTACGCCGAGTTGTGGGCGAAGCGAATGGGCCGCCAACTTTGGGGCAAAGATGCACCACGCCGATTCTTTAGCGATGCACATTGGCGTGAGCCTCTTAAGTGGAACGCGGATGCTGGACTAGCGGGCCATCGTGAAAGAGTCTTTTGTGCAAGCATGGCTGATGTTTTCGAGCGACGCACCGATCTAAATGAGCATCGCGTTCGTCTGTGGGAGCTTATTAGAAACACTCCTAATCTTGATTGGCTTCTTCTGACAAAGCGCCCACAGAATATTCAACGACTTGCACCATGGCGGGCCGACTGGCCAGCAAACGTTTGGTTGGGCACGAGCGTAGAGAACCAAGCGATGGCTGAGAAGCGGCTACCCTTCTTCTTGAGGAACGATGCTGTTATTCGCTTTCTTTCGTGCGAGCCACTGCTAGGAGAACTTGACCTCAGCGGATGGTTCAATAGAAAGGACCTCTATCCGATAGACTGGGTTATTGCAGGCGGTGAGAGCGGCGGGGGTTCTCGCCCGATGCACCCGGATTGGGCCACAAATCTTCTTCATCAGTGTCAGCGATTCGACGTCCCTTTTCATTTCAAACAATGGGGCCACTGGGTACCAGCAGATCTCACAAACGAAGTCGCCAGACCAAGGCTCCTTGAGTTAGACAACGAGCGACCGGTTGAAGTGGTTCGCCTGAGCAAGAAACTCGCGGGGCGTACGCTTGAAGGAACCACCTGGGACGGAGTACCCCACACGCCTCTCATTCATGCCTAAAGTTGACTTCTCACATTACGAGGGCGGGCGCGAGCACACGTACGTCAAACACTATTTGCTCGAAAAATATCTTTCGCGTTGGGGCTATAAGATTGGAAGCACTTGGGACACTTTGGTTTTCATCGATGGTTTTGCTGGCCCTTGGGGGGCGAAAGACCAGGAGTTCGCGGATGCTTCTTTTGGCATAGCTATCAAGGCGCTGAATGATGCGGTAGACGGTCTCTTGAAATTGCGCCAACGATCGGTGCTGGGAGTGTGTGTGTTTGTTGAAAAAGCACCCCAGCCATTTAAGAAACTAGATGAATTCGCAAAGTCTCATTCGACAA
Organism: Pyrinomonadaceae bacterium; assembly: GCA_049283975.1. GTDB lineage: Bacteria > Acidobacteriota > Blastocatellia > Pyrinomonadales > Pyrinomonadaceae > PSRF01. The sequence continues at coordinate 7,189 of JBAPXA010000229.1, read as the reverse complement.
ATCGCGTTCTAGCCATGGCTTTCAAGGGGCGCTTTGTCGAAAACATTAGAGCAATCGAAGAGTACGTCGCATCAGCGGGAGCTAACCCCTTCAAGTTTGTGTTTCTCGACCAAAAAGGCTGGGCGGCTACTCCGATGAAAGAGTTGAGACCGTTCGTAAGCGAACGACCGTGCGAACTGCTCTTCAACTTGATGACCTCCTTTCTGACACGGTTTGTCGACCGGGACGATCTCGCTCCAAGCTATCAAGCACTATATTTACGACCACGAGTTCTGGACAGAATTCGCGCGCTGCCGAAAGGAACTGGACAACGAGAAGAAGCAGCGGTCGAGGAATATTGCAAAAGCCTTCGGGAAGTTTGCGGGTTTCTCTATGTATCCCAAGCAGTCATTATGGATGCTAAGAGAGAGAAGGTGCGCTACTATTTGGTCTTCGCAACGAGGAGCCTTCACGGAATCGAAGTATTTAAGAGTGCCGAAGCCGAGGCGGCTGCGACGCAGGACGAAGTTCGTCATGGGTCACGAATCAAAAGAGAAGGTCCGTTTCTGCCCTTTGGAGGTCCCACGCCCAAATCGCCCAGATTGGTAGAACTTCATCAGCGCTACGCTGTTCGCATGCGTGAGACGATCATTCAGCTACTTTCGAGCGGAGCCAGATCGAACTTCGCTTACGACCATTTGTATGGTGAAGCAATGGCGTTCCCACTTGTTACAGCGGACGATTTAGAGAAGGTACTGCGAGAACTGGAACCTGGAGTCAAGATCGAACTTGAAGGTAAACGTCGGAAAAAGCCATTACTCTTCAAAAATGACCGAGTCCTGGTTATTGATGCAAAGACGTTGAAATAGCCTTCCTTTGCCGGGTCACGATGATCGCAATTCCGGAAATGATCATTAGTCCACCCAAGAGTGTGCGCCAGTGTAGTTCCTCATTGAGAACCAGCATTCCCAAAGTCACCGCAACTACCGGAGTCACAAGCGCAATCAACATCGTCTTGGTGACATCCATGTTTTGCACCAGCCAGTAGTACAACAAGAACGCGACTACCGAGCCAACTATCGCAAGATAGAACAATGCCAGCACAGCCATCGGCGTCCAACGGAAGTTCAACGGACTTCCCTCCCAGGGAATTCCGATGAGCAACAAAGGAATTAAGCCGAAGAACATTTGACCGCCTGCAAGGATGGCCGGATCAAGATGCTTGCCGTAGGTCTTTACCAGCACGTTGGAGTACGCCGCGCCCACGGAACTGACCACCAGCGCCGCGCATCCCGCGAGCGCTCTGGGACCGGCAACGTCGAGTTGATTCGAAAAAATTACCGCCACCCCAATTACCCCCAGGACAATGCCAAGTATTTTTGCGGGCGTCATCTTCTCGCCCGGAAGATAGAAATGGGCAATCACTAAACCGAAAGCTGGTATCGTCGACTGCAAGACCGCCGCCAGTCCCGAGGAAATGTATTGTTCGCCCCAGAACAACAAACCGTAGTTCACACAGAAAGCCAGTACGCCGCTCACCAGCAGCAGCAGCCAGTCACGCGACGTTTTAGGCAAAGACAGCCGGCGCAGGGCGATGATCGTGGACAGAATAGCAACGGCAATGACGAAGCGGATGCCGGCAAATGTGAAGGGAGGAAGGTCTTCGAGTCCGAGTTTGATGAAGAGCCAGGTCGAGCCCCAGATGCAACAGAGTAGAAGCCAAACGAGGCGTGGTTTCATAACTCAGAGTAACTGGTTCGATTATGTTTAGGAAAGTAGATGCAGTTCAAGCGACAGCAAGAGCGGTCAGAAGAAGGCGCGGACTTGTGGAGTGCGCCAGCACAGCGAAGCGGCGACGGCGCTTTGGTTCGAAGAAGTTGATACGAGTCCAAAGCGGTGTCGCGCTTCGCTTGCAACTGCACTCCAAGAAAACTACACCGGCTGATTTTCCAACTTGATAACCGCAAATGCCGCACCCTGCGGATCAGTCATCACTGCCATGCGACCAACTCCGGGCACATCCATCGGCGGAGCGCAGGACTTGCCGCCCAGTTCAAGCGCGCGAGCCAGCGTCGCATCGGTATCGGCCACCGCAAAATAGACCATCCAATGCGGCGGCATCTCACCCATCTCCGGTCCCGGCTCGTACATTCCACCAGCCGGGCGATCGCCGTTCATAAATGAGGTGTAGGTCATTGGGCCCATCTGCTGGACATTTTTCTCCCAACCAAACACTCCGCTGTAAAACTCGCCCGCCCGAGCCGCATCTTTTGTGGCCAGCTCATTCCAACAGAGAGAATTGGGTGTGTTAACAACGCCAGCTCCCGGATGAGTGCCAGGTTGCCAGAGTGCAAACATCGCCCCTGTGGGGTCCTGAATCACAGCCATGCGACCCATCGTAGACACGTCAAACGGTTCTTTCATCAGCGTCGCTCCCAGCGATTTTGCTTTGGCCGCAGTCTCATCGGCGTTAGCGACCGAGATGTACGACATCCAGTGCGGTGGAACTCCATTCGACGTCATCTCTTCCGGCATTTTGTAGAGGGCACCGACGTCCTTGCCGTTCTGTTTGAGAATTGTGTAGACGCCGCCGGGGCCCATGTCGTGATCGTCAAAGTCCCAGGAAAACAACTGCGTATAGAATTTCTTGGCAGCTTCTCCGTCGGTTGTTCCCAACTCTACCCAGCAAAATGTGCCCGGCTTGTACTCAACGCTCTCCTGCATTTTAGCTTCGGTCATTTTCTTCTCTCCTTCTGAATCTCAGTGCCCGGGTACGCGCAGATCGAGCCGGTTTCAGCACTGATTAGGTTTAGCTTGTTAGATTGTTAGGATGACTAATTCGCAGAAAATGTACGCCGGAAAAACGAAAAGCGCTACTCTCAGCAAGCTGACAGTAGCGCAATCCGTTCCTACAAATCGCCGAAGCTTTCTATAGGGTTGGCAACTCCGCATGTACACGCTGAAGTTGCCGATTTATATCCCGATGAAATCTCGCGGTAAGCCTTTCACCGGTCAGCACGCGATTAGCTTTCACCAACCTCGCATCCTTGCGGACACGGTGCCGTTAGGTTTTTGTTGTGGTGGCTTTTCCTCCACCGTTCGGTTACGATCCGACAACGTGACTCAACTTTCGCCGAGTCTTCGCCCCCTCCGGCGGGTCCTCTTCCAAAGGGTACTACTCGTTTTTATTCGAGTAGCTCGAGAAAGCCTCGCGACTATCTCTAGCTAAGCCTTTCGGCTTCGACTAGGGGCGTCATAGGATTAACAGCCGCCTGTCTCTCCCCTCTCACAGTGCGTCACCGCACCGTTTGCCGATCCCCTCGTCGGTCTCAAAGACCGTGACCTTCGTGACAGTGGCTTTATACGCTTCAACGAAATTCAGGTCAAACTTTTGTGTGTTTTATTTTTCTGTTCGTGCAGATTCTTTTCTGGCGTGTTCTTGTGCACAAATTTCCCCGCAAAAACCGGTGGGTTCTGGCAACTTCAAAGTTATGACTTCAGTTTTTCTAATTCAGAAATGGCTTTCCTAATTGCCGCCTGCGTTTTTTTGATGTGTTCATCGTCTTTATATCTATTTCGCGGCCAAAAAAATCCCTTCAGCCCATCTTTGCGCCGGCGCGGCACAATGTGGAGGTGCAGATGCGGGACACTCTGACTGACGCGATTGTTAAGCGCGACAAAGCTTCCTTCGGCGCTAAGGGCAAGTTCTACCGCTTTTGCAAGAAGTTGAGCAGTCGAAAAAAACTGCCCAATTTGCGCTTCAGGCAAATCGGCTAGGGTTTCGTAGTGATTTCGCGGTAGCAACAGGCTATGTCCGGGAAACAACGGGCGATGATCGAGAACTGCGAGTGAGATGTCGTCTTCAAAAACGACTGCGCCGTCCAGATCGCCACCGATTATCCGGCAGAACACACAGGAATCCGTCACAAGTGCCTCCAACTAATAAGCAATTCTAAGTTAGTATCCCGGGCGTGAAAACCGCGCCGCCGTTTCAGACAGTTTTCGAGACGTTGAAAGCGAACCGCTTTCTGCTTGAGTCTGATCCTAAACTGCCAAGTGTCTGTTCCTTGATTACAGGATCGCCTTTGCGCGGCTCCTGGTGGTCGCATCCGCTCGCCCAAATAATTTTTCAGATTAATGAACAGTTAGAAAACCACGATGACGTCCTGGTTACCAAGCTCATCTCAAAAAAAGTGACCTTTGTACACCGCCGGCTCTGGTCGGAGCTCGTCGCAATCGGCTCAGCTCGCGAGCGCTGGCAACTGCAAGGCCTGCGAGCAGCCACAAAATCATTACTCAGGCAGGTCGAGTCGGCAGGTGCCCTGACGACAGCCGAGGCTGTTTGGCCAGCAAAAGCGGAGATGAAAGTGGGCGATGCGGCTCGTGAACTTGAAAGAAGATTGCTTGTCGTCGGCACTCAGTTTCATAGCCAGAGCGGCGCCCACGAGAAGCGGTTGGAAACCTGGAGCCACTGGATAAAACAAAGAGAGTTTAAGCCGGAAAAGATCTCAAGCGATGGCGCCAAGAACCATTTGGAACAAATGCTTAGTCGGCTTAATGAGAAGTTTGGGGCTTCGGCCACCTTGCCTTGGGAGTAACATAAACACTCTGTTGTCTTAGCGAGATTTCGTGTGAGTTCGTGGATCGTAACTTCTTTACGTCCAAAGCAAAGACGACCCACGAATCCACACCAAACAACACTAAACATGAATTGAAGACAGTTCATCCTTGACAGGTTGATCAGTTATGGAAACATCTTGCCAACTATTGCGCGTTGGAGAGGCGCTCAAAAAGCTTCCCAATCCTGAAGGAAAGCGATTTGCTACCATCTTTGAGCATGGAACACTCGCGGTTGAGATCTACGCTCCGCAGGGCGTCGATCCGCAACAACCACACAGCCGCGACGAGATCTATTTTGTAGCAAGCGGCACTGGTGAATACGTTTGTGGAGAAAGCCGGCAGCCCTTCAGTCCTACCGACTTGCTCTTTGCCGCCGCTGGTGTTGCGCACCGCTTTGAGAACTTCAGTGCCGATTTAGTAGTCTGGGTAATCTTCTATGGACCGGAGGGTGGAGAAAATGGCGCAGAGGGATAACGGACCGCGCCTGAACTCTGCCGCACCCTGTTTTGCGGTAGCAGACGTCGGCGAAACTATTCGCTGGTATGAAACGGTGTTGGGATTCGCGGGACATCGCTTTCCGCTAAATGAACCTCATGCTTTCGGCATTCTGGTACGCGATCAAATCGAGATCATGCTGCAGCGCGTTGCTGGCTATCAAAAGCCCGATCTTTACAAGAGTCGCGACGGTGGCGTGTGGGATGCTTACGTACGGATGCGAGGAGTGAGAGAGTTTTACGACTCAATTAAGGATCGCGTTGAGATCATAAGACCGTTGCAGCAACAGTTCTATGGCGACTGGGAATTTGAAGTGAAGGATCTGAACGGCTATGTGCTCGTGTTTAGTGAGCTGCTTGATTCGGATTAAGGGCGTTCTCATTCTCACCGCGCTTGCGAGTGAGGTCTTGAAAAGAGAATCAATGGGCACAATGAGCGGCTTGCCGCCTTCCGTGCGGAAAGGCTTGCCTTTCCGGCATCTCAATCTAAATGTCGAGGCTATGCCTCAGTTCAAATGGCGGTCAATTTGATCAAAATCCATCTTCATCGGACTACCAGAAATCTGTCATCACAGGCATAGCCTGTTTTCTGGCTAAGCTGGCGGAAAGGCCAGCCTTTCCGCACGGAAGGCGGCAAGCCGCAACTCTGCAGGTCGCATGGAAAAATCTAAATGAGGGGACGCACTGTCTTCATAAACGCCTTCACACTTAACGTATTCAATACCTCTGACTTTTGCAGCCAACCACGGCGCGCCATTGCCACGCCATATTTCAAGTTATTCATGGCACCCATTGAGTGAGCGTCAACTGAAATCACGAACTTAATCTTGCGCTTACGCGCTTCGCGAATCCAACGCGGTTCCATGTCGAGCCGGTAGGGATCGCCATTCACTTCGATTGCCGCGCGCGACTCGGCAATCACATCCAGGACCCGCTCCATGTCGCAGGCAAATGGCGGTCGTCTTTGGATCAACCGGCCGAGCGCGTGCCCCCAGATTTTGAAGATTGGTTGTCGCATCGCGGTGATGAGACACCTTGTCATTTTTTCGGCGTCCATTTTGTAGCGCGAATGAATACTCGCGATCACGACATCGAAACGCTCCAAAATCTGATCGGGATAGTCGAGCCGGCCGTCGGCAAGAATGTCTGACTCGGTTCCCTTCAACAGTTTTATCTTAACCTGCTCCTGAGTCTCGTCAATCTCTTCCCATTGGCGCTTCAGGCGATCGAGTTTCAACCCGCCCGCATAAAACGCAGTCGGCGAGTGATCAGTGATCGTCAGGTACTTCATACCCATGGCTTCCGCAGCGCGCGCCATTTCCGCAACCGAGTGTTTGCCGTCGGAATAAGTTGTGTGGCAGTGAATCATTCCTTTGATGTCGGCGAGGGTTAGCAGTTCGGCAGGTAATGTTTTCTTTAGCGCGGCTTCGATCTCGCCTGCATCTTCCCGAAGTTCCGGAGCGATGTACTGCATGCCCAACAAAGGGTAGAGCTGAGTTTCATCAGCTATTTGGAGCGGCTTCTTGCGCGACTGCAATGATTTCGCCTTGCCGTTCGTTTTGATACTAAGCTTCAAAGCCTCACGATCCAGAGCGAGCCCCTTGCGATTCGCAATGTCGTCCACCTTGGTCAGGTGTGCTTCGGAACCAGTCTCCCAGAACAAGGCGAGACCAAATTGATTTGGCTTCACTGCTCTTAAAGCCACTGTTGCCCCGTCTGCCAGTTCAACGGTGCAGCTCGAATCCGACTGCTCAGCAACTTTTATGCTTAAGGGAAAGCGAAGCAGATGTTCGACTACGGCGGCGGGATTTTTAGATCCCGCCACGAGGCGAACCACGCCTACGGTTTCCTGTCCGCGACGCAACGATCCGGCAATGCTTACGTCTTCCAGATCTCGTGACGTGCGCAGGTAATTCAGAACTTGTTCCGCAATAAGTTCGGCTTGGTGCAGATGAAGACGTTTTTGCTTTTTATGATCGCGCTCATGATCGGCAATCGCTTCTAAAAGGCTCTGCTCCGTTTTCGCGCCAAAGCCTGGAACGTTGCGTACCTTTCCCGCCGCCGCCACCGCTTGGAGTTCAGCAATTGAAGTAACT
>JBAPXA010000228.1:0-10870 GCA_049283975.1 Pyrinomonadaceae bacterium | reverse complement strand
GCCGAAGTCCGCGGGGAACACAGCCAACGATCCGCCTTTTGGTGCTTGGGAAAGATCGGCCAATCCGGTGATGAAGATATCCAGATCACCGTCATGGTCCACATCAACGAAGGCCACCGATGATGGCAGGAAAGGATAAGCGGGAATCTCGGCTGTGCTTGTCACATCCGAAAACTTGCCGGCGCCATCGTTGTGATATAGCGAGAGGCTGCCGTCTCGAATGACGAAGAGATCGGCTTTGCCATCGTTATCAAAATCTCCGGCAACAGTCCCAATAGTCTTGCTGCTGAATTTCGCGGTTAAGTCGCCGGACTGTTGAGTGACGTCGATGAGTTTACCTCCCGCGCTGCGAAACAAATGCTGCGCGGTATCAGTGGCCCAGAAAAGATCCAGGTTACCATCACCGTCCATATCGAACAGGGTTACGCTGCCGCCAAGAGCCGCAGCAAGAGCTTGCCGGCTCGCATCATTCCAATTATTTGTTGTGAGCTGGCGGCCAAAGATTGAGGAAGTGGTGGATGCCGCAGCGAAGCCTTGGGCGGGCGCTCCCGGCAGCACGACGGCGGTGGCATTTGTAAAAGAAACGGCCGGGATGGTTCGATCAACCAAATCAGGTTCGGCTCCAGTGGAAGCGATGGCTTCGGCGTAACGGCCTTGCTCCAGGTAGTTCTGTCCTATGGTGGTAGCGCTGCCACGCTCGCGTAACTGTCTAAAGCGTTCGGTTGCCTTTAGTCCCTCATCACGCTGGCCAGCGCGCATCAGGGCTTGCCCGAGGTTGTAGAGCGCGGTGGCATTGTAAGGCTCGGCTTCGAGCGCGAGTCGAAAGGCAGCAATTGCTTCCGGGTACTTGCGCTGTTGCGAGTAGAGCTGGCCTACATTGATATTCGTACCGACATCACGAGGATCAATCTTCAGAACCCGTTGAAATGAGTTGAGTGATTCATCGGGTTTATTCTGTAGTTTCGCAATTAGGCCGAGGATGTAATAAGGCTGCGGAGCTTCCGGCGCGACAGCCGCAGCGTTTTGCGCTTCGCGTTGTGCCGCGGGCAGGTCCGGCACATTGAACAGCGCGATGCTGAGGTTGATACGCGCTAAATTCAGCTTCGGATCAATCCTCAGCGCATTCTTGAAAGCTTCCGCACCTTCTTTATGTTTGAACTGCTCGAGCAGTGCCACCCCGATGTTGTTGGCGCGGTATGCATCTTCGCGCGAGGCAGCTGTGGGACGAGTCTGTGGATCACGATGGGCCAGCGATCCGCCGGTTGAAAAGAGAGTTGATAAGATCAGGGCGGATAAAAGGGGATAGAAAGAATAGCTACTGAAAATTTTCATTGGTTGGGTTTTCGGTAAAATGTATTTCTTGCGAGACCACTCATGCCGCGGTTCCATGAGGTCAATAGCGCCCACGGTAGCGGGTGGGCCTGCACGATTGCCTACTGCCCAATGGGCCCTGGAGGTAGAAGACAATTGGAAATTGGCAATCGGCAATCGCCAATATCCCTAATCTCGCGCGTCAATGTTCGCGGGCTTGATATCGAGCGGTATGAACTGACGATCGATCAAATCCTTCATAGCGATTGGTGCTTGCAGGATTCCCGCCTTCACCGCCATATCATTGATGCGCTGCAGGTCTTCGTCGGTTGGCGTCAGCATTCGATAGCTCACACGATTCGGCGGTTGGGTCAGCACATACCCGATGACTTTCTCGTCCTGACGGAAGTATGGCGCCACTACTTTTGCCGCCTCCAGGCGGTGACCCTCGGCCCATTCACCACTCTCGGCAATACCACGCACAAGATCCCGGACTACTTCAGGCCGCTCGCGAATTAATTTCTCCGTAACCACCAGCACACAGGAGATGAACTGCGGCCAGATATCTTTCGCATGGTAGAGAACGCGACCGCTACCGTCGAGTTCAGCCTTGGCCGCATGCGGTTCGCCTACGAAGTAAGCGTCAATGGCCTGGGCCGCCAACGCTCCGGGCATGTCGGGAGGCGGAAGTTCCACGAACCGAATCTCTTCAGGCTTTACACCTTGGTCCTCCATTAGCTTGCGAATTACCAGATATTGGTTGCTGTACTTACTCGGGATGGCGAACGTCTTGCCGCGCAGGTCAGCCAGACTCTTGGCCGGAAGGTCTTTGCGAACGATAACTGTCGAGCCGTCACGATGGCCCAGATAAACTATCTTTACGGGCACTCCCTGCTCACGGAGCTTCATGGCCAGTGGGGCAATCATGAAGGTTGCGTCGAGGCGTCCACCTTTGACTGACTCCACGACCGTGGGAAAGTCAGTAAAACGTTGTGACTCAAACCGATTGGAAGTACTGGTGCGGGTGGCGAAATCGGTGACGGGACAAGTTAAGTGACAAGTAACCGGTAAGAACCCGACTTTCAATTCCTGTCGGGCTGATTTTGTTTGTCCACTGAAGGTTTCTTTGATTGAGCCTGACTGCCACGGCTTGAATCTAAGCACGCCAAGCACGGCGATGAAAGCGATGATCCCAATCAGCCAGCGTGTAATAGGCGAGCGAAGCATAATAAGTTTCTCCAGAGACTATTAGAAGGACGATTGCAACGCAAATTCGCCTCGTCTCAAGTCTCAGGTCTCAAATCTCAAGAGCACTGAAACAAGCCTGATAACAAAGACGAACAACCACCTGAAATCTGAAACCTTAGACTTGAAACTTGAGACTTAGGTCTTGAGACTATTTTTGTTCAAGTCCGAATTCAGCCAGAATCGCATGCACGGTTTCGACAACTTTTGGATGCGTCAACTCGCGCGGGCGCGGGATAGACACTGACAACTCCCGGCAGATGCGAGCGGGTCGATCGGAAAGCACCAATATTCGGTCCGCCAATTGGGCCGCCTCCTCGATATCATGCGTGACAAGCACCACCGTGCGCGGCAATTCCTCCAGCATACGCGCCAACTCTCGCCGCAAGCGCAGACGCGTTAGATAGTCGAGCGATGAAAATGGTTCATCGAGAAGCAGTATATCCGTGGCTCCTGCGAGTGCCCGTGCCAGTTCCACACGCTGGCGCATCCCCCCCGAAAGTTGATGTGGGTAATGTGCGGCAAACTCTTCCAGATTGATCAGGCGCAGCATCTCTTCGAGCTGTCTTGACCGTTCGGCGTCGCTGCTCAGCTCGCGCAGTCCCATGGCAATGTTCTGTGCCGCTGTTTGCCAGGGAAAGAGACTATCGTGCTGGTAGACCGTTCGCACTCGACCAGAGCAGATCACGGTACCCGAGGTTGGTTTCAAAAATCCCGAAAACAGATCGAGCAAGGTGGTCTTGCCACAGCCGGATGGACCGACCACAGCTACGAATTCCCCACGAGTGATTTCTAACGAGAGACTACGAAAAACATCGACTGAGCCAAAGCTTACCGAGCAGTCTTCGATGCGCAGCGGCTTATATCTCATAACCCCATCTGACGCTGCGAGTCTTCGTTAGCCGCATCAAAACACGGTCGATCACCATGCCGATCACGCCGATGACGATCATGCCGGCCACCAGTAGATCCATTCGCAGGCCATTGCGCGCATCCCAGATTGCGAAGCCGAGGCCATCGCGCCCGGCAATCATCTCTGCCGCTACCACCACCAGCCAAGCAAGCCCCGCTGTGACCCGGAGCGAAGTGATCACCTGTGGCGCGATGGCCGGGAGGGTTACTTTCGTTAAGAGTTCCAGGCCGCTGAATCGGTAATCGCGCGCTACCCGAAAATAAACGGACGGGATGCTCGCCACGGCGGACAAAGTGGCCACGACTACCGGAAAAAAACAGGCCATGAAGATTAGAAAGATTGCGGGTAGGTCGCCAATTCCAAACCAAAGAATAGCGAATGGTATCCAGGCAAGTGGCGACAGACTGCGGAAAAAATTGAGCGCGGGCAGGAACGCCAATCGTGAACGAACATGATTACCAAGCCACAAGCCTACGGGGATACCGAGAAGGACTGCGAGCATGAAGCCGGTCGTAACGCGGAAGAGCGAAGCCACAAGATCGGCGAGAAAACGGCCGGTTCGGATTTCTTCTCCAAGACCCTTCGCCACCGCCAAAGGAGAAGGAAAAACTGATGGAGGAAAGACTTGCAAAAGCCAGAGCGCCGACCAGATCGCGATGGCCACTATGAGCACTATTAACGGCAGCAGTCCTGCCCTCGAAGGGAGTGGCTCTTCAGTCATAGGAGGTCAGTCCCGGGAGCGCTAGCGATCGGTCCTTAGATTGCAGGTTTAGGATTACCTGCACCCGCAGGTCGCTTCTCACTTACCCAGAATCTTTTCCTGGTTGGCTAAGATTCGCTCCTGATTCGCGATCACGGTATTGAGCTTCTCTTGATTCGAAAGGATCGCCCGCTGGTTAGAGATTATTGTCGCCTGGTTAGACAAGGCCTTATCAAGTTTTTCCTGGTTGGTCTTGATCTGTTCCTGGTTTTCAAGAATGGTCTTTTGGTTTGCGATAATGGTTTGCTGGTTAGCCAGCAGGTCGTCACTCGACATTTGGTTCTCCTCGCTTCTTTTAGGGGTGCTGTGATCGTAGCGCTTCTCTGCAGTCAGTAATTCATACTTTGGTTGGAGACCTCCATCAGCCAAAGGGTGCAAAGGCTATCAACGCCGGTATGCTATCTTGGCATTCCAAATCAGAATGTGTCGCTATTCTTAATAGCCATTTCCTGCATCTTCGCGTAGTCCTTCTGAGGTGAGAATCAGACCCCCGCACCATAAAATTACGGCTGGGTTGCTAACCGGATTTCTGTTGCTGACGGCGACGTGCCGGCCCGCCGATAAGCTGCCGGCGAAAGCCTCCAAAGAATACAACGAGGTGGTGCGGGCATTTTACATTGGCTTGGCCGCGCTGCAAGTTGGCGACGACGTGCGCGCGGACAGTAAGCTCGCCGAGGTAACCCGCCTCGTGCCTCCTGAACCGGCTGGGTGGGCCAACTGGGGACTGCTCGCATTACGTCAACGGAATTTCGACGCTGCAGTAGAAAGACTGGAACGCGCCCGTTCGCTGGCTCCGGAGAATGATCAAATCTACTACCTGCTTGGTCTCCTCGAAAGCAGCCGCGGACGGTCGACGGAAGCCGTCAACGCGTTGCGTCGGGCAATCGAGATCAATCCTGAGAACCTGGTAGCTACTTATAAACTTGCCGAAGAGGTCGAGCGGCAGGGTGATGAGAATAGCGAAGGGGAATATCAGCGTCTCATTCAAAAGATGCTGGAAGTCCAACCAGACAACCTTGCCGTCTTACTTGAATTGGGGCGCATCGCAGCAAAACGCGGCGATGCTGACACAGTGCGCCGCGTGGTGAATAAGCTCTCCGAACGCGGATCGGCTTGGCCGGTGGAAGTCCAACAACAACTTAGTGCCGTGCAGGTGGCTGCAACTGGATCAGATGTGCGTCAGGCAGCTACGCGGATCACGTTTCTGCGGAATGTGCTGCTGCGCGTGCCCGAATATCGCAACGATCTACTGATCATCAAGCCACCGCCAGGTGAAGAAGTACAACCATTCACTCGTTTCTTAAAGATAGATTCGCCGACCTTCACCCCAGCGCCTGCGGATACCGCAATCAGTTTCTCGTCTGAGCCAGTGCCAAATGCGCCAGCCGGCAAGTGGAGTTGGATCGGAGCGATTTCTCTGAACGGAGAAGGTGCGCCCACGGTGGTGCTAGCTAACGAAAAAGAAGTGCGCATTGGCAAATCGAGCTATCCCTTTCCGAGCGGATCATCGGCAGAACCGCCTCAGCAGGGAATTTCTGCGCTTGATTTTAATTACGATTTTAAGAGTGATTTGGTACTGGTGGGTGCCGGTGGCGTTAGATTGTTGAAACAGGACAATGCCGACAAGTTCATTGACGTGAGCGCGCAAACGAAGCTGACATCAACTATTTTGAATGCAACTTATACGGGAGCTTGGCCCGCAGACATTGACCTGGATGGTGATCTCGACATTGTGTTGGGAGCTGAAACTGTGCAACCGACGGTCTTGCGCAATAACGGTGACGGGAGCTTTGCTGAGACTCATCCGTTCGTCGGAGTTTCAGGATTGCGCGACTTTCTATGGGCAGACATCGATGGTGATGGCGATCCCGATGCTGCGCTGATTGACGATAAAGACCAAAACGTTCTTGAAGACCGACTCCGTTTATTCTCAAACGAGCGAAGCGGCCAATTTGATGAGCGTGACGTGCCCTTGGGCTTACCCGCTCTCAGCGCTATTAGCGTTGGTGACATCAACAGTGATGGCATTTTGGACTTGGTGGGATTGCAGACGGATGGGGCGATTATCCGGATTTCCGACAAAGACGAAGGTCAGAACTGGGACACTTCACAGATCGCATCGTTGGACAATAATTCTCTTTACATCGGTAGAGATCATTTCCTTGATGTAATCGATTTGGACAACAACGGAAGTAATGATTTATTGCTCACCTTCGGCAACAACCCATCCGGCAAGAACGCGCCGGGCGCGGTTGGTTGGCTGAGTGATGAGGAAAACAAATTAAGTTTGCTGCGCAACCGCAATCCTTCTCCAGGAATTAAGGAAGCTGATTGGGTCGGACCCGATTTTGTTTTTCAGCCGGCAGATCTCAACGAAGACGGTCGACTCGATTTGATTGGGTTGTCCTATGATGGCCAGCCGATTCAGGCACTCAACCACGGAACGAAGAACTACCACTGGCAGGCGATTCGTCCACGCGCTGCCCAAACGACCGGCGATCAGCGCATTAACAGCTTCGGCATCGGCGGTGAGATGGAAATCCGCGCCGGGCTGCTTGTGCAAAAACAATTGGTCACCGGACCGATTGTTCATTTTGGTCTGGGAGAGCAAAGCGGCGCCGATGTAGTGCGCATCGTGTGGCCTAATGGAGCAGTGCGCGCAGAGTTTGAAACAAAAGCCGATCAAACCATTCTTGCTGAGCAGCGCTTGAAAGGCTCATGTCCGTTCCTTTTCGCCTATAACGGCAAAGAGATGAAGTTTGTGAAAGACGCTGCACCCTGGGGTTCGGCTATCGGACTGCGCATCAACACACTCGGTACCGCGAGAGTGGAGGCGACAGAAGAGTGGTACAAGATCGGAGGCGATGAACTCGCCGCACGCGATGGCTATTACGATCTGCGGATCACGGCTGAGCTTTGGGAAACCTACTACTACGATCACTTGGCGCTGATGACCGTGGACCATCCGGCGGGGACTGACATTTTCGTCGACGAACGTTTTGTTATTCCGCCGGCGAGGCTCGCACTCACCACCGTCGAGAAGCCGCGCAAGATAGCGCGCGCCGTAGATGACGGCGGCAACGACGTGACTGACATCGTCAGCACTCTTGACGAGAAGTACCTCGATAACTTTGGGCGCGGTCGTTATCAAGGTGTAAGTCGCGACCACTACGTTGAAGTTGATCTCGGCGAGGACACGCCTCAAAGAGGTTCTTTGTGGTTGATTGCCAAAGGCTGGATGCACCCGACCGATTCCTCGATCAACGTGGCCATCAGTCAGGGTCAGGAGGTTCGTCCGCAGCCGTTGACCATGGAAGTTCCCGATGGCAAGGGTGGCTGGATTGTGGTGCGCCCCAACCTTGGCTTTCCGGCCGGCCGCAAGAAGATCTGCCTGTTCGATCTGACAGACGTGTTCCCCCCGAAGTCACCACGCCGACTGCGTCTGCGTACCAATCTTGAAATCTTTTGGGATTCGATCGAGTGGGCGACCGGGCTTCCTGATACGCAGTTAAAAACCACCCTAGTAAATCCGGCAACAGTTGACCTGCATTATCGCGGTTACTCAGTAATAGATAAGCCGAATGATTCTTCGCCGGAGGTACCAAACTATAATCAGTTCGCGGCGTCGAAACAGATTTGGCGCGATCTGATCGGCTATTACACACGCTTTGGCGATGTGCGCGAGCTGCTTGGGAACGTCGACGACCGCTACGTAATCATGAATGCTGGTGACGAGATGTCTCTACGTTTCCCCGAGCAACCGCCGCCCCCTGCCGGCTTTATTCGCGACTATGTATTCATCGGCGACGGCTGGATCAAGGACGGTGACTACAATTCGACTTTTTCCAAGACAGTGCTGCCGTTGCCGTATCATGCGAAGCAGGAATACATAACGCCACCAGGCAAACTCGAAGACGAATGGGTTTACAAAAAGCATCCTGACGACTGGCAGAAATATCACACTCGTTACGTCACGCCTGAGAGTTTCCAAAATGCTCTAAGGACAAAGTTAAGCGGGAGAGAACGATGAGATCAGGCCGTCTTGCCAAAATCGTTCTTGCGGCTGTCTTCGTTGCACTTCTGGCCACGCCTCTTGTGCACAAACGTTGGGCGGCGCGCAGAGAAGACGGCAAGTCAAAACTTGAAGCGAGCCAGGCGTTGACGCGCTACGGCTTACATTTTCAGGAAGTGGCCCAGGCCTCGGGCATAAGCTTTGTCCATCAAGCTCCCACGCTAGACCACAAGCTCAATCACATCATGCCGCAAGTTGCCTCGATGGGGGCCGGCGCCTCAGTTGTCGACTTTGATCGCGACGGTTGGCAGGATATCTATCTCACCAACAGCGGTGAAGGCAGCAAGAACAGTCTGTATCGGAACATGGGCGACGGCGGATTCAAAGATGTGGCCGGCGAGCTGGCCATCGCGGATGTCAATCAAGTGGGGACGGGCGTTTCGATGGGCGCGGTCTGGGGCGATTACGACAACGATGGCTACGAAGATCTTTTCCTGTACAAATGGGGACGCCCGGAACTCTTTCACAATGATAGCGGCCGCTCTTTTACGCGTGTCACCGAACAAGCGGGTTTCCCCGCATGGGTGAATGCCAACACAGCGATCTGGTTCGACTATGACAGCGATGGACTGCTGGATTTATTTATAGGTGGCTACTATTCCGAGGCCATCGATCTTTGGCATCTGCAGACGACGAAGATGATGCCTGAGAGTTTCGAGTATGCGAAGAACGGTGGACGAAAGTATCTCTTTCGTAATCTCGGTGCGGGAAAGTTTGAAGAGGTGAGCGCCAAACTCGGCATCGAGAGTCGGCGCTGGGCCCTCGCGGCCGCCGCCGGCGACTTGAGAGGCACGGGCCATCAGGATTTGTTTATCGCCAACGACTATGGAGTCTCGGAGTTGTACTTCAACGACGGAAAACAATTCCGTGAAGTAGGCGAGCAGACTGGTGTCGGCTTTACTCCCAAGAGCGGCATGACAGCAGCGTTAGGCGACATTCTAAATCAGGGTAAGTACGCCATCTATGTTTCGAACATCTCTGAAGACGGTGTGCTGATTCAAGGGAACAACCTCTGGGTGCCCCAGGAAGGCACATCCGGCGACGGCCTGCGTTATGAGAATCTGGCTCGCGCATTGGGTGTCGAAATGGGCGGGTGGAGCTGGGGCATGCAGTTTGGCGATCTCAACAATGACGGTACCTTAGACGTCTACCTGACCAACGGCTACGTCTCTGCGGATCGTAACAAAAGCTATTGGTACGACTTTTCAAAAGTCGCCGGCGGTAATAGCACAATCATAAGTGATGCCGCGAATTGGCCGGCGATGGAAGGGCGCAGTTTGTCCGGTTACCAGCAGAAGCGCGTTTGGTTGAACGATGGCGCAGGTAAATTCAACGACGTAGCCCAGGCGGTAGGTGCTACCGACACTTACGATGGACGTTCCGTAGCGCTCGCCGATCTATGGAACCGCGGTGTGCTCGATGTGATTGTTACAAACCAGCGTGGGCCATTGCTGATCTATAAGAACACGGTCACGCCGGAGAACAAGTGGATCGACTTTGAGCTGGAAGGCACGGCCAGTAACCGCAGTTCAATGGGCGCTGAAGTTAAACTCTTTTGGAACGGACGACAGCAAGCCCAAACTGTTTCCGGTGGTAGCGGCTTCTGTGCCCAGAATCAAAGGCGCCTGCACTTCGGTTTGGGCAAAAGTACGCAAATCGAAAAGGCGGTGATTCGCTGGCCTTCGGGAAAAACTCAAACGGTTAAAAATCCCTCTATTGGCCAGGTCAACAAGATCAAGGAGGGTGCATGAGTCGGGCTTCCGGCGAGTCTGCTATCAGCACGCCGCTTGAAGTGGGCAAGCCGCGACGGTTCCGTCTCGATCCTCGTTACGTCGCTCCACTCTTTATCACCTTCATCCTGTTGGTGGGTCATCTTTCTTACGGCATTCTGGAAAGCTATGACAAGACGGCGCTTGCGATCGCGACAGCAATCGTTACCGAGTTGGTTCTCGGTCGGATCTTTTTTGGAAAGTGGCTCAATCTTGCGAGTGCTTACATCACGGGAATCAGCGTAGGAATTTTGGTGCGCTCTCCGGCCTACTGGCCTTTCCTGCTATGCAGCGTGATCTCGATAATGTCGAAGTACGTGTTGCGCGTGAAGGGGCGCCACATCTGGAATCCATCAAACTTCGGCATCGCTGTGCTGTTGTTTCTGGCGCCAGAGACAATGGCCATTCTAAGTATTCAATGGGGCAACAATCTCTTACCGATTGTAGTTATCTGGATTCTGGGCTCGATAATAATTTGGCGGGCGCGCCGTTTTCACATTAGCGCCACCTATGTAGTGTCGTTCTTCTTGTTCGCGTTCCTACGGAGTTGGATTACCGGGCATCCCTGGCAGGCAGAAGTGGCTCCCATCACCGGGCCTATGTATCAACTCTTTGTCTTTTTCATGATTACTGATCCAAAGACGACGGTTCGATCGCGGATGGGCCAGTGTGTGGTGGCGTTCTGTGTAGCCTTTGTTGAATTTGTTCTGAGGCTGAACCAGGTTGTTTACGCTCCGATTTACGCGCTATTCCTGGTGGGGCCGGCAGCGAACTTGATCGAGATCTGGCTGGATTCGCGG
>JBAPXA010000227.1:0-1826 GCA_049283975.1 Pyrinomonadaceae bacterium | reverse complement strand
AGGCGGTTCGGATATTTGCTCGAATTGACACCCACATGCCGATATAGCCGGCGATCACGGAACAAAGAGCGCCGAGAACGAAAGAAAAAGTTGTCCAAAAGGCCATTTCCACGGGCGAAACCGGATCTGCCGGACTCGGCGCGCGAACGTATGCGTACAGAAAAAAGATCACGGCCGCCAAAATAGCGGACATCAATATAATCGTCCGGTTTTGCCGTGAGAGAAAAGCTTCAGCGCCTTCTTTGATGGCATCGGAGATCTCGCGCATCTTCGGGGTACCCGTGTCGCGCGCCAGTACCCAACGCGCTAGAAAGACGGCGAATCCCAGCGATAAAAAACTTACGGCGATAACAAATGCAACCATCAATCCTCCTCTTCCCTAGACTGATAAACCACGCTCACTCAGCTTTACGCCAAATATACGCGACGCCGATACTCAAGATGTAGAGCAGCAACATCGGTACTGCTAACAATAATTGATTAATGATATCCGGCGTCGGTGTTAAAAACGCAGCCAGTATGAATATCACAATGACCGCATAACGAAAGGACCGCCGCATGAAGCGGTGATCCCAGACTCCCAGCCGGACCAGAACAAATGTGATAATCGGCAACTCAAAGGTGATTCCAAAGGCCAGCACCATACGAAAAAAAAAAGTAAAGTACTCGCCTAAGCGAATTGCCGGCGTAACCCCCAGCGTACCGTACTGTTCGATAAAATAGGAAAACGCCACCGGAAGGACAATTCGGTAACAAAAATAGGCGCCGCCGAGGAAGAATAGAGTCGCACATAGAACGAACGGGATGACCAACCTGCCCTCGTTGCCGATCAGGCCCGGTCTGATGAACCGCCATATTTCGTAAAAGATGAAAGGAGAGGAAAAGAGCACGCCCGCTAGAATGGCGACTTTAATTTCCGTGAAAAAAGCTTCGGTGACGGTCGTTCCAATTATATTTTGGCCAGGGGGCAGAATTTGCTTGAGCGGATCCACCATGAACCCAAAGATCGCATCGGCGAAAAAATAGCAGGCCAGCGAAGCAATAACAACCGCAGCCAACGCCCTGAGCAAGCACCAACGAAGCTCTTCAAGATGCTCCGTAAACGTTAAATAACTGTCCGATGCCACAGGCCTTCCACGGCGCAAATTACAAAAAGGGGAAGGATAATTACCCTTCCCCTTTTTGGTTGGCAAATAACCTGTTAGGAGTTGAAACCTTACTTGGTTTTCGCCTCGTCCTTCGTTTCCGGAGCTTTTTCACTAGTTGCCGGAGCCCCTGCATCGCCACCCGGTGTCGGAGTTGCTGGTGCCGGTTCCGCCGGAGCTGGCGCCGGTGCTGGCTCTGTAGCTGGTGGAGGCGGAGGCGGCGGTGGAGCCGGCTCTTCTTTCTTGCCGCACCCTGCAATTGCGAGAGTCAAAGTAAAGAGGGATATCCCTGACATTAAAACAATTTTCTTACCAATCATTAGTTCACCTCCTTTCGCGTCACACATCAATAAAAATGTTTAATCTAAGCAATTTTTATTACATAACTCAGTCCCGGATGCAAGGCTTTTAGCTCGAGCGCGCACGCCGCGGTAGTCAACGATTATAGCAGACAAGATTTTAGCAGGGTTTGTTGCGTGCATCATTTGCACGCAGTCTTCATAGTGGGTCGGCCCTCCGTTGAAGGAACAGAGATTTTGTGGCGAAGTTTAATTTACATAACTCGAAACAAGCTGTCTCTGTATTCAGGACTAGTCAATCGCAGTACGAGCTTGCCATCCCCAGAGGGCCAACCAATTTAAACAGGTAGAATGAGGATGGCCACAGTTTGTGTGCATAAGC
>JBAPXA010000226.1:0-6334 GCA_049283975.1 Pyrinomonadaceae bacterium | reverse complement strand
GAAGATTCTTCATCGTTGAGGTTAGCAATCGGATCTAGTTCAAGTCTCCAACAGTAAACTTTCTTTGCGCCTCTGCGTCTTGGCGCCTTGGCGGTTAAGCGCCCTTCAACTTCTCAAACTGCTCATTCAGCAGTTCCCAAACCTGGTGCACATGCCTTTCGGTCGTCCGAATGTTTCCTATCGAAAGACGCAGCGTCAACTTATCATTCAGGCGAGTGTGCGAAAGCAATGCCTTGCCCGTTGCATTGACGCCATGCATGATCGCTTCATTCAGGACGTCGAGACGTTTGTTTCGTAGTGCTTCATCAGAATCGATCTCCGGACAAGCACGGAAACAAATCAAACCGAGTGGTACTGGCGCGAGCAATTCCCACTCATCCGCTGCCTCTACCCAGGAAGCAAACAGCTTTGCCAGACGACAATGCTCGCGAATTCTTGCCGCTAAACCTTCATGCCCAAAGTAACGAATGATCATCCATAGCTTGAGGGCGCGAAAGCGCCGGCCCAATTGGATTCCATAGTCTGAGCCACTGCGCACCTTTTCCTGTTCCGGCGTCTTCAAATATTCCGGCACCAACGCAAACGCACGACGGAGCAGATCCATGTGCCGGCAATACAACACTGCGAGATCAAAAGGCGTGAACAACCATTTATGCGGATTGACGGCAACTGAATCTGCCCGTTCACAACCCGCCAGAATATGTCGGAGTTCTGGAACGACGGCCGCGGAACCAGCATAGGCGGCGTCCACGTGTAACCACAGCGCATGCTCTTCGCCAATGGGAATTATCTCCGGAATCGGATCGATGCTCGAAGTAGACGTTGTTCCCACTGTCGCCACCACACAAAACGGAATAACGCCATTGGCCTTATCTTCAACTATCGCCCGCTTCAGTTCCCTAACATCCATGCGAAATTCAGAGTCAGTCGGGATCTTGCGTAAACCGCGCTGGCCGAGTCCGAGCGTGATCACACACTTCTCAATCGATGAATGCGCCTGTTCGGAAACGTAAACCCGCAGGAGCGGCAAATCCGTTCGCCCACTCATTCCCTCTTCGCGAATGCGTTGCTCTAGGCCTTCACGTGCGGCGGCGATCGCGTGCATGCTGGAAACAGATGCCGTGTCGTAAATGATTCCCGCATAGCCCGCGTCCAAACCCATCATTTGACGCAACCAATCGAGGGCTACTTCTTCGAGTTCGGTTGAAGCGGGCGAGGTTCGCCAAAGCATCGCCTTGTTATCAAAGGCCGCGCTCAGCAACTCGCCAAAGATGCCGGGCGCCGACGTAGACGTGGCAAAGTAAGCAAAGAAAGAAGGATGACTCCAATGCGTCAGCGCGGGCACGATCAGGCGGTCGACATCGGCGATGATCTCTGTCATTGACTCGCCCTGGGCTGGCGGTGCGGCGGGAAGCTGGGCCTTTAGATCGCCCGGCTCAATCTGCGAGAGCACCGGCAACTCTTCAATGCGTTCGAAGTAATCGCTAATCCAATCGATCAACTCGTGACCAAAGCGGCGAAACTCCTTCGCCTCCATATCACCGGTGGCGGGTGCAAACCCATCTGTCTTCTCGATCATGGCGGGCAGTCTAGATTAGCGTGGGCTTTTATTCTACGTTTTCGTTCAGAAGACATTGCGAGGACATAACCCATCCCCTGCGCGTGGGGGTACTGACCAACTAATCGGCACTCCGCAATTGGCAGTCGGCAATATAGTACTCGTGATCCTCGATGACACTCTCGACACTCGCAGCGAAATCGCTATAATCCTCGCGCCTTCAGAAGTCGAAAAGGTTCCCGGCGAGTCTACCCATCCGGGCCGCGGCTACGGGAAAATCCTCCCAAGTCGAATTAAGCGTTTGCGTTACCAACTACGGCGCGGCTATTATTCAGCCCGTTAATTCTGTCTACCAGCAACGAGGCTCGATTTTGATCAAACCGCACCCCCGGTTTCGAATCAACTCAGGCTCAAACTGTAACCACTAAAATCTACTTTCTGTGAGGATCCTATGAGACGCAGTCTAATTAGCTTAACAATTATCGCCAGCCTACTCGCCGCAGTCGCTTGCCAACCGTCAGGAGGCGGCGACAAAGTTCGCATTGGCGTCTTCATGTCGCTCACGGGAGACACGGCCAACTTTGGGATCTCGTCAACAAACGGAATCAAGATGGCTGCTGACGAAGTGAATGCTACCGGTGGCATCAACGGCAAACAGATTGAATTGCTGGTGCAGGATGATCGCTCTGACGCTTCCGAGGCCGCAACGATCGTCACAAAGTTTGTGACCCAGGATCAGGTACACGCGATACTCGGGGAAGTTGCCAGCTCGCGCTCAATCGCGGCCGCACCTATTGCACAGAACGCAAAGATTCCGATGCTGACGCCTTCCTCCACCAATCCCGAGGTAACAAAGAAGGGCGATTTCATTTTCCGCAGTTGCTTCATTGATCCTGTTCAGGGCGCGGCCATCGCCCAGTTTGCCGCGCGGACTTTGAACGCCAAGCGCGGCGCGCTGATGGTCGATCGCAAGAACGACTACTCGACAGGTTTGGAGAAGGTTATTAACGAGGTCTTCACGCGTCTGGGCGGCCAGATCGTTGTTACGCAGTCTTACCAGGCCGCCGACCAGGACTTTAACGCGCAGATCACTTCCATCAAGGGTGCCAACCCTGACGTAATCTTTGTGCCTGGTTACTACGGCGACGTTGCCTTGTTCGCGAAACAAGCTCGCGACAAAGGCATCACCGTGCCCATCGTCGGTGGCGACGGCTGGGACTCGCCGAGTCTTTATCAAATCGGTGGTGCGGCGCTTAATGGCTGCTACTTCAGTAATCACTATTCGCCCGACGACGCCGACCCGCTGGTGCAGAAATTTGTTAGCGATTACAAGTCACGCTACGGTTCGGTGCCTGATGCCCTGGCCGCAACCGCATACGACGCGGCCCGCATCATGTTTGACGCTATCAAGCGTGCCAACTCGCTTGATGGCACGGCGATTCGTAACGCACTGTCAGCCACGAAGGAGTTTCCCGGCGTCACTGGGAAGGTGACCTTCAACGAAAACCGCGACGCAGTGAAACCAATCGTTATGATCAAGATTGAAGACGGTGGCAAGTTTGTAGTCGCGGAACGTGTTCAGGTTGAAGGTGCGGCGATGCCTACAACTACGACTGCAACTCCGGCGACCGCTCCAGTCACCAATAGCAACGCTGGTGCGGCGGCGCCTGCGACCACCGGCACCTCAACAAACAGTAGCGCGCCAGCCGCACCTGCTGCCGCGAGTCCTGCGACGAGCCCCTCTCATTAAGAGCGGGCTCCTTTCGTGCGGGCGCTTCATTTTGATCGTTCTCTAATCTTTCAACTCCGGCTCAATTTATGAGTACGTTCCTGCAACAACTGATCAATGGCATCTCCCTCGGCGCGATCTACTCGCTGATCGCGTTGGGCTACACGATGGTTTACGGCGTGCTTAAGCTGATCAACTTCGCCCACGGTGACGTCTATATGGTGGGCGCGTTTATGGGCTATTACCTGGCGAATGGTCTGGGCGCTCGCGGGGCGCAAGCGCTTGGCATGAGTGCCGACGGCTTGATTGCACGGGGGCTGTTAGGCAGTGGGGCGCTCGAGCCGTCGCTGATAACGGCGCTGGTGGTGATGCTGCTGGCGATGGCGATTTGCGCCGCCCTCGGCATATTGATTGAACGCTTCGCCTACCGGCCGGTGCGAAAATACTCGCGGCTTACGGCATTGATCACGGCAATCGGAGTTTCGCTGCTGCTGGAAAACGGGGGTCAGGTAGTTTTCGGGGCGGATCCAAAATTCTTTCCCGAACTTTTCAAGAAAAGAAACATTGACCTGTTCGGCGGGGCCAGCATCAATAGTGCGGACATCATCGTCCTCGTCATCGCGATTGCCCTCATGATTGCGCTGCAACTGATTGTCTTCCGCACCAAGACCGGACGCGCCATGCGCGCGGTTTCATTCAACTTACAATCCGCGAAGCTGATGGGCATCAATACGGATCGCATCATCATGTTCACGTTCGCCCTTGGCTCTGCGCTTGCCGCGGCAGCAGGGGTGTTGGTGGCGATTCGCATTCCGCGTATCGATCCCTTGATGGGAATACTGGTGGGATTGAAAGCGTTCGTGGCCGCAGTGCTGGGCGGCATTGGCAACATTCCCGGCGCCGTGCTGGGGGGATTGCTGATCGGCATTACAGAAACCATGGTGGTCGGTTATCTCTCGCCGACCTATAAAGACGCAGTCGCTTTTGCCATTTTGATCTTGATACTACTCTTCCGACCCTCGGGCCTACTCGGGTCGGTCGCGCAGGAAAAAGTCTAAGAGCAACGCTGAAGGATGAATGATGAATGTTAAGACAACGTTCGTTGTGCTAATCATCGTTCCTCATTCAGCGTTCATCGTTTGATTCGCATGCCTCGTTATTTACGTAATCTAATTGTCATTCTGGTAGTAATCGCCATCCTCTATGGCCTGGACACTCTCTTCCAGGGGCGCACGATTAGTCCTTACTTCAGTCGCATCCTAATGCTCTCCGGTATCGCGATCACGCTCGCGGTTTCCCTCAATCTGATCAACGGCTTCACCGGACAATTCTCGATCGGGCATGCGGGTTTCATGGCCGTGGGCGCCTATTCTTCCGCCTACTTTTCCGTCAACTACGGCGCGAACCTCGCCGCGACACTCGGTAACGGAAAACTGGGGTGGGTGATCGCACTGGGAATGGCAACGATCATCGGAGCGGTCATTGCCGGAATTGCCGGTCTAATTGTGGGCGTGCCCTCGCTCAGATTAAAAGGCGATTATCTAGCCATCGTCACTCTGGGCTTTGGACAGATCATTGTCGTCTTTCTAAACAACATCGAGGCAGTCGGCGGTGCGCGTGGTTACTCAGGTATTCCCATAGTCAAAAGCTTCTTCTGGATTTTTCTGATTGCGATTCTCACCATCACCATCGTTTACAACATCGTCAATTCCGCCTTCGGCCGCGCCCTGATTTCGATTCGCGAGGATGAACTCGCCGCCGAGGCGATGGGCGTTAACACGACGCGCTACAAGGTAATGGCTTTTGTAATTTCTTCGGCGATGGCTGGGGCCGGCGGCGTGCTCCTGGCACACTTTGATGGTTACCTGAATCCGAAGTCGTTTGAGTTCATCAAGTCGTTCGAAATCCTGATCATGATCATTCTCGGCGGACTCGGCTCAATCGTCGGTTCCGTGCTGGGCGCTATCCTCTTAACCGTTTTACCGGAAGCGCTACGCGGCTTTGCCGAGTATCGCATGGTCATCTATTCGCTGCTGTTGATTATCCTGATGATCACGCGGCCGCAAGGTTTACTGGGTAAGACCGCGGCATTCAAGGGTTGGCGCGCGCGACGCAAGATCAAGTCGCGAACGGAGGCCGAAGAAATAACGGCTGAAGATCGGAGTACCGGCAGTACGCTGGACAAGGCCACGCTCGGCGAGCGGCAAAGTGAAACTTCGCTCGGGGAAGGAGACGAGAAATGAGCAGCAACGTCACTTCCAACAACGGGAAACCCGCGATCCTGAAAACCGACAAAGCAACAATTCGCTTTGGTGGTTTGGTGGCCGTCAATGAACTCGACATGGCGGTGCGCTCGCACGAGATCTACGGGTTGATCGGACCAAACGGTGCCGGCAAGACCACGATCTTCAATTTGCTGACCGGGGTCTATAAACCAACCTCAGGCGCGATTCATTTCAAAGACAAACGCATCGACGGCATGCGGCCTTATGAAATTGCCTGTCGTGGAGTTTCGCGCACGTTTCAAAATATCCGGCTTTTTCCCAGCATGACCGTGCTGGAAAATGTGATGACGGCTTGTCACATTCACATGGGACAAAATCTGCTTGACGCAGTACTGCGCACTCCACGTTTCAACAAAGACGAAGAAAAGCATCGCGACTACTGCATGGAGCTGCTGGCGATCTTCGATCTGGATCGTTTCAAGGATGAAGGTGGCACCAGCCTGCCTTACGGTAGCCAGCGACGTTTGGAAATTGTGCGCGCACTCGCCACTCGTCCACAGTTGCTGTTACTGGACGAACCGGCGGCAGGCATGAACCCCTCGGAGCAGGAAGACCTAATGAATCTGATTCACGAGATCCGCGATCGCTTCTCGCTGACGATTCTCCTGGTCGAACACAACATGAAAGTAGTGATGGGTGTTTGCGAGCGTATTCAAGTCGTGGATTACGGTAAATCAATCGCCCTGGGACTGCCGGAAGAAATCAAGAACGATCCGAAGGTCATTGAAGCGTATCTGGGCGACTAGGTTCTTGGTTCTAGTT
>JBAPXA010000225.1:0-1774 GCA_049283975.1 Pyrinomonadaceae bacterium | reverse complement strand
CGCATCCTGTGCCGTTGGCCCAGGCTGTCACATTGCGCGCCTTTGGCGCTCTAGTTCCTGGTCACGCGGGACCTGGGCCGTTGGCCCAGGTTGTCACATTTCGCGCCTTTGGCGCTCTGCCGCGTCCTCAAGAAAAGGACAGGCACAAAAATAAGGACAGGCGCGGAGGCCTGTCCTTCATTCATTACAGTTTTGACTTTAGGCTGCTTGAGTTAACAAGCAAGCTAACCGTTACGGTCGGCCGCCGAGGATGCCGCCGAGAATGGCGCCAAGACCGTTGTCCCCGCTGCGCTGGTTGCCGTAGCCGCCGGAGTACTGGCGATAGCCTTGGTCGTAGCCGCGTACAAAGCCTTCACGAAAAGCCTGTGACGAAGCGTTCTTAAAGTGTCGCGATCGCTGTGGGTCGTAGCTCTGGTTGCGTTGGCCATCACTCGCACCCGTCTGCACGCCCTGCTGGTATCCGCGATTCAGTTCAACCTGATTGTAGCCGCCGTTGTTGCCATAGCCGTCGTTGCGGCCATAGCGTCCATCGTTGTAAACGCCATTGTCACGGTAGACGCCATTATTCCGGTTCTGCTCGCGTCTCCAATCGCCCTGGTCGTCACGATTATCGCGTCGGGCCTGCTGGCGACGGCGCTTCATCTCGCGCTTGTGTGCTTTGCGATCATTTTTCTGATCACCACGATTGTAATAGCCATCATCATTGCGATACTGGGCCTCAGCGGTCCCGCTTGTCGCCATGACCATTCCCAAAACAAATGCGAGCGTCAGAAGAGCCCCGCCAATCCCTTTTCCAAAATTTTTCATGTGTGTAGTTGTCTCCTTCGCTTGAGACTATGGCAAGTCTGTGGCCGTCATCGTTTTGCTGGTCTTTATAGTGATCGCGAGAGGAATCGGGCCCATATAGTGCAGAGAGGCGACGGGATGAGGTAGGGGAAGAGGGGAACAGGGGAAAGGGGAAAAGGAGAAAGGGGGAATATGGGATTGGCAATTGCCGATTGGCGATTGCCGATTGCGGTTAAATCGAACCACGAAGTCACACGAAGCGACAGAAGGAATCCAAAGCGGCGTCAAGCCGCCGCACTCCAATCAAAAGATTAGCCTCAGACTCACGCAGAAAAACGCAAGCCGGAAGAACATTATTGGCAGGGGGCAGTTCTTCAGCGCCAAAAGGCGCGCAATGTGGGATTGACAATATTCCGCGCTTTCAGCGCTCCTGCTAACTTTGATGACGTGTGACCTGGGCCGTTGGCCCAGGCTGTCACATTTCGCGCCTTTGGCGCTGAGAAAAAAGCGACTGCCGATTTGCGATTGCCGATTGAAGACAGCGGGGCAAGCCCGCCTTCCTGACTGCAAATCTCAGAGAGCCGGTCGCTATCCCGACGTGTAGTTCAATACTTCACGATCTCGAATTTTGTGCGGAAGCTTCGCTCCGCACTGTTGAAGAACGTTCCAAACTCGCTGCTGTGAATATTGCTCTGCACGTCACGCGGATTCCAATGATTCGTAATATTGAAGATCGATACCCCCACACGTCCTTTGTACTTCTTCCCGCGAAACGGAATTGAGACACCCTTAGTCACGAGTACGTCGAATGTCACCAGGGCCGGGAAGCGTCCGCCTTCGTTACGTGCGCCAACGAAATTCTGATCTTCATCGATCACTGAAAAGGGAAAACCGGTGCGCCATTCAACAACGGGTGTGGCCACGAGGTCCCACGGCAAACCAAAGTCACCCCAAACGAGCAGCCGGTGAGGAACATCGAAGTTCTGAC
>JBAPXA010000224.1:0-3542 GCA_049283975.1 Pyrinomonadaceae bacterium | reverse complement strand
GGATCGTGGCAGTTTATTCATTGGATCCGAGATCGGGATCGGGCTCTTAACTTTCTCAGCGCGATCATTGACAGTCAATGTCTTAGTTTCCAAACCATCGCTATGAAAATCACGAAGCCAATTACTACAATCCCGCGCCGCACCCAACGTTGGCCGATCCGCACCGCCATGCTCGCGCCGCAATAACCTCCAAGCAGGGCGCCGACAGCCATCAGCAAGGCATCAGACCAGACCACCAAATTCATCAGTGCAAAGCTCAAGACGGCGATGCTGTTAATGCAAATGCCGAGAAAATTCTTGATTCCATTCGCGCGATTGATGTCGTGTAACCCGAGAATGCCCATCGCTGCCAACATCAGGATTCCGTTACCGGCGCCAAAGTAACCGCCATAGATCGAAGAGAAGAATTGAAACACAATCGCTCCCAGCCACCATTTGGCCTGCGGCTCGTCCACGATCGGCTGCAAGCGCAACCGTTTCGTGATGGTGCCCTGCATCATGAACAAGATGGTGGCAAAGAGAATGAGAAAGGGAACGAGACTCGCGAATATTGGCGAAGGGGTGAAGATTAACAACCATGCTCCCACCGCGCCGCCAATCACGCTTGTTAGTCCGAGACGAAAAAGAATTCGGGAACTGTTTTCGAGTTCACGTCGATAGCCGTAGAGGCCGCCAAAGAGGCCGGGCCACAGCGCCACCGTACTAGTCGCGTTTGCAACTTTGGGATCTAGTCCCAGCCATATCAGAACCGGGAAAGTGATCAAGGTGCCGCCACCGGCGATCGAATTGATCGCTCCGGCGGCGAAGGCGGCCAGAATCAGAATTAATAGATGCATCATGTCCAAAGTCCAACGTCCAATGTCCAACGTCCGCGATTCAACCAGCCCTGGTGGTCGTTAGGCTGTTATCCAAAAAAAATCCAACGTCGCTGGCGGACATTGGACATTGGACTTTGGACCTTGGACATTATTTCGGCATGTTAGAATGCCGCGCATTCCTATACCAGCTAAATCTTTGATCATGAACCGGCACCGACTGCTCACAGCATTACTGCTCACCTTATTGATGGTCCCGCTAATGGGAGCTGGTGACTCCGGATCAACTCCGCTGTCGGCAAAGAAGACGCTGCGCGTCATGACTTATAACATCCACGTTGGCGTCGGTATGGATAAGAAGCTGGACCTGCAAAGAATCGCCGACGATATTAATCGTGAGCAACCTGATCTGGTTGGTTTGCAGGAAGTGGATCGTGGCGTGAAACGAACAGAAGGCAAGGATGAGATTGCCGAATTGGCGAAGCTAACGCGGATGGATTTTTCCTTTGCTCCCAATTTGGATTATCAGGGTGGGCTTTACGGAGTCGCGATTCTTTCGCGCCATCTGATCCAACACTCGGAGCACCAAAAGTACGAGAACAAGCGCGAGACCGAGCGCCGGGGAATGCTACGTGTCGAAATCGACTTTGACGGCAGGAGAGTAAACTTCGTAACCACGCATCTCGATTATCAATTTGAAGATGGCAGGTTGTTCGAGACTGAGCAGTTGCTGCGAATGCTGGAAGCTGTGCCGGGCCCGTTGATTGTCGCCGGCGATTTTAACGATGAGCCTGTTGGCAGCTCGTACAAATTAATGTTAACGAAGTTTGATGATGCCTGGCTTCGTAGTAAAGCAAAGCGCTTAGGGCTCACTTTTCCTGCGGACAAACCCGTGAAACGCATCGACTACATCTTCTGCCGGAGCAGCGATCGGCTGCGGGTGAAGAAAGCGTGGGTTGTGGAAACCCTGGCGTCAGATCATTTGCCGCTAATGGCGGAAGTGGAAATCAGGTAGAGTTGCGTCTCATTCTCACCGCGCTTCAGCGCGGTGTTGGAGCGCCTATTTTAACCGAAACCGTTTAAACGGTTTCTTCTACTGCCAGCCTTGAGTCACCGGGCTAAAGCCCGGTGAGAATGAGACGTGTTGAGTAAGCGTTAGCCCAGGAGCTGTAGATGAGAATCGTCATTAAGAAGCGATCCATAAGCGTCGTCTTATTAATCTTAATGTATGCGCCAATCGCTCGCGGACAAGCAGTTAGCGCCAAGATCAACTGGTCCGCTTATCAAGATCTCGCAGTCGATCTGATGCGCCAGTATCTCCGCATTAACACTTCGAATCCTCCTGGCAACGAAATCGAAGCGGCAGAGTTCTTCAAGGCAATCTTCGACAAGGAAGGGATACCCAGCGAAATTTTCGAGTACAAACCAGGTCGCGCCAACATCATTGCTCGCTATAAAGGAAGCGGTGCAAAGCGGCCCATCATTCTGCTGAATCACACTGACGTGGTCACTGCCGACCCTAAGGCCTGGCGCGTTGATCCCTTTTCCGCCGAAATTGTCGACGGGTCGATCTACGGTCGCGGCGCGCTCGATATGAAGGGCGAAGGTTTGCTGCAACTCCTGACGATGATCATTCTCGCCCGCGAAAAGCCCGTGTTGAGTCGCGATGTGATCTTTTTGGCTACCGCAGACGAAGAGGTGAAGGACGAAGGCTCGCTCTGGATGATTGCGAACAAGGCGGAGCTCTTCAAGAATGCCGAATATCTCTTAACTGAGGGCGGCGATAATCTGCTTGCTGAGGGGCAAGTAAAATTCGTCGGCGTCGATGTGGCGGAAAAAGCGCCGTTCTGGTTGCAACTGACGGCTACGGGCGAGCCCGGTCATGGCTCGCGTCCAATTTCCGACTCAGCGCCCAACAGATTGATTCGCGTGATGAGTCGGATCCTGGCTTACGAGCCACCGATCAAGTTATTGCCGGCAGTCGAAAAGTTCTTCAAAGACATTGCGCCGTTACAGGCAGAACCGCTGCGGGGAAAGTTTGCGAACATCCGCGAATCTCTCAATGATCAGGCCTTCGCAAAGCAATTGGCGGCAGATCTTGAATATGGTTACTTATTGCGCAACACAATTTCGTTGACGATGATGAGTGGCAGCAAACAAACCAATGTCATTCCCAACGAAGCCACTTGTAATTTGGACGTGCGACTCTTGCCGGGAGAGAAACCGCAAGAGTTTCTCGCCGAATTGAAGCGCGTCATCGACGAT
Source organism: Pyrinomonadaceae bacterium (assembly GCA_049283975.1). Taxonomy (GTDB): domain Bacteria; phylum Acidobacteriota; class Blastocatellia; order Pyrinomonadales; family Pyrinomonadaceae; genus PSRF01. Next base: position 462 of record JBAPXA010000224.1, on the reverse strand, counting down.
CCCGCGATCAGGATCGAGAACGTCAATACTTTCAAGCCACCCAACACTTCCCCCACCGACACCGAATTGTTTGCAGTGATCTCCCGAGTCACCAGGCTGCATCACCCGGAAGCCTTGATCACTACGAAGATGCTAAGCGGCTACACTGAGAGCCAGCTTTTTCGCCAACTGGGAATCGTCGCTTACGGCTGGACACCGATTTATACGACGACTGACGAGAACGAAGGCGTCCACGGGAATAATGAGCGGATTACGGTAAAGAATGTTCGTGAGGGAACGCGGGAGTTGTATGAAGTGGTGTTGGCGATCAGCCAATAGAGGTGTCAAGGTTCAAGTTTCGATGAGTCAAAGCTCACCATTAGAGTCCGATCAAGATTTTGGAGTGCGGCAACTTGTTGCCGCTTTGGTAAGTTCTTAGGAGGGTTGTTCTTGCGCAGAAAAAAAGCGCCGACGAGTCGGCGC
>JBAPXA010000223.1:0-3150 GCA_049283975.1 Pyrinomonadaceae bacterium | reverse complement strand
ATAGTGGCTCAACTCACGGCACCTTCCTCGACGGCCATCCCGTCAAGGCACCAACAGAACTCTACCCGGGTTCGCGAGTGCAATTTGGACCCAACGGGCCGGTGCTCGTGGTTACCGGCATCGGCGAGAACGTCCCAGCCGAAGCCACGCTGGTAGCGCGTCATCCTCCTGCGACTTCGTCAGCGACACCGAGTCTTCAGCCCGAAACGCAGAAGCGGCTGCCCACCTCTCCACGCCAGGCCGCGGCCTCAGCCTTCGTAGAACTCTCGGGAACAGGAACAGGCGGCCTCAAGAAAATTGAACTCAGCAATGAAGTAACCCGCTTTGGTCGCGACTCCACAGTGGAAGGCGCAATTGCTGCTGCCGCGGCGGTCGTGTCACGCCGTCACGCAGAGATTCGACGACGAAATGAGCAATACACGCTCGTTGATCTGGGAAGCTTCAACGGCACGATGCTGAACGGCCGGCGCATTGCCGCGCCTGAGGTGCTGCAACATGGAGACACTATCGAGTTGGGTCATGGAGGTCCGACAATCCGTTTTGTCGATCCCGCGCGTCCGACACCACGCCCTGAGCCAGAACCCGCTCAGATTAGTAGCCCGGTTGTCGCCGCGTCATACGATGAAAGTGCAGCGCTCAGAAAAATGGGAACCATGGTGCTTGGTTCCGGAAGTCCGCTGCAGATCAGTCATGCCGGCATTTCGGATCAGCCTCACGTTTTTATCGAGCGCGCGTTTGGACCTAAGGGACAACTGACGATTGGCCGCGGCGAGGAATGCGACATTCGCCTCGATGGCCTGCTGATATCCAACCGGCATGCTTCTGTCTTGAACACGACCGCAGGCGTAACGATTGAGGATCTGAACTCCTCAAACGGCACTTACATCAATGGCGCGCGCATAACCGGTCGCAAAGTGGTGGGGACGGAAGACGTCGTGCAAATCGGACCGTTTCTTTTGAAGGTCCACCCACAAAAGGGCGTTGCCGTTTTCGATACACGCGCCAAGACACGCATCGATGTCTTCCAGGTGACGAAGGATGTACCGAACCGTTCCGGCGCAGGCAAGGTACGACTGCTCGATGAAGTCTGTCTCAGTATTCAGCCGAACGAGTTTGTCGGCTTGCTTGGTCCTTCAGGTGCGGGCAAGTCGACGCTGATGGACTCACTTAACGGCATGCGCCCGGCGACCACCGGCCAGGTCCTCGTAAACAACCTCGATCTTTATCAACATCTTGAGTCGCTGAAGCAATCGATCGGCTATGTGCCGCAAGACGACATCATTCACCGTGAGTTGACGGTCTACAGTACGCTCTACTATGTGGCGCGATTGCGCTTGTCACGTGATATCTCGACCAAAGAGATCAATCAGATCGTCGATGAAGTGATGGACGTAACGGGACTCTCCGAGCGCCGCGACGTTCCGATTTCGCAGCTCTCCGGCGGCCAACGCAAGCGTGTTTCAATCGCCGTCGAACTGATTACAAAACCATCAGTCATCTTCCTTGATGAGCCGACCTCAGGTCTCGATCCGGCGACTGAAGAAAAAGTGATGAAGCTCTTCCGCCAGATAGCGGAATCGGGCAGAACCGTAATTCTCACGACGCACGCGATGGAGAACGTCAAGCTCTTTGACAAGCTCGTTCTCTTGATGCGCGGCAAATTGGTTTTCTACGGCAAGCCCGATGAAGCTCTGGAGCACGTCGGCGCAGAGAGTTTCAAAGACCTCTACGACAAACTGGAAGCGCCGATTGCCGAGCGGCTCGCCCGAAGCAACGGCAATGTTTCCCGCGAGCAGGCGGCTGAAGAGGTAGCGGAGGAATGGAAACACCGCTTCATGGCGACGGAGCAATACCGCAGGAACGTTGCTGATCCGCTCGCTGATGTATCGAGCACAGCGCGCCAGGCGGCGCCGGCGAAGCGGCGCACGACGTTGGGCGATTCCCTGCGACAGTGGGCCACGCTCTCGCGTCGCTATGTTGGTGTGTTGGCGCGCGACAAGTTCAACCTGCTGATTCTGTTTGCGCAAGCTCCGGTAATCGCCTTGCTGACGTATTTGGTGGTGGGCGCACAATCGCAGCGCGACTTCCCTTACTTCATTCTCGCGCTCGTGGCACTTTGGTTCGGCACTTCTGTCGCTTCGCGAGAAGTCATTCGCGAGCGTGCTGTTTACAACCGCGAGCGCATGGTGAACCTGCGGCTCTTACCTTACGTGGGCTCAAAACTCTTTGTGCTGATGTTGATCGTAAGCGTGCAGTGCATTCTGCTCTTCGGTACTTTGAAACTGCTGGATGTTACGAGCCTGATGAGTTTGCCGGGCAAGTTCGGAGGTATTCCCCAACTGCTCGTTATGATTCTGACGGGCATGGTGGGGGTGGCGCTTGGTTTGTTTATCTCGGCTGTAGTGAAAACTTCAGAGATGGCCACGAGCCTGGTGCCGTTAATTCTGATACCGCAGATTCTGTTTTCGGGTCTGGTAGGAGTGCCGGTCGGTTTCGCCAAAGTGGTGGGGACCGTGATGCCGGCAACCTGGTCGTTCGATGAAATGAAACGCCTGTCAGGGTTGGAGGTGCTGCGGGGCAAGGATGAAAATGCTGAGCCTGCGGCGACTAACGAAGGGCGTGGGCTCTACAAGCAGATTGAACATCAGAACGACGCCAACATTGAGGATGCGAAAGAGAGAATCAACCAGTACAAGGCAGACGCGGAAACTAACTCAAAGAATTTTGAAAAGGAGATGGACGATTATCAGAAGGAGCTTTTGAATCGCGGTTCTCCAACGAAACCAAAAGCACCTCAGCTGGGGCCGGCGCCGGAGATCGCTGCGGCAGTACGCGTCCCTGACGACCTGAGCAACTATGTCGATTTCCTGCACCCCTGGGGTGGAAATCTGACGAACCTTGGCGTGCTGTTCCTGATGCTTTTCGTTTTACTCGGCGCGACCGGAATTGCCCTCCGTGCGCAGGATATAGGTTGAAAATGAATTGTAGGGGCGTCCCTCCGTGGGCGCCCCGAATCAATGCGGTTGGCGTTATTTTGTGTATTTTGCTGGATCGTTCTAACTAGAGAAAAAGCCAACCACTAATCCACACGAAATAGCACGAAACATCTTGAAGGCTTGATTCAGATGTGTATTTGACGTCGCTTGGTAG
>JBAPXA010000222.1:0-8370 GCA_049283975.1 Pyrinomonadaceae bacterium | reverse complement strand
ACTCAATATTGGTCCCAGCTAATGGCGTCTCAATCCTCCACGTTTCACCCCCATCTTTGGTTACGTAAACCTGGCCACCGCTGCCACTGCTAACGACGATATTTGCGCTGAGCGGAAACAGGCTGGTCGGTTGTCCAGCCACACCGGGTGTCACGGTGCTGAGCGTCTTGTGCCACGTAGCGCCGCCATCACGCGTGCGCCAAATGCTCAGAAACTCTCGTATCCAACCATCATTTTCATTTACAAATTCAATTTGGTTCGCTCCTGTGAAATCCCTAAGCTCTGATATTTTTGTCCAGATTGCTCCCCCAGAGTGGGAGGCGAAGACGTGACCCTGATGATTGACCGCCCAGCCGCGTTTATCATCAAGCCAGGTTGCGCATTCAAACGTATCAGCGACCGCCGCCGACGGGATCACCTGCCACGTTTTCCCTCCGTCAGTCGATAGTATTAGGTCCCGAGTGTTGTCCGCTATCAATGATGCGTGCGTCAGTCCTGATACTGAGAGAGAGCGCATCTGGGGCATGATCTTTGTGTTCATATCCCTTTCTGCGTTCGCATGAGGTTTGCACCCCACCATCAAGACGAGAAAGACAATCAGGATCACCAAGACCAAAATTGAACCAAACTTGCGCAATGAGGATTCTTCAGTCCTAGTGTGACGGGCTAAAAATTCTTCCCAGAGCATCGGATCAACACTCCTGTCATTTGAAGCAACTTAACAATATCTCTGTCACACTATTTGTGCTCTTCCACGTAATCTCCGTCAAGCTCGTGTCTGACTTCATGCAGCAAGGTAAGGAGTCTGACTACTGCCCACTCCCTACTGCCTACCTTCAAAGCACTGCCGTCTCTTCCAACAATCGCCCTTCGGCAAAGCGTTGTAGGCCGAGGAGCGAGGTGTCGATTAAGTCTGAATGACCTCGCAGGATCAAATCCGCAGTAATCCTACCCGACGCTGGTGAGTGCATTACGCCGTGGCCGCTGAAGCCATTCACGAAATATAGTCCTGAGACACCCGGAGCGGCGCCGATGATTGCATGATGATCCGGAGTCATCTCATACAATCCGGCCCAGGCGCGCCGCGGATTTACGGCAGCATCAACCATGCAAGGAACTCGACCGGCCGCGTGCGTCAAAATCTTTTCCACAAAAGTCGGATCGAAGTCAGTCTTGAATCCCGGAGTCTCTTCCGGATCGTTCCAGGCGAGCAGAATTCCTTTGCCCTCACGGCGGAAGTGAAACCCAGTCGACATGTCGATGACCATCGGAAAGCGTTGCGGCAGTGCTGCGAAAGGTTCCGTGGGAACCAGTTGACGTCGCAACGGCTCAACGGGCAAGTCGACGCCGGCCATTTGCGCGATGGCCGCCGCCCAGGGTCCGGCAGCATTCACAACTACGGGGGTCGATACAAAACCCCGCGCCGTATTTACCCCACGGATTCTTTTCCCCGCACCGCCATTCTCAGTTTCAATTCCGGTTACCGTGGTATCAAGCCATAACCTTGCACCGCGCTCGCGCGCCTTCAACATGAATCCCATCATGACGCTGTGCGGATCCACAAAGCCGTCGGTGGGACAATAAGTGCCGCCCAAAATGTCGTCGACGCGAAGTTGCGGAACGAAGCGAGCAATGTCGTCCGCAGTGACTTCCTCAACCTGCTTCAGGCCGAGCGCTAACTGTCGTTCACGATTTGTCCGGAGATATTCGAGATGCGGTTCCGTCGTGGCGCAAAACAAGTAGCCATGCGCCCGATAGTCGGCGGGATAACCAGTCACTTCATCGAATTTTGAAAAGAAGTCGATCGAGTAAAGCGACATCTGAATATTCACTGGTGTCGCAAACTGGGCGCGCACTCCACCCATGCTTTTCCCGGTTGAGCCTTTGCCTTGATGCGCCTCGCGCTCGATTACCAGTACGTTCGTGCAACCCTGTTCGCCAAGGTGATAGGCCACGCTCGAGCCGACAATGCCACTGCCGATAATTACAACGTCTGCTGTTTCAGTCATATTTGTCGCGAAACACTTTGGACTTTAGAATGTCTCGCACGTTAGTTCTAGATCATGTTATTACTGACTTCCGTTCTCAAGCGAACATCGAAGGGCGGTTTGTTAATAGCACTCATGATTTCTGCGGTGCCAATCGTTGTTCTAATAATCTGGCGATAGTCAGGAGCCAGATCTCAAAAACATGCTGAAAACTTTCGATTGTCCCAAGTGCGGCGGACCGGTTACCTACGACCGCAAGGAATCTCCAGGTTTGCCGGATCCAAGAGTCGTTTGCAAGTACTGCGGCAGCACTTTGATGGTTCCGGACGAGCTGCACGGCCAACCCGCCCGCATTGTTAACATTGATCTGCGATCGATTACTCGCAGCAAACCTTCGCGTCTGCTCTGGGTACTGTTGGCCATACCGATCCTGATTGGATTGATCGTAGTCCTCGCGATGGTGGGAATCCTGACGCCCATCTTCTACTCAGTCAATCGCACGGTGAGCCGGGACACGAACGGGCCAACCATCCCGCGCCCCTTGCGACCAAATGAAAAGCCGGCCGACAGCTTCGCCAGCGTCTTGTTAAAGTTTGGTGAAGAAGGAATCGGTCCCGGCATGTTTAAGGATGCGCGCAGCATCGCCGTCGATGGCAGTGGGCGCATCTACGTGGGCGAGTACACCGGCGGCCGCATTCAGGTTTTTGATGGGGCGGGGAAATTCATCACGCAGTGGAGCATCGGCGATCGCAAAACGATCCTGCGTGGGCTGGCCGCCGATCGGAAGGGAACCGTCTATGTCGTCGAAGGCGGGAAAATTCATCGCTATCAGGGCGACACGGGAACTCAGCTTGATGACCTGCCGTATGCCGACGGGTGGGGTTTTGACGATGCCACAGTCGGGGCCGATGGCAGTGTGATTGCAGCGTGGTATCGCAATCGCGACGACATTGTCCGCTTTAGCAATAGCGGGCAAGTAACGAAAACCATCCGGGCGGCGATTAGCGGAGCCAGCGGCGATTCGGAACTTAATACGCGAGTGGCGGTCGACGGTCTGGGAAATATTTATGCTTTGGGGCACTTTAATAGCGCAGTCTTCAAGTTTACGCCCGAAGGAAAGTTTGTGAACCAGTTTGGTGGCCAGGGGGAACAGCCGGGACAAATTCGCGCGCCCCAGGCGATTGCGGTTGATGGCAAGAGCCGGGTTTTTGTTAGTGACATCAAGGGAGTTCAGATTTTTGATAGCAACGGCCGTTACCTGCGGACCTTTTCAGCGGAGGGCGGCGCTTCAGGCATGGTGTTCAATGACAACAATGAACTCTTTGTAGTCGGCCGCAAGCATGTGATCAAATACTCACTGAAGGAGTAGGTAGCGCAAACTCTTAGGTTGGTCGAGTACCCGCAAGCGGGCCTTCCTGACTGCGCATTAGTGACCAAGCAAACTAACAGTTTAAGTTACAACATCATGAACGCTGAGAAATATCGACGCTGGTTCGAGTATGAGGAAGACAGCAACGCAAAGGTATTGGCCTCGTTGCAGGCTGTCGCTGATCCCCTGCGCGTACTGCCCCTTTTTCAAAAGGCAGTCGACCTTCTGGCCCACCTCGTTGCGGCGCGCAACATGTGGCTTTACCGCTTGGGACATGGGAATCAACCGCCAGAGCTTTTCCCTGCGGGCACGTCCCTTAGCGAGCTGCCCAGGTTGTTGGCTGAAATGCAGACTGCGTGGCGATCCTATTTTGAGAACCTGACCGATATGGAGATCGCGCGGCGTTTCGAATATCAAAGCTATGACGGTCCGCGCTTTAGCAATACTGTCGATGATGTACTCGCGCAGTTATACGGGCACTCGCTTTATCACCGCGGACAAATCGCCATGATCCTTCGTTCAATAGGTGCGGAACCGGCAGCTACTGATTTTATCTACTGGACCCGTGAACCATTACCTGATGCGTGATGGCTGTGCGCCGCTGAACAAAGTGGTGATTTCTAGTCATCCCGCTTCGCGGGACTAAGAATTCTCGCCTTTTCAGCATACGAACTTTCGATTGCTTTTCTTTGTGCCCACAATAATGATGAAACTAACCTTAGCGGCATGCCTTGCTTTGCTCCTGAGTATCGTCAACGTCGCATGCGCACAGGAGTCACTCCGCGCCTTTCGTTTCCAGCCGAACAAGATCACGACCGGTGTTGTCTATCACTATTTGAAGACGAACATTGACGGCACCAATCCGGAACAAATTTCGATTCGCATTGCCGCTAAAGATCGAATTGAGTCCTTTAAGTTTCATCCCCACGGAACGCGCGCGGGCTTGGTAATTGCCCACATGGACTGGTCAATCTTCTCGGTAAAGAATCTCGAGTCGTGGCAGGTTTATAAAGACAAAGAGAAGGTCCTCGCGGCAACTCTCGTTTATCTTCCGGCGGATAAAGAGGTAGCCGTCACGTTACCGTTCATGAACCGGCCGACTGAGAACGTAGCCATTCCGTTCCTTCCGTTTCATGTTTACAACTTCGATTTTGCGAGTTTGAATTTTGCCTTTCCTCACCTCGTCAATCCCAAAAAGCCATTCCGGATCGGAGTCAGCGATCCGACTTTCGCTGACGAAGGGCCAGCCTTTCGTTATCGCGGTGAGGTCGAAATAACCTACGTCGCTGATGAAATGCGCGACGGGCTTCCTTGTCGTAAATACCGCATCGATGGCCAGGGATTAGAGAACAAGGGCGGGCTAATATGGGTCAATAAACGCAGTGGCCACTTTCAAGATGCCGAGATTCAACTCGCAGATAATCCCAATTGGCAGACGTTCAAATTCAAACTACAAAGGGTTGAGCGCATGAATGCCGCCGAGTGGGAGGCATTTATGAAAGCGCAGTTCTAATCATGAAAATCGGCGATCAGATTTCCTGGCAACGGACCTTTACTGAAGCGGACATTCGCGCTTTTACGGAACTCTCCGGCGACGCGGGCGAGCACCACTTGCTACCGGATGCGCAGGGAAGACTGATGGCGCATGGATTATTAACAGCCACCATCCCCACCAAGATTGGCGGCGACATGGATTTCATCGCCCGCGAAATGACTTTCCAGTTTCAGCGGCCCGTGTTTTCCGGCGACACAATCGTGTGCGAGGTGACCGTGTCTTCACTGGAACGATCAGAGCAACTAACGAACATCACTACGACCTTCGTCTGTCGCAACCAACACGGCAAGGAAGTAATGACAGGAATAGCGCGCGGCGTGATTCGCAGCGTCTAAGCCGTCAGTTTTTCCGCAGCGGTATTTCCGCGATCCGAGGTTCCTGGAACGGCAAATCCACAATGATAGGACTGTGATCGGAGATGCGCTGCTCGATGCTGTAGTTAAGCGGTTTAAGCGTTCGCCCGAAGTGTGGTGCGAACACATGAGGCTGATCCTTATTGTCAGGATCTGTCAGACCCGGAGGCTTTACAAAGAACCAATCGAGCTTGAACTTGCCAACCGAAGCCACTTTCCGCTCAACCTCGAAGGTGGTAACAAATCCCTTGGAGCCGCGCTCATTCGAGTTGCCCAGCGTTTCCGAACTGTTACCGATTGAACGCCCCGGCTCGCCCCGAAAATCAAAGGCACTGCCGTCGGCAAAACGAAAGTCCTTCAAAGTTTCGAAGAATCCAGCCGCAGGATTAGGGGCAACGATGGGAACATGTTTGACGGTGGGGTCTGACTGATTGCGCACGAATTTAACGCCGCCGATCAGCACGTCTTTAAGAATGCCGACTCCCAGTGCGTAGCCGACGCCGCGCTCAATCCAGAAGCCCTTGCTGCCGAGCCGCTTGGTCACTTCTCGTTTGAGCGAGGTTGGTGTCGAATCCTCCCCAGTCGTATTCATATCGCCGGTCAGGATCACGGGTGAATCTATGTCTTTAATGCGCGTTAATAGTTCCTCGAGCTGCTTCTCGCGATTTTTGGGCGTCGTACGATCTTCGAGGTGAGTGGCGACGATAGTCACTTTGCCTTGCGGGAATTGCGGATCGATCAGGTCAGCTCGCAACATCATGCGCCCACCTCGCCTTACCTGACGGTAAATCTTCTCCAGAAACACCTGCTCAGCTACCTGGCGTTTACCCTTCTCGACGGGCGCGACGCCTTTCTTTTCGTCCTCATACCAATCGTGGCCCTGAAATTGGAATGGCTGGAGCTGCACATTCTCGAGCCGATAGCGACTCAAAATCGCCGTTCCGTGGAGGCCTTTGTAGCTTATGGGATCGACCTTGGTGTCCCTGATTAGCTTGTGATCGACATCTTTCACACCTTCAAACTTTTCGATGCCAAGCGCAATCGGATCGACTTCCACAAACTCGACGCCGTACGCGTAATTCATGCGCAGGGCGGCGGCCAGGTCGGCGATCACATTGCGATAGTCCGTCCGTTTCATACCCCAATCAACTTCGTTAAGGACGATCACATCGGCTTGACTCAGGAGCGCCGCTTCTTTTGCGGCTGCAACGCGCGTGGAGCTGGAATGCGCCAGCTTGGTGCGGTGCAACATGGCGGTGTAATCGCGGGAACCACCAAGCGCGCCGGCAACGGCGTCATACTGCAGCCCACGTTCGATGTTCCAAAAGGCAACCCGTAGAAACTGGCCCAGGAGTGGACTCTGAGGTTTTAGAGGCTTTGTTCCCCTTTCCGTGGCGGCGTTGCTGACAAACGGCGTGTTTAGAAGCGCTGTTAGCTTTCGCTGGAGTGGCTCGGCCGGAGCGGGCTGTTCGTATAACTTTACGAGTTCATCGTAAGTCAATAACTCCGGATTAACGTTCTGACCGTAAGTTTGCGAGCTTGTTAGGTTGAGAAGGAAAACAGCGACGATGAGGAGCAGAGATCCGCTGTAGCGCGGCGAAGCAGAATGAGTTTTCGGCATATGTCGACTTAGTCGGGCCCCATGAAGTGTGTTGCAAGAGCGTAGGGGGCATTCTAACTCAGGTGGACTGTTCGCCTGCAAAATTTCGATCGACGATTACGCACTGATGACCAACGAATTCGCAATCGTCAATCCGAGATCAGCAGTAGGCGGGAGAGGTACGCAGCGTTGACTCGCGTACCTCTTTAGCTTGGCGGGAATATCTGAAAGCGGTCGACTCTAGTCGTCTTCAAACTTCAAGTGAATTGTTATCGCAACACAAAGTTGTAACTGATAACGCCTGATACCTTCACCGGTTGATCACTAAGACGCGTCGGCGAAAAGCGCGCCTGATAGGCGGCTCGCTCGGCTGCTTGCTTAAACAATGGATGGCCGTCGATAACGCGCGCAGATATGACCTTTCCGGTTTCATCGATTAACACTTGAATCGTAACCTTTCCCTGCAGCCGCATCTGCTTCGCCATTTCCGGATACATCGGCTTCGGCAGCGACAGGGCTTCGCTGGTAATCACACCTTTAGAGATCACCGGGGGTTTGCGCGGCGGCTGAGCCGGAGGCGGTTCACTAATCACTACGACCGGAGGTGTCCTCGCAGTGTTGCCACCCCCGGTTGTCGAGCTGCCATCTCCAGGTTCACTTAGATCGGCGTCGCGGCCCGTGATGATTACTCGTCCTCCACCTGTAGGTACCGGCAATCCCGGGTTAGGCGTGGTTGAGATCGTATCGGGAGTAGCGGCTGGCTGATCGACGCGCTCCATCAGCTGCTTTCGTTCAAACAGGGTCTGCTTGTTGCCGCCGTTTTTCGGGGTAAAGGGCCGGTCAGGTGTTGCGACCTTTGGTACCTCAGTTGGTAGCTCCACCAGCGGCATAATTGTCGCCAGTTCCAGATTCTGATCCTCCATGCGCGCATCGTATGCGTAGATGCTGACAACACCGGCAATGACGAACAGCAGTGAATAGCTGGCAGTGGTAAACAAAAAGAACGACCCGCGCCTGCGAAACTCGCTGCGGTGTGAACTCGACTCGATTAAGTTATTAAACATCTCGTCCTCCTTTGCCGGTGCCAGCGGGTCGCGGGAGGTTCACTCCGGCACTTTAGACACCCGCCGGGTAAGAAAAGTTCCAGGGGTCAGGATGAGTTACATTTCCATTTATCATTTGTCATTTTTCAATTCTCATTTAGAAAACACCCTCTGTGTTTCGTATTGGTTTGGCTCTTACAAGAGCCAACTAGCGAAAAGGCCTTTAATGACTGGTGGATTCAACTCCGGGAAGTGCAACACCTGTGACGGCTGGGCAATTTCGAGAGCGGTAAGTGGCGGCATTCAAGTAGCATTGACATTCGTACAGTAACGGGAGCGGTAGCGACCGCATTCAAGTGAGACCCAGGCTCAAGATTCCGACCTTAGTAAGGCCCGGATAATCGCCGACTCTCGAAACCTGATCGATCCCTTAGTTGGATGCGGTCGCTACCGCTCCCGTAC
>JBAPXA010000221.1:0-6082 GCA_049283975.1 Pyrinomonadaceae bacterium | reverse complement strand
CCACCACTGGTGACCGGTTGTGATTAATAAATTGAGTTTGGCTCCATATGCGATGAGGACTGGAAAAGGAAAAACGCCGAGCATACTGAACCGCAAACTGCTGGACTGCCACATCAACAGATAGACGAAGAGATTCGTCACCAGCAGAATGATTGTGAATTTGTAGGGGCGCTCCATGAGCGCACGAGCAAACCTAACGGTTTCGCGATCGGGAATGGCGCGAGCAGGACGAGGATTAGGTTGAGCCGTAGTCGAAGCGCCGCAAACGGCGCAATTTCTTTCTCCGGCGCCCACGATAGCTCCACAACTACGACACATCGTGGGCCGTGGAGGGGTCGGGTTGAGTTGGCTGGCTAACAAGTTTCTAAGATAACAAGCGTGATGCTTAGACTCCAAAGCATCACGCTCAAGGTCGCGCTTGATTGGGTAAGCGTTAGTTGCGGGGCGTGTCCAGCAATTACTTGCTGATCATTATGCAGAGCTGGCTTTCGACGCTCCCACCTCTTGAAGCAAGGTCACGAGGTCGTCAGCATGCTCCTCTTCCATCGCCAGAATCCCTTCCAACATACGGCGCGTGGTTGTGTCGTCGTTGCCAACATAATTGATCATCTCGCGATAGCTGTCGATCGCGATTCGCTCAGCCACGAGGTCTTCTTTGATCATTTCAACTAACCCGGCGCTGTCGTCATATTCAGCGTGACTGCGAGTGAGCAGACCCTCGGGATCAAAGTTGGGCTCTCCGCCTAATTGCACAATGCGCTGGGCGATTAAGTCACCGTGACCTTGTTCTTCATTGGCGTGTTGAAGAAATTCAGCTGCGACACTCTCAGCATGGATTCCCGAAGCCGTGAAATGGTGCCGCTTATAACGGAGCACACAGACAATCTCCGTAGCGAGTGCCTCATTAAGCAACCTAATTACGGTCGGAAGATCGGCAGTGTATCCCGAAGTAATGGCCCCCTTCTCAATGTGTTGGCGGGCGCGTTCGCGCAGAGTTTTGATGTCAGTCAGAAATGGTTTATCAGCCACGATGTTGCTCCTGAAGATTAAGTTGTTAGGGGAGTTTTGATATTACGCGCTGCACGAGGCATGAGCAAGGGAGTGGAAGAAGAAGAGGGTTGAGGTTAAAGTTCAGGTTGAGGAGTATTCGCAGGTCAGGAAGGGGGTCTGCCACCGCTGCCTTTGAGAATTGGAGGATTAAGTTTCAGGGGCCGACTTGACTGAGCGGGGGCAGGGCCCCTTCCCGACCTGTGAGCTAATCTTAGTTGAGGCGCTATTCCGCCGTGACTTTGCCTTGAACCTTTATCTCAGTTGAGGCAGTGGGATCTTTCACCACCGAAATAGGTGCCCGCCAGACGAGCGTCTTGATTCGACAGGTGCCCGTGTTGTCTTCGCGGCAGTAAAAGAGGGTAACTTGTATCGTGAGCTCGCCCTTTCCTGGTTCTGACGTAGTGAAGGGAATGAGTATCGGTAGCTTTAAGGTCTTGGCCGTCTGTTTTGTCTCCTTGCTTTTTACAACCGGTCCGCTCCCGCCCAACGTAAAGAGACTGAGATTTGGAAACCCCTTCTCAACAGAAACACGATAGCGTTGCGGCGCCATCGGATTCAGATGGTAACCGCTGGGAAGCTCAACCTGTATGATCAGCGTTCCCTCGCTTGCTGCGCGAACCTGCTGCGTCGCTAGTTGGAGCTCTTCGCCGCCTGGTCCCATATCGGTATCAGTTGTCTCGCTTACGGTGATAGTAGGCGGTTGCAGATCCTTGATCCGGAGCGTGGTGGTTGTTTTTGTTTTCAAGTCAACAACGCGGATCGCATGGTTGTTTGTATCGGCGATGTAAAGCTTGTCATTCGCCACGCTCAGGCCGCCCGGTTCATAAAACGACGCCGAGGTCCCGTCAGTCTGCCCCGGCCCGCCTCCGCCAAAAAGTGACGTAACCCTACGCGTCTCGGGATCGAGTTGTTTGATCTTGTGATTATAGGTATCGGCGATTAGCACTTTATCGCCGAAGGCCAACAACCCGAGGGGATGTTGCAATCGCACATCGTTTCCATTCCCATCGACATCGCCAAAGTCGAACAGATCGCCACCCACGAGTGTGGTCACCACGCCGGATGCGAAATCAATCGCGCGCACAATATTTGCTTCACTATCGGCGACAAACAGACGTTTACCATCGGTTGCTAAACCAGATGGTTGCGCGAAACCAGCTTCCATTAACGGCCCATCTTTTCGCGCTTCACGTCCTGAGCCTGCATATGTCGAAATCTCCTGCTTATCGAGATCGAGCTGCCAAATCTGATGCGGTCCGGCCATCGCGATGTAGAGTGTCTGTCCCACCAATTGCAGATCCCAGGGCGAATTCAGAGCCACACTGCGCGCCGCGCCGGTTTCGAAATATTGGTGGGACTGTTTCCCAGTGCCGGCAACTGTCTGCACAGCGCGGGTTTTGAGATCGACTTTGCGCAGCAGGTGATTCTCAGTATCGGCAACGTAAAGACTGTCACCATCGAGTGCCATTCCCTGAGGTCGAAAGAAACTCGCTTTGTCGTAAGCGCCATCGGCGGCGCCCGTCGCGCCCGAGCCAATTGTTTCGACGAGCGCACCGTCGAGACGCGTAATGACGATGCGATTATGATTTGAATCTGCAATGAAAAGGCGATTGGTTTTCGCATCGGCGATCAATTTGCCGGGAAAGGCCAGCGGCAAGTCGCCAACCTTAGCGCGTTCGAGAGACAACTTCAGCGGTTCTTCATTTAGTTCGCCTCGTTTACGAAAGTCAGCAACGGTTTTCTCGATTGCCTGGTCGATCGTCTCGTAGTTTCCTTCGCCGGAAACTGAGCCAATCACATAGCCGGCCGGGTCAATGAGAATTTGCGTGGGCCAGGCACGTATTCCGTAACTTTCCCAAACCTTAAACTCAGCATCGTTGTAAACCGGGTGTTCGATGTCGTAGCGCAGGATGATGCGGCGAATGTTCTCAGTTTCTTTTTCATTCTCAAACTTTGCCGAGTGAACCCCGATCACCACCAGCTGACGCGCGTACTTTTCTTCGAGCTTCTTCAGATCGGGAATGATGTGAATGCAGTTGATGCAGCCGTAGGTCCAAAAATCAAGGAGAACTACTTTGCCTTTCAGCGCTGCGAGTGAAAGCGGCTTATCGGTATTGAGCCAGCCACGGCCGCCACTGATTTCCGGTGCGCGCACGCGCACTCGTTCCTGTGAAGACATAACGATCCCTTTCCCGGTTAACAAGCCTGAATAAGCAAATGTTACAAACAGAGCGAGGCAAAAAAATCTTTTAGTCATGACTGTGTGGAGTTGCTGCCTCGTTGTCCGTCTCACTGAGAACTTGATCGACGCGGTCGATGGCGCGACGCAAGTGGGGAATCGTGATGGATCCGCCCACCACGAGCGCTACATTGAACGTATCTAAAAACTCCTCACGAGTAACACCGACAGCGGTGCACTGCTTGACGTGATAGGTAATGCAATCATCGCAGCGGAGCACCGTGGAAGCCACCAGGCCAAGCAACTCTTTGGTGCGCTTGTCGAGCGCCCCATCTTCGTAAGCCTGGGTGTCGAGTGCGAAAAAGCGTTTGATGCCGAGATGATTACTGCCGAGAAGTTTCTGGTTCATCGCGGCGAGGTAACGATCGAATTCGTCCATTCGTTTTGCTCCTGGAAGTCCGCTGTTCTGTTAGTCATTCTAGCTCGTGGGTTTGTCATTAACGAAAGGCGGCCGAGCGTGGCAATGCAGACTGTCGGTTTGCGTTCGCTACGTACGGCAGGAATGCCGAACTGTTTCACGCGGTAACCGTTTAACGTCTCTTGGTTATATGATAGCCACAGCAAAAATAATGGATAGTGCATCTAAAGGAACGTTTGCGGACTCGGCAGGCGTCGAAAATAGACCGTCATTGCAGATCTTTAGGCGAGGCAGCGCCCACTTTGCGTTGCCTATTGCAGAGATCGCCGGCATCGCCGACTGGCGCCCGCCGACACCTTTGCCGCAAGCGCCGCCTGCCGTTTTGGGAGTTGTCTCGGTTGGCGGACGCATGTTGACGGTGCTCGATCCGGCCATCCTGTTAGAAAATCCGACTGCCGGCAGCAGCCCACATAATTTCATCGTTGCCCTGCGTGGCGACGAACAGCTCGCCCTGCTTGTTGATGAGACGGGAGAAACATTGCCCGCCGAAATCGTTTCGCAGAGCGACGCGCCAAACGGCGCCCTGCTGGGAGTTATCCGGCATCAGGAAAGCATGATCGGCGTGCTGGATCTGACTAAGCTTTTCGCGTTGGCAATTCGCGGCCGGGAGCGGCGCCAACGGCGCTTTTGAATTAATAATGAACGAACAGGCATTTCAGATTCTCGAATTCGACAAGCTGCGCGACTTGCTAACACGTGGAGCACAAACTCCGATGGGACGCGAGCGCCTTGGGCTGCTTGCGCCGATTGCTGACTTCGCCAAACTCAAGAACGAGCTTGCGGCTGCGGCGGAATGTGTTCAGCTCAGAAAGCGCGGCGTGAAATGGTCGTTCGCAGACCTTAACGATCCGGCGGAGGCACTCGCGCGTTTGCGTGTTGCCGGAACCGCACTCGATCCAGTCACGATTCTCGATCTCAGTAGACTCTGCACACAGGCGCTGTCAGCGCGCGCCTCGATTATGGCTGAGCGCGATGAGTGCCCGGTCTTGTCCGCAGTGGTCGCGGGATTACCGCGAGAACTCAACAGCCTCGTGGCCCGCATCGCCAACAAAATCCTGCCGAGTGGGGAGCTGGATGATCGCGCGAGTCCCGAGCTGGCACGCGTGCGTCATGAAATTGCGCGGCTGCGCTCGAGCATTACACGATCTTTGGAGAGCCTGATGCGCCGCTCAGAGGACGCAATTCAGGATGAGTTGGTCACCATCCGTAACGATCGTTTTGTGATTCCAATAAAGGCGGATCATCAGGGACGCATCAAGGGAGTGGCACACGGATATTCTTCATCTGGTGCGACAGCATTTGTCGAACCTCTGGACACGATTGACGCAAACAATGAGTTGCAGGGGCTGCGCGAACTCGAGACGCAGGAGATTGCTCGCATCCTGTTTGGATTGAGCGAGGATTTACGTCAGGAATTCCCGGCACTTGAAAGCGCAGCGCAAGCTGTCTCGCAGCTCGATGCCATAAATGCGAAGGCGTTGTTTCATGAGAAATTCAATTGTGTGATTCCGGATATCGCAGCGGCCGGAGACAGCTTTGAATTTACGGAAGCTCGCCATCCTTTGTTGGAAGAAAATCTCCGCCCCGCGGGCGTCGTCGTCGTTCCAGTTTCCTTTGGCTTCGACCAGGACAACGACTCGATGGTCATCTCCGGGGCGAATGCCGGCGGCAAGACTGTCGTTCTCAAAACTGCGGGGCTGCTTTCTTTGATGGCTCTGTCCGGCTTGCCTGTGCCCGCGCGCGCTGCGCACGTGCCAGTGTTCCAATCGATTCTGGCGGACATCGGTGATCATCAATCGCTGGCGGCGAACCTTTCAACTTTCACCTCGCACGTCGCCAACATCTCCCGGATGATCGAGATCTGTGAAGCCCCGGCCCTCGTGTTGTTGGATGAAGTTGGCACCGGCACTGATCCCGAAGAAGGTTCGGCGTTGGGAGTGGCTGTCGTCGATCACTTTCGCAACAGTTGCGGAGCGCATGTGATGGCGACGACTCACTACAGCGGTCTTAAGATGTACGCTGCGAATGAAGGTGGCGTACTCAATGCGAGTGTTGAGTTTGATGAGAAGACATTGCAACCCACCTATCGGTTGCTGGTCGGGGTTGCGGGATCCTCCTCCGGACTGGAGATCGCGCGCCGTTTCGGAATCAAGCCGGGAATTATTACGGCAGCAGCCGCAACTGTGAAAGAGTCGACCTTGCAGGCAACCGAGTATTTGCGGCGTATCAAGCTTGAAGCAGAGGAAGCGCAACAACTCACCAAGGCTCTGGTTGAAGAAAGAGCCGCGGTGGCCGAAAAGTTTGCGACCCTCGAACGCGAGGCGGAGAAACGCGAAGGTCACCGGGAGCGCGAGTTTCAACAGCAACTCGAAAGG
>JBAPXA010000220.1:0-9666 GCA_049283975.1 Pyrinomonadaceae bacterium | reverse complement strand
GTAGTTTCATCAGAACTCGCCGCGACGGAATTCCACTCGCTCTCACCGCCTTGCGACCATTCGGCAGAGACGCCGGGCCCATTGATGCCCCAGCCGGGTGCTTTGGCTTTGGGAAGATTCAGCCAGGAGGGGTTGAGAATTGGCTCACCGCGTGGGTCGGTGGCAAGCCCGCGCATGTTTTCCGTCTCAAACCAGAGGTACTCGGGGGAGAGTGACGCGGGGACCCGGGGACGGGGGGACGCGGTGACTCGGAGAGGTGCGGACATTGCTACCCTAGGGTTCAGGCTTACCGATATGAACGTAATAATCGCCGTAAGCGAAAAGGCGACGGCCAGTGTTTGTCTCATTAGTTTGATTCGCTTACGGCTTGCCGCCCACCCGTGCGGTAAGGCTTGCCTTACCGGAATGCGCTTAGGAATCTTGCGGCTGCGCCGCACGGACGCGGTAGGGCATATCCCTGCCATCACTTTAAGAAAGTCTTTGGGTCTACGTGTCTAATTTCTTCTTCTTTCGCCACCGAATCTTGTCAAGATCAACCAGAAGAGGCTCATCTGCTAATGGCTTTCCATTCCATATGCGCACGCTCGAATACTTATAGTCTTCAGCGCTCTTTACAAGACCAGCACGAACCGGATTCTGATGAGTATAGTTTACACGTTGCATTAACATTTCTTCGCTCGTTAACACCCGCACGTTAGCGTGATGATCCCAGAGTGAATACTTATGACCGCGCCGGTCCTCCTGGCGCCTGAGCTTTTTCAGTGACGCTGCATAGTTGCCCTGCTTAAGAAAATCTATTATTCGGCGACTAATAGTCCCATTAACAAAACGGAGGATTACTCGGGACTTCTGGTTGCTGTCAGTAATAAGGTGAATGTGGTCCAGCATTATTACGTAGGCAAAAATCAAAAAGCCACCGGAAATGCGCGCTTCATTTAAAGCGTTGCAAGCGATCGCCTTTAGCTCGTCACGCCCAAATACTCGTAGTCGATCTTTTGTGACTGAAGTCAAGTAGTACGCAGGGGAGTCCAGTGAGGGTGAGAACATGTGAGGCAGCTCTTTTCGGGTTTTGGCGGCGCAGCCGCCTACCATTGATTAGTGATGTCGGTAAGGCAAGCCTTACCGCACGGATTGCGCGGCCAAGCCCTGTCCCCGTGTCCCCGTGTCCCCGTGTCCCCGTGTCTCCGCGTCCCCCCGTCCCCGCGTCCCCCCGTCCCCGCGTCTCCGCTGTTACCCCAGCGCATCAAGACACTCAACCAGACTTCGTTTGCGGCAGGTGAACATCGGCGTATCGCGCAGTGTGTAGCAATTGGCCTTCGTTTCTCGTAGCTCCTGCACCAGATCGAGAAAGTCAGCCGGGTGGTTCGTCTCAAACGCTACCACCAAATCTTGATCGTCAATACCAAATGAATAAGTAGTATGGATCTTCACCGAGCGATACTTGCTACCGATACGAACGTTCTCGTCCATCATTTCCTGACGCTGATCGGAAGTGCGCGCATACCATTCGCGCGTCTTTACAAAAGGACAGACAAACAAGTAGTCCGACTGTCCCGGTATGATGTGTAGCTTATCCTCAGGATGTTCCGCACTGTCCTTATCGATAAACATCGATCGCTTGGTCATGGAGAGGAAGGACTGGACTGGTTGAATGTACCTGGCTGCCTCAGTGGCATTAAGTCGCGCGGTCATCTCCTGGAAAGGCTCCAGCTCATAACCGATGCGCCAGATCATGAAATCAACGTTGGTACGCAAGCCGACAGTGGAATAGCTGTGCAGTAATAGATGAGGGCGATACGCTTCAATCGTGCGGACAAACTCTGCCTTGCAATTCTGCTTGTCAGCGTCTGACAACTGGCGCCATTCAGAGCGAGTACCGTAGAAAGTGAAGTTTACAAACTGGCGCGGCAGCTTCGCTTTGAGCTCTTCCAGCTCACCACACGTTGGTGCAAGCCGCAGCGGCCCTCGCACTGCATTGCCTGAATCCTTTTCGGTACTCATGTGGTATTCACCTCTGAAGAGAGAATCGTCAATGCGATGGAGAGCTCCTCAAAATTGAGGTGAAGTCATTCTGCCCGCTCCGTCAGTCGATTGCAACTTGACCCGTTTGCCTTGCGCCGCAGAGTGGATGGTATACTTCGCGACGTTCCAAAATCATCGCCTACATATTTCGGGGGAGATCAGATGCGGCTGCGGACGTTTGCGCTCATTTTGGCGAGTACACTCTTAACTACAGCCTGCGGTAATGCGGCCATCGAGCAGTCGCACAATACCGGACCTGCCAGTTCCCCCGCGGCAGTCACTCCGGCTGGAACGCCCGACCAGCTGGCGTCGGCGCGCATCAACTTTCAAAAAAACTGTGTCACGTGCCACGGTGAGAAGGCCGAAGGCGGTCTCAAGGAAGTAGAAGGCAAACGTTTCAAGGTGCCGAGTCTTCGCGAAGGTCACGCGCTCGAGCACACCGACGAAAAGTTTGTGAAGCAAATAAATGAAGGCGACGAAGAGATGCCAGCATTCAAGGAGAAACTAAGCGCGGCCGAGATCAACGACCTGGTTCGGTTCATTCGGAAAGAGTTTCAAGGTAAGTAAATCGGTCATCGTAAATCGGCAATTACGGGCACCCATAGCTCAGTTGGATAGAGCGTTTGACTTCGAATCAAAAGGTCGCAGGTTCGAGCCCTGCTGGGTGCACCATAATCACTAATGGCAACCGCCTTCCTCTCCTCGCCAGCTTTCTTGGCTCCGGATTCACGCTGAAAAACTTCAGCTAGTCTCTGCGAACTTCACCAGCATCTACAACTGACCTACCGGTAGACTCCAGGAAGATACCGTCATCCGCGTTGGTGTTTCGATAACGGTTTGACGAAAACCTGGTGACCAGAACGGGGGTCAGGGTTTGGGTACCTGCACCTCTTGAGGTCAGGTCAACTGCGGTACCTGCCAGTGCGTTCGCCAGGCTCGTTGCCAGCTTCAACGTGTTTGCGCCAGAAGTGATTACAAAATACGTCGATCCGTTGGTGAGACCTCCAACCGCAGAGGGCCCTGCTGTGTATTTAACTTTCGATCCGGTCTTGTGTCCATGCCTCGGGATTGAGAGCAGATCACTTCCGGTATCGGCATCGGCCGGCACAAAAGTCTTAACCGCCAATGTGCCTACCGGAACCGTCGTATTGATAGAGAAAGCGACATTGTTAACCGTGTTCACGGTGTACTGAGTATTGTTAAGAAGTACCTTCAATCCGGTGAAGTGATTGTAGAAACGAGGATAGCCGCCGGGATTGGTTTGGGTGACCGTTGAGCCGTTAGCGATAACTGTGTAATCAACCTCAGACTCTTTAATGTTGGTGTACTGCGTGAGGGGCGTTGAAGACTTCTTGAGAGACACGCCTTCAAGCACGCAGTCAGCGCAGGCCTGAAGCTCCATCGCAAATCCGCTTGCAGAACTGCATTGAGTAACTTCGATATTTCTTAGCTTGAGATTCCGGGAGGCTTGGACAAAAACAGCCTGTCCTACGACTCCCTGAACATGGACATCCTCGACAACTCCGCCAACTGCCCCATAGACAACCACTGCGGAATAGAGAAAGCCGCCCGATGACCCATCGTTTGATACTTCACGTCCCAGCAGTCTCACGTTCCTAACCACTGGGTTGAGCAACTGCGCTGCCCCTGCCGCCTGCATTGCCACGCCGGTCATATAGATTCCCGGATGGTTGGTGCGGGCATCAATCACTATGTTCTCAACCGTGATGTTCTCCACTTTGTTGTCAGTCGTGTTGGGTTCAATGTCTATGGCCGCAAACGATCCGACACTGTTGTGGTTGCGCAGATCGATCTGGATGTCGCGGAAGATAATGTTTTTTCCGTTGATTACATTCACCAACTGGGTGCCGGTATTGAGGATCTTGATGTCTGTCACCTCCACTCCGTCTGCGTAGTTCCCCGCGGTTGAATAACCGCCGACTGTGATGCCATAAGCGTGAGTGCCATCCAACACGACATCTCTGACGCTGGAGTTTCTCGCGTTGCCCAGGATTATTGTTGACGATTGGCCATTGTGTATCTGCGATGGCTGACCCTTGATGTAAAGATTCCGGATTTGAATGTCCTCAACCGTGCCATCTGCGCCAGGCACGAACATCATCTTCGCGGCAATCAGGTGGGCATTCTTGGGAGAGTCTGATTCGTAGAGGACGGCTCCGGGATCAGCAGTTACTCCGCAATGATCATTGAGTAGAAAGGGAGGATAGGTAGCGGGAAATCCAGTCGCAGTGTTGGGATAGTCTCCTCGCGTAAAATGAATGCTCTGCGCGTCAAAAAGTTCAACAGACTTTGTAATCACTCTAGGGAAAGCGATGAACCTCACTACCTTGCTCCCATCCTTAAAAGCCGTCGCGGCACGTTCAAGCCTGTCAGAAAGCGAAGTGTTGTTCGTGTCCCATAGCTCGAGTGAAACCTCGTGCGGATAGTCAGGGCCGTTCCAGGTAATGTCGCCCACCGCGAAACCAGAGAATGCAGGACGCTGCGATTTGGCATCGACCAAACCAAGTCCCTGAAACCTTATTGTTCCCGAGCCTGACTTCTGTAGCCGCCCAACGCCTTCAAACTTCAGCTTAGCGGTCGCCGGAACAACCGCCGCCGTCGCTACAGGCATCGCCGTACTAATGACAAGAGTTTTTCCGGTCGCCGCAGCCAGAGCTGTGGCAAAATTGGAATACCGGTCAGCGTAGATCTCGCGCCCTTCGGCCTGGGAAATACGTGTGAAGGTGAGGGCGGGCCCGGTGAGGTCAATACCACCACGCGGTAGCGGGTGGCGCCCGGGAATGGCGATTGGCGATTGCCAATTGCCAATTGATGCGATTTGATTCGCGCCCCCGCCGGCAGCGCTGGTCAGCGTTACGACAAAAGAATGGGCAACTGCGATCAGTAGCCCCGATAGCAAAACGGCGCGTGTGCGAGAGGTTATAGCCATAAGCCAGAAACTTCGAGGCACATAGCATACATCACGGCAGTCAAGAGGCGGACTCTCGTATACCTTCCGAAGGCCTAGCCAAAAATAGAAATTCTCGACAAATCGCCGGCCCCGGTTGTAAAGTGAGTTTGGCAGTCACCCCGCTGTCCCAAATCAAAGGGCTTCCCTCTCACACCCGGAAGCTAATCAACTCAAAGCTCTATTCCGTTAAACATATGAGTTCGCAATCAACACCTCTGCTCGATCCTCCCCTTGCCGACGACCGCAGCTCGTCAGCAATTCAGACACAAGCAAAGATTCCGCACGAGGAAATCGATCGCCTGCTGGAAGAGATCGAGAAGCCTGAAGTGCGCGAAATGATGTCCGTCGCCTTTTCGGCGCTTTTAGGCCTTTTGCAGGATGTTCCCTCATTGGCCAGCCCGAATCACGGACCCACTCCAGACGAACCCAAGGTGGTAATGGAACGCTTTCGACGCGAGGCAACTTCGCTGATCGATTTCATTGCTCAGGTGGCCAGCTCGACCGAAGGTCTGGATCAATCGCTGGCGGAAACGATGGATGGAATCGCCTTCGCTTTGGAACACGACCTTAAACGCACTTTTGATTCGGAACTAAAAGGATTGGGGTGGAAACCCGACGATGTCGCCCGTGGCAAGATTGCCTACGTGCGTGGCCTGCTCACAAACTGCCTGCAACAATCAGTCATTACCCTCGCCCAGGTATTCGATCCGGGTCTGGATGGCGCGAGACTGTTTGATAATTACAAGGCACGGCTGCGTGAGTCGTTGCTGCTCTGTCGCGATCTGACGGACATGGTGCTGTTTGCGCACGCCTGCGAGAAAGACATTGCCGAAAACTTTCCGAAACTCGTAACCAGCGTCAATAGCTTCCGCAGCGAGTCAATGCAGTTCCTGATGTACAAGGACTGGCATGAGTTCGAAAGTATTAGTGAAAGTCTTTTGCGACGGGTGCCGGATAGTGCGGAGGTAGGATCGCCGTTGCAGTCCTTCACATGCTATCTGGAGACGCTCCTGGGGCAGGTGAAATTGCGCGCGGTGCTCGTAGATGTCTTTTGCGATTTCTTTCCCGGTGGTGAATCCACTGATGCCGATTGGAGCGAAGCACAAAATCGCCTGGCGTTTGAATTGTATCGCGCCGAACTCACCTCAACGATTGAGCGCAACGCAATGTAAGGCGCTCTCTTCCACGCCTAGGCTCCCGCAGACTGCGTCTCAGGAACTTCGCGATTCGCAAGCGGCACATAATCACGCGTCCGCTGGCCGAGATAGACCTGGCGCGGTCGCGCAATTTTCTGATCCGGATCCTCAAGTAACTCGACCCACTGAGCCAGCCAACCGGAGGTGCGTGGAATGGCGAACAGCACGGGAAACATGTCGAGCGGAAAACGCATTGCCTGGTAGATGATCCCCGAATAGAAGTCGACGTTCGGATAGAGCCGCCGCTTCACAAAGTATTCATCTTCCAGAGCTATTCGTTCGAGCTCGAGGGCAATGTCGAGCAGTGGATCCTTGCCAGTTACTTCAAAGACTTCATAAGCAACCTGCTTGATGATGCGGGCGCGGGGATCGTAATTCTTGTAGACGCGATGGCCAAACCCCATCAAACGGAACTCGCCAGCCTTCACCCGCTTCACATAATCCGGGACCTTATCAACCGACCCGATCTCCTTCAGCATTCGCAACACCATCTCGTTGGCGCCCCCATGCAAGGGACCATAAAGCGCGGCGGCAGCGCCGCCCAACGCCGAGAACGGATCGGTCTGCGCACTTCCGATACTGCGCATCGCATTGGTGCTGCAGTTTTGTTCGTGATCAGCGTGCAGAATAAAGAGAACGCTCAACGCATGCTCAAGTATCGGGTCCGGCTTGTACTTCAACTCGGTCGTCTTGAACATCATGTTGAGAAAGTTTCCTTCGTAACTCAAATCATTGTCGGGATACGAGTACTGCATCCCGATCCGGTGGCGAAACGCAAAGGCGGCGATGGTCGGCACCTTTGCAATCAACCGGTAGATCTGTTTACGACGATATTCCACATTGAAGATATCTTTTGCGTCTGGGTAGAAAGTAGAGAGGGCGCCGAGGGTTGCTTCAAACATCCCCATGGGATGGGCATTGTAGTGAAAACCATCAATGACCTTCTTAATGCTCTCGTTGATGAAGGTGTGATAAGTGATGTTCCAGGTCCAGTCGCGCAACTCTGCTTCGCTTGGTAGTTCTCCGTGTAGCAGCAGGTAAGCAACTTCAAGATAAGTGCTCTGTTCCGCAAGCTGGTCGATGGGATACCCACGATATTCGAGGATCCCTTTATCACCATCGATGAACGTGATGCGACTCTTGCAGGAAGCGGTGTTCATGAATGCCGGGTCGTAGGTCATCAAACCAAAGTCGTCGTCAGCCGTTTTGATCTGGCGCAAGTCCATCGCCTTGATAGTGCCGTTCTCGATGGGGACCTGATATTGCTTGCCGGTTCTGTTATCAGTGATTGTTAAGGTCTCGGAGCTCATACGTTTCTCCTGGAAGGGTGCTGAAACTTAAGGAATGTACTGTGGGAGAAAGATAACTCTGCCGTGCGTACGAATCAAATTGAAGAGGTGTTGGTTGTGATCCTAATCACCAGTTCAATTCCCAGACCCAAATGGGCCGAATAGCGTTCGGTTCGTGATGTTTGGTGTGATTTCGTGGATCGTCTTTCCTAGACCAGGACGTCAACTAAATGCTTGCTGCAGTCGCAGCATCATGGCTTTCATCGCCTTGAGGATTTTCCGAGCCATCAGGAACGACAGAATTACGAAACCTGTGATCACTGCAAACAGGATGAACGGTGCGAAAACGGAGAGTAGTATCGAACCCACTGCGATGACATCTTCCGTCAAACTCGCAACGATGTTGGAAGCCGGCTCGGGACTCAAATTGATTGCTGCCCGAGCACCGGCTTTGGTTCCGTGCGCACTAAGCGCCAACCCGCCACCAAGCAGGAAGGCAGCCACCTGCACTCCACGATCAAAGTCGCCGAATGCAGTGGCCGCCAGAACCGCACCCGCCGGAATTCTGATGAAGGTATGGATGGCATCCCAGACGGTGTCGACGTAGGGCACTTTGTCGGCAATAAACTCGACGAGGTACAGGGCGACGGCGAGACCGATGATCCACCAACTGGTAAGGATATCGAGTTCACCTGGTAAACGCAGATTTGCGAAGCGACCCAATAGTCCGAGTGTGGCAACCGCTGCGTAGAGATTGATTCCCGAAACCCAACCCGCGCCCATCGCGATTGCCAGAGTACTTATCAGATTCATCGGTTACCTCCACCGATCAGATACGATTGCCGGGAACCACAAGTTCTGGCGCGAATTAGATGCTAATAGATGGGTTTTTGCTGATAGCAATCTCTCCTTGGGAGTGCGCGGGCAAAGCGAAGCGCCGACGCGTCGGGAACGGCGCTATGGATCAGAGATCGTCATCCAAAGCGGTGTCGTGCTTCGCTCGCCACCGCACTCCAAAGAATTCGACTGCCACAAGATCTACTTGGGCTTGGGATCTTAGTGGGTTAGAATTCGCGCCGCTTTCCGTTAGTTCGAACCTGCCGGTCGCTTATCAATTCACGATTTACGATTCACGATTCACGATTCACGTCGTGCGGAGGCCCCCAATATGAATACCAAGAAACTTGTGTTAACCATCATCGTGATCTTCGTTGTGGCGAATATCACCGGGTTTCTGATCCACGCTCTGCTGCTGGCACCAGACTACATGGCTGTAAAAGAACACTATCGCGCCGAGGGCCAGGAAAAGATGATCTTTATTTGCCTGGCTTACCTCGCTTTCGCGATCGGCTCTGTAATTGTCTATGCGAAGGGAGTTGAAGCCAAGCCGTGGTTGGGCCAGGGCTTCAGGTTTGGAATCTTGATGTGGCTGGTGCTCGCGGTGCCGTCATTCTTTATTGCTTACGCCGTGCAACCGGTGCCGATGACGTTGATGGTGAAGCAGGTCTTATTTGAAGGAGTCGACAAGATTCTGCTGGGCGTGATTACCGCCGCATTGTATCGACGCTGAATGAAAGCCGAGGCGAGCGGCTGAAACAAGAAGTGGCCTGCCCGGGGCAGACCACTTCGGCAAGCAAATTGACGCTGAGCCTATCTTTTTGTGCGCTTGATCTCTCGCTCGGCAAGCTTTCTCGCCTCGCTGGCATTGCGGTCACTTAACCCCAGGTCTTGTAGCGTTTGACCCAGACTTCTGCCCGATGCGAGGCCATTAAGAATTGCAGCGCGAGTAATGTTCGGATGTCGCGAACCTAGATTCTGCGCCAGACGCGTGGCCGACACATAGTGACCAAACTTCAAGTTTGGATTCGTTAGCAGCGCCGCTTCATATCCACTTCGCAAGTCTTTGGCGCTGGTATGCAGTGTCTGCGTCATGCCCGGATTATTTCTCAGGTCTTCTTCGGCTTGACGTCGATTGTTACCCGCGATTCGTGCCCGTTCCAGACCAGCGTCTGAACGCCCATTTGATTTCTCTGAAGCAGTTCCATGGCCGGTATCTGAACGGCCACCGGAGCGCTCCGAAGATGTGTTAATTCCTCGATCGACACCGATGCCCGCCGGCGGGCCACCAACACCGGCGCCTCCGCCCGATCCCCTACCGCCGCCGCCGCCACGTCCACGACCCTGGCCC